>JAWKWG010000006.1:0-119077 GCA_041397675.1 Hyphomicrobiales bacterium | reverse complement strand
AGCTCGCTCGCCCGGCCGATAGCCCGCGAGATGGCGTCGTTCATGGCCGCCACTTGGCGGCGGATCGTCTGACCAACCGAAGCGACCGACTGCTCGGCAAGTCTGTCGGGTTCGGCGAGCCTGACAGCGACCTCCGTCATGGCTGAAGCCATGAGGCGCAGTTCCTGGGCGCGCCAGACGAGGAGCGCCAAGAACCAGAACAGGACGATCGGCAGAAGAATCGCGGCTAGGGCCCAGAGCACCGAGGCGCTCATGAACGAGCCGCTCGAGATCTGGTCTGAGACAATGCCGAAGGCGAAGAGGCCGCCGATGATGAACCATGCCACGGAAGCGGCGAGCGCAACGAGGAACGGCGTGCGCGAGGGCCTCTGCTGGAGTGCGAAGATTAGGCCGCCGATGGACGGAACGTCGTCATTCGCCGGCGGCGCGAGCCGGCGCTGCGGTGGCGGGCCGGCAGGGCGGCGCGTGCGCGTGAGATGCTTGGGCGAAGGCGAGGGAGGCGTTTCGCGCTCCCGCTCAGGGGCGAAGTCGAGCGGCTTGCTCTCCTCTTTGGGTGAAGCCTTGAGTTCCTCGCGCGGCGCTTTGAGCTCCTCGCGGGGCGCTTTGAAATCTTGCGGCTTTTGCTCGTCGCGTTTGGATTCGTCGCGCTTGCGCTGCTCGGCTTTGAGCCGCTCAGCCAAGCTCGAACGCCTGGGCAGGTCAGAACGGCGCTCAAGGGCCGGGGCCTCGTCCGATTTCCCCTTGGATTGGCTGCCCCTCATCATGCCTTCGAGGGGCCCTTTGGTTTCTTCTTTGGATTCGGTTTCTGGTTTCCCAGGCGGCGACTTCGCTTGTTCCTGCGCCATCACGCGTTCCTCGCACCACTGGACTCAAAAATGGGAGAAAATGTACGCCCCCGACCGAGATCCCCACGAACAGCGGCGCGGCGCGTTTTGCGAGGACCGCATCGACTTCCGGAAGAAACACTAACCGGAAGAGCCCCCAACGCTTTTCCCCCTCTCCCAACATCGTTAACGAATTTTTAGGGCTAAAAAAAGCTGAATCGGTAGCTTGGGTTAACGCCCGTTAACCTATTACGATTGCAAAGCAAATTTGCTGCGTGTCGGGGCCGAATCGCGTAAGCAAGAGGGCGCTGCGGTTGCCCAACGACGATTTCCGGTTGCAGTGTCGGGACATAGCCGCGCGGCGAACAGGGGAAGAGGACCTCATGGCGAGCAGCCCGGCCGTGAAACAGGAGCCCCTTGGGGCTCCCGGGCAGCGCAAAACGCCCTCTCAGCCCGTCGATCTTACCCATTTGGCCCGCTACACCCTCGGCGAGCGCGCACTCGAACGCGAGGTGCTGGAGCTCTTCTGCACCCAGTCCGTGCTCTATCTCGAGCAGCTCAAGGCCGCGCTGTCCGACAAGGCTTGGAAGGAAGCCGCGCACTCACTCAAAGGATCGGCGCGAGCCGTCGGCGCGTGGCGTGCGGCCCAGGCCGCCGAGCGCGCCGAGGCACTGCAAGGCGACGGCTTGGTCCAGTTTCGTGCGGCGCAGATCAGCGAGATCGAAGCGTCGCTGCGCGAAGCCGAGGCTTACATCTCTGCGCTGCTGAAGCGTGGGTAACGGTAGGGTACGTCATCCTAATCCCTCGCTGAAGGGTAGGATTTAATCCTCGAACAGCGCCAATCCGCCGCGAAAAGCTGCACTGGCCTCGTGGTTTCAATTGCCCTATAGAGCACGGGCCGCGAGCGGGCCCTCCTTCTCGCGCCATCCTTCGGGCGCGAGCCCCCTCCGTCGCCCGGTTCCCGAGATCGGATCACGTTTTTAAGCGCGCCAATGTCATGGCCAGGATCACCTTGATCCAGACCGATGGAACCGAGAATGTTGTCGAGGCGGAGCCCGGCATGACGGTGATGGAGGCGGCGGTGAAGAACTCCGTTCCCGGCATCGCTGCCGAGTGCGGCGGCGCGTGCGCATGCGCAACCTGCCACGTCTATGTCGAAGAGGAGTGGCGCGAGCCGACGGGTCAGCCGGAGCAGATGGAGGAGGACATGCTCGATTTCGCTTTCGATGTCCGTCCGTCGAGCCGGCTCTCGTGCCAGATCAAGGTGACCGAGGCGCTCGATGGCCTCAAGGTCCGGATTCCTGAAAAGCAGTTCTGAGGCGCTATGTCTGAAGTGATCAAGACCGATGCGGTGATTGTCGGGGGAGGCCCGGTGGGGCTGTTTGCCGTGTTCGAGCTCGGCCTAGTCGACGTCAAAGCCCATGTCATCGACATTCTCGACCGGCCGGGCGGCCAATGCGCCGAGCTCTATCCCGAGAAGCCCATCTACGACGTGCCGGGACTCACCGTCGTCACCGGTCAGGAGTTGACCGACCGGCTGATGGATCAGATCAAGCCGTTCGGCGCCGAGTTTCATTTCAGCCAACGGGTCGAGTCCCTGGAGCGGCTGAACGGCTCCTTCCGTCTCACCACCGACATGGGCACCGTGTTCGAGTGCAAGGTCGTGATCATCGCCGCAGGCGGCGGCTCGTTCACGCCGAAGCGTCCGCCGCTTCCCGGCATCGAGGCCTACGAAGGCACCTCCGTATTCTATTCGGTGCGCAAGATGGACGCCTTCAAAGACAAGGACGTCTTGATCGTCGGCGGCGGCGACTCTGCGCTCGACTGGACCTTGAACCTTCAGCCCGTCGCCAAGTCGCTGACCTTGCTCCACCGCCGCCAAGAATTCCGCGCCGCGCCGGCCTCGGTGCAGAAAATGCTCGAGCTCGTCGAAGGCGGCGACATCTCCTTCAAGCTCGGCCAGGTGACGGAACTGCACGGCGCCGACGGAAAGCTCGAAGGCGTCACGGTCAAAGGCGCCGACGGTGCGACGTTCGAGCAGAAGGCCGAGGTGATGCTGCCGTTCTTCGGTCTCACCATGAAGCTCGGCCCCGTCGCCGATTGGGGACTCAATCTCGAGGAGAACCTGATCCCGGTCGATACCGAGAAGTTCGAGACGAGCGAGAAGGGCATCTTTGCCATCGGCGACATCAACACCTATCCCGGCAAGCTCAAGCTCATCCTCTCTGGCTTCCACGAGGCGGCGCTGATGGCGCAGCAGGCCCACAAATACATCTATCCCGACAAGAAGCTGATCTTCCAGTACACGACCTCGTCGTCGAGCCTGCAGAAGAAGCTTGGCGTGAAGTGAGGCGGGTTAGGCGAGGGAGCGGTAGATCGCGACTTCGTACGGGCTAAACAGCCGCACCTTGAGACGCTCCTGCACGGGCAGTTCCAGACGCATGAATACGCCGCTCGCATCGACGAGGTCGGTCGCCACGGGATCGACCAGGATGAGGTAAAGGCGCCGCGGCGTCTTGCGATACGACACGACGATGTTGTTCAGGACCTCGGCGAAGACCTCGCGCGAGAACGGATTGAAGAAATAGTTGACGGACTCGCCGGCCGGCAGCCCGACCTGGCTCGCATCTTCCAGCACGCACTCGACAGTGCGGCACTTCATGCGCGAGCGCGGATACTGCGCGATGTTCATCTGCGCGTCGTCGTGCAGCTCCTCGGCGAACTCGACACCGGCGACCGCCGCGAACGGATGCTCTGACGCGAGACACATGACGCGGCCCTTGCCCGCGCCGTAGTCGACGAAGGTGAGCCGCGAGAAATCGTGATCGATCGCGGCAAGCGTCCATTCGAACAACTGGCAAGGGCTTGGCCGGTAGGGATGGCCGTGCTCTCGGTTGCTGCCGCGAATGGTGAGGCCGGAAAGCGCGACCGGATCCTTCGTCGGAGTGAAGAACAACTGCTCCTTCGGCGGATCGAGCACGCTCTCGTGCAGCCAATGCAGGACGCTTTGATAGTCCTTCTTCAGCTGTTCCGGCTTGGCGTGCTCTTTGATTTTCGCGCGCGCCTGCTCGATCTCGGGCAGCACGTTGTCGCGGCCATACTCGGCGGCGCGCGCAAGCCCGACCTTGGTGGCGCTCTTCGTTTGCTTCGATGTCTTGTCGGCGATCTCGGCGATGCGTCCTGAGAGACGGTCCCGCCAACTGCCGCGACGTGGCGGCATCGCGTTCGTTGTGTCCTTTGCACGGGATAAGACGGCCGCACCGGTCCCCTTAGCACGCCGACGCACTTGGCCAACGGCTTCCGACTCGGATTGATCTGAGCCGTGGGGCACGACCGTCATGGGCAAATCCCCCCTATGCGCAAAGATTGGGCACCTTGGCCTATGAAGCAAGCGCTTTTTGGACTGGCCTAACGTCTAGGTGCCGGATGAATGTGCTATCCTATTGATTCGCGAGGGGGACCCGCGCGCAAGGCCAGCACTGACCCAAGCGGCGGGGAACGAGGTGTGCAGGCAGAAGACTTCCATGACTCCATAAGGCCCGGCCTCATTGCCATGCTGCCGAGGCTGAAACGCTTCGCCGACGTGCTCGTCGGCGCGCGCGACGAGGGCAAAGGCCTGCTCGGCCGCGCCCTGCAAGCCATGCTTGCCGAGCAACATCGCTACCAGCGGGGCACCGCGCTCGATGTCTGGGCATTCGGCGAGATTTATCGCTACTGGCTGCAAGAGCTGCGCGACCACGCCGAACCGATGGAGCAGGCCAAGATCGACGAAGCGCGCTTCGGCGAATTGTTCTATCCGGAAGTCGACGGCTATTTCGATTCGCCGATCGTCACCTTCCTCGGCCATCTTCCGGCGCAGCAGCGCCTTACATTGCTTCTCGTTTACGGCGAAGGGTTGGACCACGAGGTTGCGGCTCACGTGCTCGACGTTCCTCCGGACACGATCGCGGCGCGACTCATCCGCATCAGTGGATCCCTTGCCGACCGTCTGAGTGAGCGTCCGCCCGCGCCCGCCGCGGCGATCGTCGAAACCCTCTATCCCGAAGGGCTCAGAGACTCACCATGACCGAACTCAGCGATGAACTGCTCGTTGCCTATGTCGATGGTCAACTCGCGCGCAAACAGCTTCGCGCCGTCGAGAGAGTGCTCGACCAGGACGACGTTCTTGCCGCCCGCGTCGATGCGCTGAAGCATGCGCACAGCCGCCTCGAGGCGGCGTTCGAG
The DNA here is from genome assembly GCA_041397675.1 of Hyphomicrobiales bacterium. Lineage (GTDB taxonomy): Bacteria > Pseudomonadota > Alphaproteobacteria > Rhizobiales > Methyloligellaceae > Methyloceanibacter. The sequence goes on along the minus strand of JAWKWG010000006.1, from coordinate 114,029 downwards.
GCAATCCTGGCCGGCGAGGAGCTCGATGTCTCCGCGGCATCGGCGCCGGAGCAAGAGGGACTCGTCATCGAGTGGCGCGTCGTCAAAATGGCGATGGCCGCTATCGGCATTGTCGCAGCGATCGCGCTTGCGGTCGCCGGATACGGCTGGCCGCTTTCGCTGCCTGGGTCGCAAACCGACGGCGCGTCTTCGTCGACGCTTGCGGTGTCGGGCTGGCAGGAAGAGGTTACGCGCGCGCAAGCCCTTCTCAGCCGCGAAAGCTTGGAGGTCGGGCTCGAGAGCCAGGCCAATCCGGACTTCATCGCCTTCCAGCTCTCGCAAATTCTCGGCGCCGATCTCAAGCTTCCCAATCTCGATCCGCAAGGCTTCCGTTTCATGCGGGCGCAAGTGCTGCGCTTCGCCGACGAGCCTCTCACGCAGATTCTTTATCTCGGCGCGCAAGGTGCGCCACTTGCGCTCTATGCGAAGAAGGGTAAGGGCAGCGAGGCGCTCGTGGAGCAGCAATACGGGGCGATCGATACCGTGACCTGGTCCGAGGATGGCGTCTCATATCTTTTGGCGGGCGAGGTGGACGAACCGCTGCTGATGCGCATCGCCACCAAGGTCAAGCTTGAGCCGGTAACCCCGCTCAGAACCGCGCCGAAGCCCCAGACCCCGGTGAACAGCGGGCTCGACTAGGCCCGCGCTAGCGCGCCATGCGCGCGTTCGGCGTGTAATCGCCTGAGAGATAGCGGTTGAGATCGATTCGGATCTGGTCGGTCCGTTCCTTGTTGCAATAGGTCGGATTGTCTTTGATCGTCTCGGTTACCGACTCACGCGTGTAGTCGTAAGCCTTCTCGATCTTTCGCATCTCTGCTTCCGAGTGTCCGACGCTCATCTCCCACGCGAGATAGTTCGCCCGCAGCTGATCGGGGCTGAAGATGAAGCCGCAGCGCGTCGCCCGCGCCGAGGTCCAGCCGATTTGCGTCGGCCGCGCCAAGGGATCTTCCGGCTTGACGTTGGCCGCCTCCTTCTCGCTTGAGGCGCCTTCGTCGGAGCCTCTTAGGCTGCCCACGGTGCCGCACGCCGACAACGCAGCGAGCATGACCGCCGCGGCGGCCGCGCAAATGAGCAGACGGGAAGCGGTCCGTGCCATGGCGGCGCGATCTTATCGGCAGCGCGCGAGCAGCTAAAGGGGTGGGGGCAGGGGCCGAACAGCGCACAAAAAAGGAAAGGCGGAGCTTTGGGGCCCCGCCTCCCTGTTGCGATGTCGAGCCTCACGCCCGTTCGGGACGATTGGTCGGCGCCGCGAGACCTTTCGGCCTCTGGTCACGCGCCAGCCTCCTGGTTGCCCACTCGGCGGCATCGTGACCTGACCACGGTCCTTGTTTAGCGTCGCGTTGCTACGACGTGACCCCGGCCTTGGCCTGGCTGGAGCCATTTAGCGATGAGTCCGCTTGCGCAAAGAACCCTGTCGACTTCACCGCACGGTACTGCGGCAACGCCGCCAAACCGTGGTACTTCGCGCTACGCTTCTCACCGCCTTTAAGCCGTCCATGGCACTGAACGACCTTGGGCTTGCCTTGCCCTTGTGAGTCCTTCCGGTGCTTCCCGGGACCGCTGGATTTCTCCACCGGCACCTTCCACAACCGGCCAACTCACACATTGAAGGATACATGAGCGGTGCGGAACCGCATGGGGAACGAATCGATTATCCCCGATATTCACCGGAAGCCGGCGAAGCGGCACGCGAGAGGGGGGCGCGACCCTTGAAAAGGCGAGGCAATTTCCTGCAAGCGAGCCGTTCCCCGCGCTCATCCCGAGGGGTATGGTTGAGGTGTCGCAAGAGAGGGGGCGTTTGCGAACATGCGGCTTGTTGAGGGAAAGCACCTATCGATCGGAACCCACCGTGGCCCTGTGATGCTCGGCATCGGGCTGCTGGTCGGTGTCGCCGTGCTCGTGAGCGCGCTGTCCCTCGCCACCGGTGATCGCGCGCCGCGCGACGAGAGCAGCCAAGCCTTGTCCAAGCCTGAAATCTTGGCCGGCGGCGAAACCATCATCAGCAAGTTGAACGAGGCCGACGAGGCCAAGCCGACACCAGTGCCGGCTGCCAAGACTGCACCGCATATGACTGCACCGCACATGGCCACGCTTGCGCCATCGCTGCCGGACGCCGAAGCGAAGCCCGACGCTGAACCGAACCTTTCGGGCTTGAGCGAGATTCCTCGCGAGCTGATCTGGAACCGCCCGCCGGAGCAGCAAGACGACGAGGCCAAGCCGAAGGCCTTCGCTGCGTTCTCCAAAGCGCGCGAGGAGCTTCCTTGGGATGCCGTGGAGCCCGTGCCGTTCGGGCCGATCGCAGAGGCGCCTGAGCCGACGCAGGAGACAACAGGTGCGGCGAAGCCGTCCAAGGTCGCGGGCGCGCCGGTCCGTCTGCCGGAAGGGACCGACGTCGGCGCGTGGGTCAAGTCGAAGGTGACCGAGATCAAGGGCGCGGACCGGCAGCGGCCGCTTTATCATTTCGAGCTGTGGCTTGATCCGCCAGCCGAGGTGAGACGGCGCCTGGTCGGCGTGACCTACGACTTCAGCACGCCGGCGATCCTGCCGCAGACGCAAGCCTCGAGCGATCAGGCGAGCGGCTTCCGCATCAGCGCCGGCGGCTTGGCGTGCGCGGATAAAGTCACGCTGACCTTACGCTTTGACGACGGGCGTACTGAGAAGGTGTCGCTCGACGGCTGCAAGCTGTTCAGCTGAGCCGCTCACCGCATTCCGGCGACCTCGGCGACCAACTCGCGGAAACGCGGGCGCTGCTGCTCGATATAGGGCAGGGGCCGGCACACATCGATGGCGGCGATGCCGATACGCGTGGTGAGCGCGCCATTGAATAGGCCTTCGCCGAGCCGCGCCGACAGCTTCGCCGTCAAGCCATGCCCGATCACTTGTTGAATCACGTCGTCGCCGAGCGCGATGCCGCCGGTTAGGACGATATGGGTCACCACCATGCGCGCGAGCTTCATGAGCGAAAAGACGCCCGGTCGCGCGCCGTAGAGCGTGGCGAGCTTGCGCAACATGCGCAGGTTCTGCGTCGCGACGAACATCATGTCGATCACCGCGTTGGGGCTGACCGCCGTCACGACCGACACGCGCTTGGCGGACGCCGCGACGATGCTGCGGGCAACCGGATCGAGCGGCGCGATCAAGGTGCGCTCATCGAGCCTGAGCAATTCCTCCGCGTTCATGATGTCGTGCTCATGCTCGGCGAGGCGCTGCATGCCCCAGGCGAGGTCCTCGCGTCCGGCATAGAAGCGCTTCAGACGCCGCGTGACGTCGACCGCGAGGTCCTTGTCGTTCTGACGCGCGGCGCTGTCGGCCTCGTGGCGGATCTTGCCGAGCCGGCCCAGGCGCAACAGCCCGGCCACCTCGCGCAGGATAACCATCAGAAGCGCGAACAGGAGGACCGCAAGCAAGCCGACCGCCGCCCAGCCGATCCAGTCGTCGCGTGCGAGGAGCGACAGCACCCAGTCGTAAAGCCACAGCGATGCGATCAGGCTGACGAGCCCGCCGAGCGCGCCGAGGAAAATGCTGCCCCAGTGCAGACCACGCTCGAGCGTCGGCAGTGCACGGACCTGTGCGGCGGGCACCGAAGGCTCCGCCGTGACGGCCGGCGGCGTCGGCTCGGGCGGCACGAACACCTCGACCTCTTCGACGCGGAATGCCGCGGGCTTCCGTCGTGTGCTCTTGGTCATACGAGGCGGTCTCCGATCAGCGCCTGGATGGCGCGGTCTAGCCGGATATTTGGGAACGGCGCGAAGCCGCCGGAAGAGAGGGGCACGGGATCTGGCGGCCGGAAGCGCACGAACCGCATCTCGCCATGCTCCGTCTGCCAACCCTCCAGCGCATTTTTTGGATCCTCCGGAAGGTCGCCGGGAAAGATAGCGTAAGGCTCGTTGCCGTCGAATGTGTGGCCGCCAATCGTCTCGCCGGGCAGCGGGTAGCCGACGATGCAGGGGAGCGTCTCGCCACTCCGCTTGGCGCGGCCCTCGCGGGTCGCGCGCACCGCGGCGAGCGCAAGCACCTTCACGTCAGCGCCGGCGTAACGCGCACGTTGCATCGCCTTGTCGGTGAGAAGCGCGAGGATGGCTTCGAGCCGGTCGTGACTCTCGTGATGCAAGTGATCGGCCTTGGTCGCGGCGAGCACGATGCGGTCGATGCGCGGCGCGAACAAGCTCGACCACAGGCTATTGGAGCCGGTGCGGTAGCATTCGAGAATCTCGGTCATGGCGCGCTCGAGATCGGTGACCGCGTCATGGCCGCCGTTCAATGCGGCAAGCACGTCGATCAAAACGATCTGCCGGTCGAGGCGTGCGAAATGATCGCGGAAGAATGGCCGCACCACATAGCTTTTGTAAGCTTCGTAGCGCCGCTCCATCAGCGACCACAGCGAGCCGCGCGGAAACTTCGTCTCGTCGCTCGTATCGAGCGGGGCGAAGGTGAGCGCCGGCGATCCTTCGAGATCGCCCGGCATGAGGAAACGCCCTGGCGGCAAGGTCGACAATGCATATTGATCGGCACGCGCCGCGACCAGGTACGTCTTGAACTCCTCGGCGAGCTCGGCGGCGAGCGCCTCGTCGGCGGGCTGATCCGGGTTCGCCGGGGCCAGCGCCTTGTGCCATGCCTTGGCGATCGACTCGCGCCCGCTGGCGCGGCTTTGCTCGATGGCGTTGCGTGACCACGCCGCGTAGTCGAGTTGCAGCAGCGGCAGGTCGAGCAGCCACTCGCCGGGATAGTCGACGATGTCGATGTGCAGGCGCTCGCGTCCGAGCTGCCGCTTCCAAAAACTGGTCGAGGTGTATTCCAGCGTCAGACGGAGTTGGCTGATGCGTCGCGTGCTCTCGGGCCAGCGCGGGGGATCGGCGGTGAGATCGGCGAGATGTTTCTCGTACTCGAAGCGCGGCACGAGCTCGTCAGGCTGCGGTTCGAGATAGGCGCGCAACAGGCGTCCCTCGGCGGCCGCATCGAAAAAAGGCAGGCGTCCTGCCGCGATGAGATTGTGCACGAGCGCCGTGATGAACACCGTCTTGCCGGAGCGGGCGAGCCCGGTAACCCCAAGCCTCACCGTGGGCGTGACGAGCCCTGAGGCGAAATCGCCGATATTGCGGACGGCGTCGCCGGCGGCATGCGTGACTGTGGAGATCGGCACGCTTCAGAAGTCCTTTGCGCTGGTGCCCCGTGCCATGCGCCTCATAGCGCGCCAAGGCTCGCGACGGAAGGCCTGGCCAGAAATGTGGGAAACCGTGCACTGCACAAGAACTGGGCTCCTAAGTTCCCGCTCTGCCTTCAAATTATGAAGGATTTGCAATGTTGGCAGAGAAGGTGCTTCGCGCATTTGTCAACCCCGCCTGTTGTCTTGACTTGTGGATTCGCATCCGTAAATACGGGGCAGCCCGGCGGGGGCCGCTGAAGGCGGACCGTCGAGAGGAGCAGGCGACGAGCGAACGACGAAGAAGCGGATGGCGTCTGGACGATGACTCTCATGGCGACTGCGAAGAAAAAGATCCTGCCCGAAGACTATCGGCCATCGGAAGATGAGCCGTTCATGAGCGAGCCGCAGCGGGCCTATTTCCGCCGCAAGCTCCTCAACTGGCGCGACGAGATCCTGCGCTCCACCAAGGAGACCCTGCAGCATCTCCAGGACGACTCGGCCCAGCATGCCGACATCGCCGACCGCGCCACCTCCGAGACCGAGCGCGCGCTCGAGCTCAGGGCCCGCGACCGCCAGCGCAAACTGATCGCCAAGATCGATGCCGCGCTTGAGCGGATCGAGGAGGGCACCTACGGCTATTGCGAGGAAACCGGCGAGCCCATCAGCCTGAAGCGGCTCGATGCCCGTCCCATCGCCACCTTGAGCGTCGAGGCGCAAGAGCGCCACGAGCGGCGCGAACGCGTCTACCGCGACGAGTAACTATTTGGCCGACAACGGCGTGGCCACCGCCTCGAGCGGCTTGCGCTCGGCGGCGACACCGTAGCGCGCGGCGATGATGCCAGCGGCAAGCATCAGCGCGGCGCCGAACAAGTAACCGCCGAACAAGCTCATGCGCGAGCCCGTGTCGATCAGCGCGCCGAACAGCCACGGCGCCGCGACGCCGCCGATGCCGGTGCCGACCGCATAGAAGAAGGCGATGGCGAGGGCGCGGATCTCGAGCGGGAATGTCTCGCTCACCGTGAGATAGGCGGAGCTTGCCGCAGCCGACGCAAAGAAGAAGATCACGGTCCAGGCGATGGTCTGTCCCGTCGCCGATAGAACGCCCGCGGCGAACAGCGCGCCTGTGAGCGCGAGCAGCACGCCCGACAGGACGTAGGTGATGGCGATCATCGGTTTGCGGCCGACCGTGTCGAACAGACGCCCGAGCAGGAGCGGCCCGAGAAAATTGCCGGCGGCGAACGGCAGCAGATACCAGCCGACCTTGTCAGCTTCGATGCCGTAGAAGTCGGTCAGCACCAGCGCGTAGGTAAAGAAGATCGCGTTGTAGAAGAACGCCTGCGCCGCCATCAGCGCGAGGCCAACGAGTGTGCGGCGCCGATGGGCGTGGAACAGCGTATCCCACACCTCGTGGAGTGGTGTGAAGCTGCGCGACTGGAGGCGGAACAGTGGGGCTTCCTCGTCGGGCACGTGATGGCCGCGCGCGCGATGGTGATCCTCGATGCGGTCGAGAATCTCATGCGCTTCGTCCGCGCGGCCATGGGTCATCAGCCAGCGCGGCGACTCCGGAATCCAAGAGCGCATCACGAGGATGCCGAGGCCCAGCACCGAGCCAATGAAGAACGCGGCGCGCCAACCCCAGTCGGGTGGCAAAAGCGTCGGTTCGAGCAGCACGATGGAGCCGGCGGCGCCAACCGCCGCGCCGATCCAGAAGCTGCCATTGATGATGAGATCGGTATGACCGCGATAGCGCGCGGGGACAAACTCCTGGATGGTGGAGGCGATTGCGGTGTACTCGCCGCCAATGCCGGCCCCCGTCAGGAAGCGGAATAGGGCGAAGCTTGCGAAGTTCCACGAGAACGCCGTCGCCGCGGTCGCGACGAGATAGACGGCGAGCGTGATGAAGAAAAGACGCTTCCGCCCGAGCCTGTCCGTGAGCCAACCGAAGAGAAGCGCGCCGAGCACCGCGCCTGCGAGATAGAAACTCGAGGCGAGCCCCACCTCCGCGTTGGTCAGCTGTAGGACCGGGCTTTCTTTGAGGGCGCCCGCGACCGCGCCGGCGAGCGTCACCTCGAGCCCGTCGAGCACCCACGTGATGCCAAGCGCCACAACGACGAGAGTATGAAACCGGCCCCATCGCAGACGATCGAGCCGCGCAGGCACCGCGGTTTCAATCAGCTGAGCGTTCGCTTCTGCTGTCACCCTTTGCCGCCGTCGGGTCGCGGCTTGATGGGGAAATCGAAATAAGTGTCGGGATACGGCTCCGGCTCGAACGTGTAATGCCACCATTCGAACGGATAGCTCTTGAAGCCGCGCGCCTCCATGGCATCGCGCAGCAGGACACGGTTCTTCACCTCTTCTTGTGTGAGGCCCGAGGCGTCGGTGTTGGCCTTCTCATCGAAGCAGTCAAAGCTCGTCCCCATGGCGAGGCTGCCGTCCGGCGCGAAACGCTTTTGCGGCGCCGTGCAACTCACGCCTTGAGGATGCATTTCGGCCGCGCCAATCGGCGTCACGGTTACGTCGAGCGTGGCGCCGCGGGAATGGGCCGAGCGCGTGGCGATGTAATTGGGAAACAGCGCAGTCTTGTCGAGGTTCGGATACCACATCGCCTTGGTTTGCGGGTTGCCCGGCTCTTTGGACCAGGCGACGAAGTCGGCGACAGCTTGTGTCGGGCGATAGCAGTCGTAGACGCGCAAGCTGAGGCCTTTCGGTTTGAGGTCCTCTTCGACTTTCTTCAGCGCCTCTGCCGCTGGCCGCACCAGCACGCATTCGGGCGCCTCGTAGCCGGGGATCTTGTGGCCGGTGAAGTTGTAGCTACCCGCATAACGAATGTCCTGCTGGATCGAGGGGGCGACGTCGCGGAGATAGATGAAGTCCTGCGGCATGGTCTCGGTGCCGAGAGCGCTCGCCACGGTTCCAGCAACGATCACGGCGGCGAGGGGCAGAACGGCGTGTCCACGAACCATGCGCGCAAGTTTAGCGACGACCGGTGAAACGGAGACAAAAAAACTCCCCGCTGGAGGGCGGGGAGTGGAGAGGTTTGGGGGACTGACATGACTGGCAAAGCCAGTCGGTGTCGGACCATTAGCAGGGAACTGCCGGCGTCCTTACGATACGAGCGGGTGGAATTACCGGCGTCCTCCCATCCGCCTGCCCATAGGGCGACCGTAAGACCGTATTCACTATTTACTCCAGTTCGGGGCTCGTCTCAAGGGAAACCGGGCGTGATATTTCTGCCACAGTCAATTCAAATCGCTCGAAACCCGCCTAAGTTTTGCGATAGTCGGAGCCGGGCCGCCCCTCGGCTTGGGCGATGATCACGTCGTCCAGCGGGGGACCGAGATGCGGGTGTCCCTTGATTCCCGTCTCGACCACCATATCGACCGGACCGCCGATGATGAGGAGATGCTCGACGTCGTCCCGCCGCACCAACAGCAGCTTGCGCTTGCCGTCGATGGACGCGCTCTCCACGACGCCGAGGCGTTTCTCGCGGGGGCGCAGGAAGGTAGATGAGCTCGACTTGCCGAAGAACGCCCTGAACGCCCAGACCATGAGCGCGATGAGGGCGACAACGAAGAGAAGGGTGGCGACGCCGAGGATGAGGGTGTTGAAGTCTAAGTCCATGGAGATGGCTCCTTGGCAATCCCGCTCTACCACACTTCACCACAAGGCGCCCGTCGAGAGAACCGGTAAGGCGCTAACGATCACGACGTCGCGCCCATGACAATCTCCGGTCAAGACAAATCGAATCGGGTATTTTCCCAGAGTATGACTGACGTTGACGCGCCCATGCGCTACGCCGAGCCCGCCGCGGACCGCTCAGAGCGGGACAGCGGCCTTGGCCTCGTCGTGCTGCTCGCGCTTGCCCTCGCGGTGGCGGCGGTCGGGCTCGCCATGGTGTCCCGCGAGATCGCCGAGCCGTTCGTGCTGGCGATTCTCGCCGGTCTCGCCGTGGTCGGCGTGTTCTGCCTGTTCGCAGGCGCCGTCGGCATTCTCCATTTCGGCCAGCGTCACGCCCGCAACGATCTCACCAAGGCGTTCGTCGACAACCTGCCGCAAGGCGCGCTGATCGCCGATAGCGCCGGGCGCGTGCTCTATGCCAATCGCGCCTATCGCGATCTGCTCGGGCTTGAGCAAGACGCGGCCGTGCCGGGTCCCGACCGTGCGTTTGGAGGCAACCCGCACCTGGCTGAGCCGATCTTCCGGCTCGCACGTGCCGCCCAACAGGGACGGAGCTTGAAAGAAGAGTTCCGCTTGCCGCCGCCCGGCGAGGCGCAGGATGAGTCCGGGATCAGTCCGCGCTGGTTCCGTATCTCGGTGCAGCCCATGCCGCCCGATCCGCGCTCGGGCCGCAAAGGCGCGCTCGTGGTGTGGCAGGTCGACGAGATCACGCAAGATCGCGCGCGCGAGGAGACGAGCTTCGCCAAGGTCCAGGCCGCCATCGACTATCTCGACAACGCCCCGGCCGGCTTCTTCATTGCCGACGGCGGCGGTGGCATCGAGTATCTCAACGCCACGCTCGCGCAATGGCTTGGGCTCGATCTGTCCGACGTCGCCAATCGGCAGATCAAGCTTGGTCAGATCATGTCGCATGACAGTGCCGCGTTGATCGCAGGCGCGGGCCGCGGCGAGGCGCAAGGGACGACGCGGCACTTCGACATCGATCTGGTCAAGGCCGACGGCACCAATCTGCCGGTCCGCTTGCTTCACCGCCTGCCACGCGGCAGCGGGCTCGCGCATGTGCTGATCCTCAATCGCGGACCGGGTGAGGCCGAGGAGGCGGGCGCCGCCGAGCTCAGATTCGCGCGGCTATTCCATGCGGCGCCCATTGCCATCGCCACGGTCGATGCGAACGGCGTCGTCAGTGCGACCAACTCGGCCTTCGTGTGCATGTTCGGCGCCGACGCCGAGGGCGAAACCAAGCCGAGCCTCGAAAGCTTGGTCGAGCCGACAAGCCATCAAGCGTTGCGCAAGGCGCTCGAAGCGGCGACAGCGCGCCAAGGCCTAATTGAGCCCGTCGATGTCACCTTTGCCGGCCCCGGCGAACGCAGCGGCCAGATCTATCTCAGCCCCATCGAGCAGGAGGACGGCGAGAGCGAGGCGATCATCGCCTACGCCATCGACACCACCGAGCAACGCGCTCTAGAGATGCAGATTGCCCAGAGCCAGAAGATGCAAGCCGTGGGGCAACTGGCCGGCGGCATCGCCCACGACTTCAACAACATGCTAACGGCGATCATCGGCTTCTCGGACTTCCTGTTGATGAATCACCGACCAACCGATCCGGCGTTCCAGGACATCATGAACATCAAGCAGAACGCGAACCGCGCCGCAGGGCTCGTGCGTCAGCTGCTTGCCTTCTCGCGCCAACAGACCTTGCGTCCGCAAGTGCTTCAGCTCGGCGATGTGTTGTCGGAACTTTCCATCCTGCTGGGTCGCTTGCTCGGTGAAAACGTCGAGCTCACCCTCGATCAGGCAAGCGATCTCTGGCCGGTCAAGGCCGACCTCCACCAGTTCGAGCAAGTCATCATCAACCTTGCCGTCAACGCGCGCGATGCCATGGCGGGCGGCGGCAAGCTCGCCATCCGCACCGCCAATGTCAGCGAGCTGCAATCGCGCGAGCTGGGCTTAAGCCACGTGCCGCCCGGCGAATACGTGATGATCGAGGTGCGCGACACCGGCTGCGGTATGAGCGAGGAGGTGAAGCACAAGATCTTCGAGCCGTTCTTCTCCACGAAGGAGATCGGCCGCGGCACGGGGCTCGGCCTCTCTACCGTCTACGGCATCGTCAAGCAGACCGGCGGCTATATCTATGCCGATAGCGAGGAGGGAGAGGGCACCACCATGCGCGTCTACCTGCCGCGCTATGTGGAAAGCGCCGAGGCCGCGCCCGAGCCCGCTAAGGCCGAACGCAAACCCGAGAAGCCGAAGGACCTCACCGGACGCGGCACTGTGCTCCTCGTCGAAGATGAGGATGCGGTGCGGAGCTTCGCAGCGCGGGCGCTTGGTCAGCGCGGGTATCAGGTGCTGGAGGCCTCAACCGGCGCCGAGGCCCTCGAGGTCTTCCAGGGTCACGACGGCGACGTCGATCTTGTGGTGAGCGACGTGGTCATGCCCGAGATGGACGGTCCCACGCTCTTGAAGCAGCTCAGGCAGGACAACCCCGACCTCAAGATCATCTTCATCTCGGGCTATGCCGAGGATGCCTTCCGCCGCAACCTCGGTGAGAAGGACGATTTCATGTTCCTGCAAAAGCCTTTTGATCTGAAGGAGCTGGCGGCCGCCGTGAAGGCCGCGCTCCAGGGCTAGCCGGACACGCCAAGCCGCTAACGACTGCGTCCCTTTGGGGCTTCCCTTGGCCGCCGATCGCGTCTAAGCGGGACGCGACATCCAATCCAGCCGGAGCCCCTAAGTGCCCGATTACGAGGTCATGCCGCCCGAGGAAGACGGCGAGCCGTCGCGCCGCCGATTTCGCAAGAGGCCAAAGATGCCGTGGCTCACCATCGAGCGCTACGGCGGAAGGCTTCTCTATGTCTGGTTCGGCATGCGCTTCATGGCGTTGATGCGTCTGTTCTGGCGCGGCCGCTTCTCCTTCACGCTCAACTGCATCCCCGACACGCTCGCCCTGTTCATCTGGGTGCCGTGGAACACGCCGCTCAAATGGGTCTCTGAGTGGAAGTACGGCAAGCAGGCGGAGAGCCTGCCGATGGACAACGAGTCGCCAATCTTCGTCATCGGACATTGGCGGAGTGGCACCACCTTGATGCATGACCTCTTCTCGGAGGATCCAAATCTCGCTTACCCCACGACCTGGGAATGCTTCCAACCGCACCACTTCCTTCTGACCGAGGGACACCTCGACAAGGTGTTCAAGATCCTCCTGCCGAAGCGCCGCCCGCAGGACGACGTACCGGTCGGCTTCGACCGCCCGCAGGAAGAAGAGTTCGCCTTGATGATGATGGGTCAGGGCTCGCCTTACCTCACCTGGGCCTGGCCCAGACGCGGGCCCATCGATACCGACTACCTAGACTTCAAGGGTCTGCCCGAAAAGAAGGTGAGGGGCTGGGCCGACGCATATATGTGGTTCTACCGCCGCCTGAAGCTTAGGCACGGCAAGCGCCTGGTCATGAAGACGCCGGCCAACGCCGCGCGCCTCAAGGTGATGACCAAGCTCTTTCCCGATGCGCGCTGGGTGTTCATCGCGCGGAACCCGCTCGATGTGTTCCCGTCGTCGGTGAAGCTGTGGCGCGCGCTCTGTTCCACGCAAGGCCTGCACAACCCGCCCTATCTTGATCCGTGGTTGGATGATTATTTGCTCGACGTGTTCGAGCGCTACACGCAAGCCTACGCGGAGGACAAGCACCTGATCCCTGAGCAGAATCTTGTCGAGATCCGCTACGAGGACCTGATCAAGGACCCGATTGCGGCGATGCGCTCCATATATGAGCGGCTCGGCATCGATAAATTCGACGAGGCGGAAGGGCCCATGCGCGCGATCCTTACGGACCGCTCAGATCACGTTGTGTCGTCCTACCGGCTGCCGAAGCCAATCGCGCGCAAAGTCGCCGAGCGCTTGAAACCTTTCATCGACCGCTACGGCTACCGCGAAGCCGTGGACGCGGCGCTTGCAGAGCCTGAGAGCGATACCAAAGCGCCTGTCCGCGAGACCGCGGCGTCGTAGAGCTCAAGGTTTCTTGCTTTTTGGACTGGCGTCGCCCGCGGCGATGTCCCACACCGCGATAAACATGGCGGCGATCAACGGCCCAATGACGAAGCCGTTGAGGCCGAAGATGGCAATGCCGCCGAGCGTGGAGAGCAGCACGATATAGTCCGGCATGCGCGTGTCCTTGCCCACGAGGTAAGGCCGCAGCAGATTGTCGACCAAGCCGATCACGCCGGCGCCGAACGCGATCAGGATGATGCCCTTCAGGATCGCGCCCGTCGCCAGCAGGTAGATCGCGACCGGGAACCAGATCACCGCGGCGCCCACCGCCGGCAACAGCGACAGGAACGCCATGATCACACCCCACAGCACGGGCGCATGGATGCCGAGTAGCCAGAAGATGAGCCCGCCAAGCGCGCCTTGTACGATGGCGACGAGGATCGTGCCCTTGACCATGGCGCGGACCACCACGGCGAACTTCTCGAACAGCGCGCCCTTCTCCTCATGCCTGAGCGGGATCGCCTTGGCGACCTTGGCGGCGATCTCCTCGCCGTCGCGCAGCAGGAAGAACAGCAGATAGAGCATGATGAACAGGCTGATGAGAAGATTTGCCGTCCCTTGGCCGACCAGCACCGCCTGCGCTGCGAAGAACTGACCGCCTTCTTTCAAGAGCGCCACCACGCGTTGCTGGATGTCGGCCACGTCCGTCACGCCGGCGCGCGCGAGAAGATCCGACGCCCAGCCCGGCAAAGCGTCTAGGAAGCGCTGCAAGATGCGCCCGAGGTCGAGCTCGCCTGATTGGATGCGGTCGTAGAGATTGGTCGCCTCGTTGACGATCGAGGCCGCCGTGAGCGCGAGCGGCAGCAGCACGATGGTCACGATGATGATCACCATGACGAGTGCCGCGAGGTTGGGGCGCCCCGGCATCGACTTGAGGAGCCGGCGCTGGGCCGGGGCAAACACCGTGGCGAGGATCACGGCCCACAGGATGGCGCCGTAGAACGGATAGAGGATCCACGCGAACGCCAACGACACGACGATCACGAGGACGAGCAGCGCCTTGTCCTTGGATGTGATCTCGCGCGAGTCGCTTGTCATGCCGTCCTCTCAGCTCGATTCGGCCCGATCATAGCGGCGGGCGCCCAGATTGCTGTGGGAAAGTTGGCGGCCCCGCGGTCCTGCGCCGTCGCGCGTGGAACCCGCCGCCTGCCTTAGTCGTTGGGGCTTTCGCGAACTGCAAGACCAAGGGGGACACTTCCATGCGCGACATCCGTGGTGACCTGCGCGACCGCGTCGGCCTGCTCAAGGACCAGATCAATGCCGCCGAGGCGGATTTCGAACGGCACATCGAGCAACTCAAGCAAGAGCACGACGGCAAGCTCAAGGACTTGAGGGAGAATCTGGAGGCCGTGAACCGGCTGATGGGTGTCGAGCACAAGAGGCTCGGCGGCGCGTCGTCGGCGCCGGACGCGAAGGCGGAACCGGCGGAGCAGAAGCCGCAAACGCTGCAAGGTCCACAGGCGCAAGCGCCGCAGTTTTCACAGGCGCAAGCGCGCCCGGCGCAGGGTTCATTCCGCAGCACCGGCGGCGCCACTGCGCCAGGGCGCGTCGCAAATGCGGCTCGCCGATTTCCTCATGCGCAAGCTTGGTGAGATTGGGCCGCTGCAGCAGAACGAGCTGTGCCGCCTGGCGGTGCAGGAGGGCTATTTCCCGGACAGCGACGGTGCCGACCAGATCGTGCAGGAGACCTTGATGCAGACGGTGAAGGCGGGCTTCGTGCGGCAACTGTCGAACGGCGCGCCTGCGCTGCCGGCCGTGACCGACATGATCCGGCTGCGACGCGCCGGGTGATATTTGCAGGGCGCCCCGGGACGCGCGGGTAATTCTGCGCTATGCTCGTTGCGGTGCAGGACCCCGCGTTCCAGTGGGGGAGGCGGGCTTCCCTGACCATGAGGAGGGAACGATGCGCAGACTCGCGATTCTGCTGATTGCCGCCTTTGCGCTCGTGCTTGCCGGCTCGCTCGGCTTCGAGGCCGACGCGACGGTGGGCTCAGGCACGCAAGGGCTTCCGACCGCGGCCAAGAACTACTCGCCGATCGACCAGGTGGCGTGCCGGTTCGCCGGCCCGACCTGCCCGGCGGGCTATACGCGGGTATGCCGCCCGTGGAAGTGCTGGTGCACGCGCTGCCACTAGCGCCAAGGCAGACCCAGGAATGCCGAGGCCGCCCCGTCGGGCGGCCTTTTTTCTGGTCGGCGATGAGAACATCTTGCGAACAGAGAACAAAACGTGTACAGTCAGGAAATCGGTCCACCGCGCTCTGGCGCCCCCCGCCGCGGGGCGCGGTGGACAGGAGGGAAGGGATACGCACCGCCATTTACGCGCGCCCCGGGCTGTGAAATAAGAGGAGAACCATGTCGAACGCCGCGTTGCGCCTGGTTGAAGGAGGAGAGATGGACCGAGAGAAGGCGCTTGAGGCGGCGATCTCGCAGATCGAGGCCTGCGGCAAGGCGCGATCATGCGCCTCGGCCAGAACGAGAAGGCGGTCGAGGTCGAAGCCATCCCCACCGGCTCGCTGGGTCTCGACATCGCGCTCGGCATCGGCGGCCTGCCGCGCGGGCCGCCGCGTCGTCGAGATTTACGGGCCGGAATCGTCCGGCAAGACCACGCTCGCGCTGCAAGTCGTGGCCGAGGCTCAGAAGAAGGGCGGCATCTGCGCTCGTCGATGCCGAGCATGCCCTCGATACGGTTTATGCGCGCAAGCTCGGGGTCGATCTCGAGAACGTTCTGATCTCCCAGCCGGACACCGGCGAGCAGGCGCTCGAGATCGCCGACACGCTGGTCCGCCCGGCGCCATCGAGTGTGCTGGTGGTCGATTCGGTTGCGGCGCTGACGCCGAAGGCCGAGCTCGAAGGCGAGATGGGCGACCAACTGCCGGGCTTGCAGGCGCGGCTCATGAGCCAGGCGCTCAGGAAGCTCACCGGCTCCATCGCCAAGTCCCGTTGCATGGTGATCTTCATCAATCAGATCCGGCATGAAGATCGGCGATGTTCGGCTCGCCTGAGACCATGAGCGGCGGCAACGCGCTGAAGTTCTACGCCTCGGTCCGTCTCGATATCCGTCGCATCGGCGCCATCAAGGAGCGCGACGAGGTGATCGGCAACCGTGACCCGCGTCAAGGTGGCTTACGAACAAGGTCGCCCTACCGTTCAAGCAGATCGAGTTCGACATCATGTATGGCGAGGGCATTTCCAAGACCGGCGAACTGATCGATCTTGGCGTCAAGGCCGGCATCGTCGAGGAAGTCGGGCTCTCGTGGTTCTCCTTCGACAGTGAGCGCATCGGCCAGGGCCGCGAGAACGCCAAGACCTATCTCAAGGAGCATCCCGAGACGGCCGCCAAGATCGAGCGGGCCATCCGCCAGAACGCAGGGCTGATCGCCGAGCAGATCCTGGAGGGTGAGCTCGAGGGTACACTGGGGCTGGCGACACCGGGACTGGCGATGACGGAGGCGGCGAGGGCGACTTCGCCGATGACGCGGCACCGTCACCTCGATCGCGAGCGGCGGCCGCAAGGCCAAGCGCGGTGCTCGACGCCGCGCCGCTCACGCACCAGATTCGCGGGAATTGGGGCTTAACTTAGGCTTTTTGCCACGTTGTCTCGGCTGGACAGGCTCGGCGCCAGACCTTATGTGTCACGGCGAATGTCGCCGTTTTTCCGGCGAAGCGTCTCCTGATCGTTTGGAGCCGTGCGCGAGCACGCGGGGCCTTAACCTGGCGAATCGGCTAGGGTGACGGCGTCGTGGCCGCGCCGTCCGAAAACCTGCTTAAGGTTCAGCCTAATTCCATGAGCGCGAAGTCTGACAGCGCCAAATCGAAGAGCGCGAAGGCCAAGAGCCTGGAGGGCCAAGACGCACGCGTCAAATTCGCTTGCGTCCGCGCCACACGGCGTACCCACGCGCACTAACGACATCCGGCACCGCGTTCCTCGACTACTTTGCCCGAACGACCATCTGGTCGTGCCCTCGGCGCCCCTGGTGCCGCGCCACGATCCCACCCCCATGTTCACCAATGCCGGCATGGTGCCGTTCAAGAACGTGTTCACCGGTCAGGAGAAGGCGAAGGCTCCGCGCGCAGCGTCGTCGCAAAAATGCGTCCGCGCCGGCGGCAAGCACAACGTGACCTCGACAATGTCGGCTACACCGCGCGTCACCACACCTTCTTCGAGATGCTCGGTAACTTCTCGTTTGGCGATTATTTCAAGGAAGTGGAAGGATTCGCCTTCGCCTGGGAACTACTCACCAAAGACTTCGCGCTCGATCCCCGATCGCTCGCTGATCACCGTCTATGTCGACGATGATGAGGCGGCCAAGCTGTGGCGGAAGATTTCGGGCTTCCCCGACGAGAAAATTCTTCGCATCGCCGGCTCCTGGACAATTTCTGGTCGATGGGCGATACCGGTCCGTGTGGGATGTGCTCGGAAATCTTCTACGACCACGGGCCGAGCATTAAGGGCGGCCCGCCCGGCAGCGCCGACGCCGACGGCGACCGTTTCGTCGAGATCTGGAATCCCGTGTTCATGCAATACGAGCAGCGTGAGGATGGTGGCCGCGCGTCGATCTGCCGAAGCCCTCGATCGACACCGGCATGGGGCTCGAGCGCATCGCTGCGGTGATGCAAGGCACTCCACGACAATTACGCCATCGACCTGTTCAAGACCTTGATCGATGCCTCGGTCGATCTCACCGGCGTGCCGGCGGAAGGCGCCAGCGCGCCGTCCTTATCCGGCATCGCCATCGCCGATCACTTGCGCGCGTCGTCGTTCTTGATCGCCGACGGCGTGCTGCCGTCGAACGAGGGTAGGGCTATGTGCTTCGCCGCATCATGCGCCGCGCCATGCGCCATGCGCATCTGCTCGGCGCCAAGGAGCCGCTGCTCTATCGCTTGGTGCCGGTGCTCGTCGGCGAGATGGGCCGCGCCTTTCATGAGCTTGAGCGCGGCGAGGCGCTGATCGCCGAGACCCTCAAGCTCGAGGAAACCCGCTTCCGCGAGACGCTGGAGCGTGGCCTTCGTCTTCTCGACGAGGCGGTCGAGGGCTGAAGCCCGGCGACACGCTTCCGGGCGAGGTCGCCTTCAAGCTCTACGACACCTACGGCTTCCCCTACGATCTCACCGAGGACGCGCTGAAGGCGAAAGGCATCGGCGTCGACTCGGCAGGCTTCGCCGCGGCCATGGAGCGCCAGCGCGCCGAGGCGCGAAAGTCGTGGGCCGGCTCCGGCGAGGCGGCGACCGAGGGGCTCTGGTTCGAGCTGAAGGAAGAGCTCGGCGCCACCGAGTTCCTCGGCTACGAAACCGAGAAAGCATCAGGCGAGATTGTTGCGCTCGTCAGGGACGGTAAGCGCGTCGACGCCTTGAAGGCGGGCGAGCGCGGCATCGTCATCGTCAATCAAACGCCGTTCTATGCGGAGTCCGGTGGCCAGGTCGGCGATCGCGGGACTTTGTCGATCGCCGGCGAAGCGCGCTTTACCGTCGAGGACACGCAGAAGAAATTACACGGCCTCTTCCTTCACGACGGCCAGGTCGAGAAGGGCACCTTCAGGGTGGGCGACACGGTCGCGCTCGACGTCGATCATGCGCGCCGCACCACGACCCGCGCCCATCACTCGGCGACGCATCTCCTTCATGAGGCGTTGCGCGAAACGCTCGGCACGCACGTGGCGCAGAAGGGCTCGCTGGTCGAGCCCGGCCGTTTGCGCTTCGACTTCTCGCATCCGAAGCCCATGACGCCGGACGAGATCCGCGCCGTCGAGGGCCTCGCCAACGCCATGATCCTGCAGAACGCACCGGTCGAGACGCATCTGATGACGCCGGAGGCGGCGATCGAGCAGGGCGCGCTTGCGCTGTTCGGCGAGAAATATGGCGATGAGGTTCGCGTCGTCTCGATGGGTGTAACGACTGGCAGCCCCAAGGCGGGCCACGCCTACTCCATCGAGCTGTGCGGTGGGACCCACGTGCGCCGCACCGGCGATATCGGTCTTCTCAAGATCACGGGCGAGAGCGCGGTCGCGGCGGGCGTGCGCCGCATCGAGGCGCTGACCGGCGAGGCAGCGCGGGCCTATCTCGATGCGCAGGATGCACGCGTGCGCGAGGCGGCCGAACTCTTGAAGGTTTCGCCGGACGAGATGATTACGAGGCTCGCCGCCGTCATGGACGAGCGCCGCAAGCTCGAGCGCCAGCTTGCCGAGGCCAAGCGCGATCTTGCGCTCAGGCCCGAGGGCGCGGGTGCGGACGCAGGCTCCGCCGTGCGCGATCTCGGTCCCGTCAAGCTTCTCGCCCGCACGGTGCATGGCGTCGCGCCGAAGGACCTCCGCGGCCTGGTCGACGAGGCCAAGCAGCAGCTCGGCTCCGGCATCGTCGCTGTGATCGGCGTTAGTGAGGAGGGCAAGGCGGGCCTCGTCGTCGGTGTCACGCAGGATCTGACCAGCGCTTACGACGCCGTCGAGCTGGTGCGCGTGGGTGCCGAAGCGCTTGGCGGCAAAGGCGGCGGTGGCCGTCCCGACCTCGCCCAGGCCGGCGGCCCTGATGGCGCCCGCGCCAATGAGGCGCTCGACGCGATTGCCGCCAAGATCTCCGGCGGCGCCGAAGGTGGCGAGGCCACGCGCCGCGCGGGGCACGCGTAAATCATGGCGGGGGAGACCGTCTGGCGCCGCTGGCGCAGGAAGGTCCACGACATTCTCGAAGTGGGTGGTGATGCGCACCCTGCGGGGCGCGTTGTCAACGGCTTCCTCATCGTACTGATCGTCCTCAACGCCGTCGCGTTCGCCGCCGAAACCGTGGACCACGTTGCCGAGCACCACGAAGCTGCGTTCCACTGGTTCAACGTTTTCACTGTCATCGTATTCACCATCGAATACGTGCTCAGGGTCTGGAGCGCGGTCGATATTCCGATGCTGAGCCGCATGCCGCCTTGGAAGGCACGGCTCAAATTCGCGACGCGCCCGCTGATGATCATCGATCTGCTGGCGTTCGCGCCATGGTATGTCCATTGGATCTACCCGATCGATCTGCGCATCTTGCGCGTGTTCCGCCTGTTCCGGCTGCTCAAGCTCGTGCGCTACTCGCCGGCCTTGCAGACGCTGGGGCGCGTGCTCGCCGACGAGTACAATGCCTTGATCGGCGCTCTGCTCGTGATGCTGGTGCTGCTGTTGTTCACCTCGACCGGCATCTATTTCCTCGAGCGGGCGGCGCAGCCCGACAAGTTCGGCTCGATCCCGCAAGCCGCATGGTGGGCGATCGCCACCTTGACCACCGTTGGCTATGGCGACGTCGTGCCGATCACGCCGCTCGGCAAAATGCTCGGCGGCGTGGTGATGGTTCTCGGCGTGTGCATGTTCGCATTGCCGATCGCTATCATCGCCACCGGCTTCTCGCAGGAATCGAATCGCCATCAGTTCGTGGTGACGTGGAGCATGGTCGCCCGCGTACCGCTGTTCGCGACCATGGATCCCGCCGAGGTGGCCGAGATCACCAAGCTCCTTTACACGCGCACCTATCTCCCTGGCGTGCCCATCGTGCGGGCGGGTGACGCGGGCGACGGCATGTATCTCTTGGCAAGCGGCGAGGCGATCGTCGATCTTGGCGGCCGCAAACAGGCGACATTGAGAGAGGGCGATTTCTTTGGCGAGATGGCTTTGCTGGAGCATCGCCGCCACAAGCACGACGTCATCGCCAAGACGCGGTGCCGCGTCTATGTGCTCGACAGCCAGGCGTTGGCCCGCCTCAGCCGGCGCCACCCCGAGATCATGAACCGCATCCGCAAAGTTGCCGAGGAACGACGCGCCGAGATCGATGCGCGGGAGAGAGCGGGCGCGGGCAAGCCCCGCGCGCCGCGATCGCGCAAAGCGAGCGAAAGACTCGGCTAAGCGGCTTCGCGCGCCGCCATTGCCGCCTTGAGATTTTCGTCGACCTTGTCGATGAAGCCTTCGGTCGACAGCCACGCCTGATCGGCGCCGACGAGAAGCGCTAAGTCCTTGGTCATAAAGCCCGATTCGATGGTCCCGACCACGACCTTCTCCAAGGTCTCGGCGAAGCGGGCAAGTTCGTCGTTGCCGTCGAGCTTGGCGCGATGCTTCAGCGCGCCGCTCCACGCGAAGATCGAAGCCGTCGAGTTGGTGGACGTGGCCCGCGCCTGCTGATGCTGGCGGAAGTGGCGGGTCACCGTACCGTGCGCGGCCTCGGCCAGCACCGTCTTGCCGTCAGGTGTCATCAAGACGCTGGTCATTAGCCCGAGCGACCCGAAGCCTTGCGCCACCGTGTCGGACTGCACATCGCCGTCGTAGTTCTTGCACGCCCATACATAGCCGCCCGACCATTTCAGCGCCGCCGCGACCATGTCATCGATCAACCGGTGCTCGTAGGTGAGGCCGCGCTTCTCGAATTCCGACTTGAACTCGGTCTCGTAGATCTCGGCGAAGAGATCCTTGAAGCGGCCGTCATAGGCTTTGAGGATGGTGTTCTTGGTCGAGAGATAAACCGGCATGTTGCGCGTTAAGCCGTAATTCATCGAGGCCCGCGCGAAGTCACGAATCGAGTTGTCGAGATTGAACATGCCAAGCGCCACGCCGGAGCCCTTGAAGTCGTGCACCTCGTGCTCGATGACCTCGCCGTCCTCGCCCTCGAAGCGAATGCTGAGCTTGCCTTTGCCCGGTACCCGGAAGTCCACGGCGCGGTAGATGTCACCATAGGCGTGACGGCCGATGATGATCGGCCTGGTCCAGCCGGGCACGAGCCGCGGCACGTTCTTGCAGATGATCGGTTCGCGGAAGATCACGCCGCCCAGGATATTCCGGATGGTACCGTTCGGCGACTTCCACATCTTCTTGAGGCCGAACTCTTCGACGCGCGCCTCGTCGGGCGTGATCGTCGCGCATTTAACGCCGACGCCGTGCTTCTGGATGGCGTGGGCCGCGTCGATCGTCACCTGGTCGTCGGTCGCGTCGCGATGCGCAATGCCGAGATCGAACTCGAGCAGCGGCAGATCGAGATAAGGCTCGATCAGCTTGTCCTTGATCATCTGCCAAATGACGCGGGTCATCTCGTCGCCTTGGAGGTCGGCGATCGGGTTCTTCACTTTGATCTTGTCCACGCGATAAGTCTCCGGTGACGGGAAGGTCAGGTGTGAGGGACGAGCCAAAAAAAGCGGCGTGACCGCCGCCCATTGCTTTGGGCCCGCCCCCTATAGCATCGTGCGGCCATGATGGAAGCAAATGCCGGGAGCGGCAAGCGTGGGAAGGCCGCAGATCGGGCGCTTCTTGCGCCCGTGATCGTCCTTGTCGCGCCTCAGCTCGGGGAGAATATCGGCTTTGCCGCCCGGGCCATGGCCAATTTCGGCTTGCGCGAGTTACGCCTCGTGGCGCCGCGCGACGGCTGGCCCAACGACAAGGCCCGCGCCGCCGCGGCCAATGCCGCCTTCGTCGTCGATGACGCGACCTTGTATGACACCGTCGAAACGGCGATCGGCGATCTCAACTATGTGCTCGCCACGACGGCACGCCCCCGCGAGATGATCAAGCTTGTCTTGAGTCCTGAGACGGCGGCATCGACATTGATGAGCCGCGCGCACGCCGGCGAGCGGACCGGCGTGATATTTGGGCCCGAGCGGAGCGGGCTCGACAACGACGCCATCGCGTTTGCCGACGCGATCCTGACGGCGCCCGTCAGTCCGGACTGTGCCTCGCTCAGTCTGCCGCAAGCGGTGCTCCTATTCGCCTATGAGTGGCTGAAAAGCCAGGAGCCGAACGCGCTCGGGCGCGCGACGGCGTTCGATGGGCCCGCGCTCGAAGGTGTCAGCGCGCCGGACACGCGGCCCGCGACACGCGCTGAGCTGTTCGCGCTGTTCGATCATTTGGAGGGGGAGCTGGACCACGCCGGCTTTCTGCGGCCTCCGGAAAAGAAGCCTTCCATGGTCCGCTCCATTCGCAATATGTTCCACCGCATGGGGGCCACCGATCAGGACGTCCGCACATGGCGTGGGATCGTGGCGGCTCTGACAAGGGGCGAGCGCCGTCAAGGGGATAAGGGGTCATAGTTCCGCCCCCTTTCTCCTATTGCGATGGGGCTCAACGATGCTAGCTTCCGGGCACGGGAAGGAGAGGGGCAGTCGCATGAAAGTTGCGTGGTTTGGGTCGGGCGGAGCTGCTTGCGCCGCGGTGTTGGCGGTGCTGACGAGTGCGCCCGTGGAGGCTGCCGACAAGTCCGGCGTCACGACGGTTGCTGCCGAAGAGCTCGACAAGCGCAGCAAGCAGGCTGAAGAGGAACAAGGCGAGCAGAAGGGAATGAGCGACAGCGCCGTGCGCGTGCTCATGACCTACGCCTTCTCGATCATTCCCGAGGAGGTGCCGGGACCTGACGGCAAGACGGTCAAGACCGACAAGAGCGACCCCAAAAAGTATTTCATTCCGACCGACGATGCGCGGCGCATCATTCGTGCCGCCACGCGCACGGCCTATGCGGAGGTGTGTGGGGTACCCGAGCTCGGAAAGGCCAATTTCGACGCCTTGATGAAGGGCGAGCAAAGCCGCAACTGGACGCCGCAGCAGATCGAGATGATCAACGCGCTGCACATCTTCTCGGTCTCCTATTTTACCGGCAACATCAAGATCACGACCAAGGAGCAGCCTGCTGATCAGGGTGCCGCCGCCAATCAGAATGGCAGCGCGACGGCGGTAGCCGAGGGCGCGGAGCAGGGCGATACCCCGGCCGACGGTGACGCTTCGACCGAGGTCATTACAGCCGAGGCGCCTTCTTGCCCGCCGGAGCAGAAGCAGAAGGTGATGAACGCCATCAACGCCTACGTTCAGGCGGCCCAAGCGACCTCCGGGCAAGCAATAGGGGGCTTTTTCGGCCCCTCGAAGCTGCAATTGACAGTTTCCAAGGATTGCGTGTAACAGAACGGGCAAAGACCGGGCTTTTCCGGCTTTTGGCATCGCCGGATCGGCTCCGGTGGTCCAAACCAACCATCACCCTTGAGTTTTCAGCGGCAGGCGCGGGCCTACAGACCGCCCGCGGGAAGCTTGATTTGGCTTTGGAGTCCTGAGGAATGACGAAACGCGTTCACGCCAAGCACAAGATCGACCGACGGCTCGGCGAGAATATCTGGGGCCGGCCCAAGAGCCCCTACAACAAGCGGGAATACGGCCCGGGCGAGCACGGCCAGCGCCGCCGCGGCAAGCTTTCCGATTACGGCCAGCAGCTCAGGGCCAAGCAGAAGCTCAAGGGCTATTACGGCAACATCACCGAGAAGCAGTTCAAGGCCATCTATCACGAAGCTGCGCGGCTCAAGGGCGACACCTCAGAGAAGCTGATCGGCCTCTTGGAGCGCCGGCTCGACGCCGTCGTCTATCGCGCCAAGTTCGTGCCGACGGTGTTCGCCGCGAGGCAATTCGTCTCCCATGGCCATGTGAGGGTCAACGGTCGCCGCGTCACCATTCCGAGCTATCGCTGCCGCGAGGGCGACGTTATCGAGGTGCGCGACAAGGCCAAGGACCAGGGCATGGTGCTCGAGGCCGTACAGAGCTCAGAGCGCGACGTGCCCGACTACATCGAGGCCGACCACGGCAAGCTGACCGCGAAGCTGACGCGCATTCCGACCCTGACGGATGTGCCGTACCCGGTCATGATGGAGCCGAACCTCGTGATCGAGTTCTACTCGCGCTAGCCGCGCTACTCGATCGACAAAAGGACCAATGCGAGCCCGGCGGCGATCAGAATCGCCGCCGTTGCCTTTGCGAAAGTCTCGCCGAACGGTGCAAACTTCTCGAACGCCACGAACAGCGTAAGCGCGGCGATCCACACGAGATTCATCACGCCGCCCACGAACAGCAAGAGCATCAGCACGGCGCAGCAGCCGACGCAGTAAGCGCCGTGAAGCAGGCCCATGCGCCACGCGCCTGATAGCCCCGGGCGCCAGTGCGTGGAGAGAAACGCCGCCGGTGCGCGGCAGTGCTTCAGGCAGGCCGTCTTGAGTGGCGAGAGCTGATAGAGGCCTGCGGCGATCAGCAGTGCGCCCGACAAAGCCACGCTGCGCGAGCTCATCATCGCCGACATCAGACCGATGCGCTCAAGCCCGAACTGAAGGGCGACCGCCAAGGCGCTGAAAAGAATCCACAAGGAGAGATAGCCGGAGGCGAAGGCCACCACCAAGGCGCGGGTATTGAGCGGGCGTCCCTGGCGCTCCGCATGCGCCGTCGCGCGCGCATAGAGCAGGACTTGTGGTGCGGCCGAGGGCAGCATCATGGCGACCATCATCACCGCCCACATGAAGAAGCCGATCAGCCAGTAATAGGGGGTCCAAGGCCAGCTCTCCGCCGCCGGCAGCTCAAGCGGCAGCCACCAGCCGCTCATCGCCGCTGGATCCATGCCTGTGCCTGCGCCCGCGAGCAGCGCGAGCCAAGCGAGCAGGGTGAGCACGACGAGCGCTATCAGGACGATGGCGTTCTCGCGCCTCAGCAGCCCCGTGAGAACCGTCTCGCTCATCGCCGCTAGGGGCGCACGATGCCGTTCTGGCAGAGATGGATGTGCGCGAACTGGCCGTAGCTGTCGGAAAGCATGTAGGCGACCGGGCCTTGGGACTTGGACCAGCCACGGCCGATCTCGGCTTCGGAGAACTCGAAGCCCTCCGGCTGCACGATGCGGACGCGGTGTTCGGCGCCTGACACCGGGTTGAGGATCGGCTCGCCCCGCATCTCCAAGACGCCGTCGATCATCGCGCGGGCCTTGCGCGCGTCAATGTCGAGCTCGAAGTCGATGTCGGCGATGATTGGCTCGTACTCTTTGTGGCAAGTCGAGGCGAACACGCTGAATACCGTGGCGAACGGCTCCGTGTCCTGGCCGCGCAGGATGCGCAGCAACGCGTCCCGTTGCTCAGGGGTCGCCCGGGCGTCGACCACGTAGAAGCATTCGCCCTTACCTTCGTGGATCGCGCCGGGCCAGACGAACACGCCGGCAGCGCGGAGGCCGTCAAGCTTCGTGCTGCCATGATGGCCCGTTTCGATGTCGTAGACGGCGAGGCCACGGCAATGGCCATTGGACGGCATCGCGTTGAATTGGCACGGGCAGCTGTAATTGCAGTTGCAATTACCAAACTCGCGGCCCTTGATCTCCCACTCTGTCATCAGAACTAGGCCGTCTGGGTCTGCGTGTTGTTGGCGATGCCTTTCTCGGTCAGCATCTCCTGCAACTCGCCCGCCTGGAACATCTCGCGGACGATGTCGCACCCGCCGATGAACTCGCCCTTGATGTAGAGCTGCGGGATGGTCGGCCAGTTGGAATAAGCCTTGATGCCTTCGCGCACGCCCATGTCCTCAAGCACGTTGATGTCTTTGAAGTTCACGCCGAGATGGCTGAGGATTTGCGCCACCTGCATGGAGAAGCCGCATTGCGGCATCGTCTTGGTGCCCTTCATGAACAGCACCACGTCATTGCCGGCAACCTGCTTGCCGATCCAGTCCTGAACGTCTTGCTCAACCATCATCGATCCTTTCTATCGCGGCTCTATGGCGCCGCGGTCTTCAGCGCCAGCGCGTGGAGCGTGCCGCCCATATTCCCCTTCAGCGCGTCATAGACCATCTGGTGCTGCTGCACGCGCGACTTGCCGCGAAACGCCTCCGACACGACCGTGGCGGAATAGTGATCGCCGTCGCCGGCCAGGTCCTCGATGCGGATTTCGGCATCGGGAAACGCGTCCTTGATGAGGCGCGCGATCTCCTCCGGGGCCATGGCCATCGTGGCAACTCCTCCTGTGTTGGCGATCTTAGCCGTGGGCCATGAAGCCCGGCAACCAGCCCTCATGGGCGGCGCGCAACGCTTGTAAGGTAAGTGGCGCTTCGCCGGGCAGGATCAAGGCCTCGCCCCCAGCGATACCAACGGCGCGGGCGGGGATCTTTGCGCCTGAGGCCCGCTTCGCGATGGCCTCTGCATCCTCGGGGCTGGCGGCGATCACGTAGCGGCCCTGGTCCTCGCCGAACCAAAGAGCGTGGGCCGGCAGGCCGGAGGAGGGGGCGTCGAGCTTGACGCCGCGGTTGCCGGCCAGCGCCATCTCCGCGATGGCCACGATGAGGCCGCCGTCAGAAATGTCATGGACGGCGGTGACGCGCCCCTCGCGGATAAGTCCGCGCACGAAATCGCCGATGGTACGCTCGGCGGCGAGATCGACAGGAGGCGGTGCGTCTGCCGTCGTGCCCGTCGCGAGGTCCTGATAGAGCGACTGACCGAGATGGCCACCCTCCGCGCCGAGTAGGATCAGCACGTCGCCGTCGTGGGTGAGACCAATTCGCGCCATGCGGTCAATGTCGGGAATGAGTCCGACGCCGCCGACCGCGGGCGTTGGCGGAATGGCGACACCGTTCGTCTCGTTGTACAGCGACACGTTGCCCGATACGACCGGGAAATCGAGAGCGGCGCAGGCTTCGCCCATGCCTTCAATCGCGCCGACGAACTCGCCCATGATCTCGGGCCGTTCGGGATTGCCGAAATTCAGGCAATCGGTGATGGCGAGCGGCGTCGCGCCAACCGCCGTCAAATTACGCCAGCACTCGGCGACCGCCTGCTTCGCACCTTCGTACGCATCGGCGGCGCAATAGCGGGGCGTCACGTCGCAGGAAATAGCGAGGCCCTTCTCGGTGCCATGCACGCGCACCACCGCGGCATCGCCGCCTGGCCGCTGCACCGTGTCGGCCATGACCATGTGATCGTACTGTTCCCAGATCCAGCGGCGCGAGGCGAGCGCGGGCGAACCCATCATCGCTTCGAGCGCGCCGAGAATGCTGTCAGGGGCCGGGACGTCGTCCGGCCCGACCACCGGCTGTGGCGGCCGCTTCACCCATGGACGCTTGTAGATGGGTGCCGCGTGCGCTAGCGCGCCGAGCGGGATATCGGCCTCCACGACGCGCTCGTGGCGGACCACGATGTGGCCGCTGTCTGTGGTCTTGCCGATCACCGCGAAGTCGAGTTCCCACTTCTTGAAGATGCGCTCGGCGATCGCCTCGGCGCCGGGCTTAAGCACCATGAGCATGCGTTCTTGGCTTTCCGAGAGCAGCATCTCGTAGGCTGTCATGCCTTCCTCGCGGGTCGGCACGTGATCGAGATCGAGCTCGATGCCGACGCCGCCCTTGTCGGCCATCTCCACCGAGGAGGAGGTGAGGCCGGCTGCGCCCATGTCCTGAATGGCGACAATGGCATCCTCGGCCATCAGTTCGAGGCACGCTTCAAGCAGAAGCTTCTCGGTGAAGGGATCGCCCACTTGCACCGTGGGACGTTTCTCCTCGCTCGCCTCGTCGAACTCCGCCGATGCCATGGTGGCGCCGTGAATGCCGTCGCGTCCCGTCTTGGAGCCCACATAGACCACGGGAAGTCCGACGCCTTTGGCCGCGGACTTGAAGATGCGGTCGGCGTCGACCAGCCCGACCGTCATGGCGTTGACCAGGATGTTGTCGTTGTAGCGAGAATCGAAATTGGTCTCGCCGCCGACTGTCGGCACGCCCATGCAGTTGCCGTAGTCGCCAATGCCGGAGACAACGCCGGCCACGAGATGGCGCGTCTTGGGATGGGACGGCGCGCCGAAGCGAAGCGCGTTCATGTTGGCGACGGGCCGCGCGCCCATGGTGAACACGTCGCGCATGATGCCGCCGACGCCGGTCGCTGCGCCCTGATAGGGCTCGATGTAGGACGGGTGATTGTGGCTTTCCATCTTGAACACGGCGCCCTGACCGTCGCCGAGATCGACAACGCCCGCGTTCTCGCCGGGGCCTTGGATCACTTGCGGGCCGGTGGTGGGCAGTGTCTTCAACCACACCCGCGACGACTTGTAGGAGCAGTGCTCCGACCACATCACCGAGAACACGCCGAGCTCGGTCAAGGTCGGCTCGCGGCCGAGTTCTTTGAGGAGAAGCGCGTACTCTTCAGCGGAGAGCCCGTGTTCGGCGATCAGGTCTTCGGACAGACTTGTCGCCTGGCGCGCCGCCCGCGCCGCGCCGCTCAATGGAGGGTCTCCACGAGCGAGGCGAACATCTTGGCGCCGTCGGTGCCGCATAACGCGGCATCGGCGAGGCGCTCGGGGTGCGGCATGAGGCCAAGCACCGTGCCCGTCTCGTTGTAGATGCCGGCGATGTTGCGCCGGGACCCGTTGGGGTTCGCGTCGGGCGTAACCGTACCGGAGGCATCGCAATAGCGGAACGCGACCCGGTTCTCGCCTTCGAGCCGGTCGAGCGTCGCCTCGTCGGCGAAATAGCTGCCGTCCTTGTGGGCAATGGGGAAGCGGACGACCTCGCCGACCTCGTATTGCCGCGCATAGGCCGTGTCGTTGCGCTCCACCTTCAGCAGCACGTCCTTGCAGATGAAGCGAAGCGTGGCATTGCGCATCAGAACGCCGGGAAGCAGCCCCGACTCGGTCAGCACTTGGAAGCCGTTACAGATGCCGAGCACGGGCGTTCCGGCTTTCGCGCGCTTGATCACCTCGCGCATCACCGGCGAGTGCGCCGCCATGGCGCCGGAGCGCAAGTAATCGCCATAAGAGAAGCCGCCCGGCAGCACGATGAGGTCGCTCTTGGGCAGCTCGGAATCGCCGTGCCACACCATGGCAGGCGCTCGGCCCATGGCGGTATGCAGCGCCACCGCAGCGTCGCGGTCGCAGTTCGATCCCGGGAAGACGATGACGCTCGCTTTCATGCTTCTGGGAGGGCCTCCCCGATAGGCGAGGCGTCAGGATTACGCCGCCTCGAGCTCATAGGCGTAGTTCTCGATAATGGTGTTGGCGAGAAGCTGCTCGCACATACGCTCGATCTCGGCGCGCGCCTTTTCGGGATCGCTCTCGTCCACCTCGACCTCGATATATTTGCCCTGGCGTACGCCGCCAACCGAGCCGAAACCGAGCGCATGGAGCGCGCCCTGTATCGCCTTGCCTTGTGGGTCGAGCACGCCCGGTTTCAGCGTAATCGTGATGCGCGCCTTCATGCCCTTCTCGTCGTCGCTACTTGGACCGCACCAGCACCGGCCCACTCCGCGCCCGCGGCGGGTTGTCGACGTGAAGCCCGAGCCTGCGCGCGACCTCCTGGTAGGCCTCCACGAGGCCACCCATGTCGCGGCGAAAACGATCCTTGTCGAGCTTGTTCTGAGTCTCGATATCCCACAAGCGGCAGCAGTCCGGCGAGATCTCGTCGGCCAGCACGATACGCATCTGCTCGCCTTCCCAAAGCCGGCCGAACTCGCATTTGAAGTCCACGAGCCTGATGCCGACGCCGAGGAACAGACCCGAAAGGAAGTCGTTGATGCGAAGCGCGAGCGACATGATGTCGTCGAGCTCTTGCGGCGCGGCCCAGCCAAACGCCGTGATGTGTTCCTCGGTGACCATCGGGTCGCCGAGTTCGTCGGACTTGTAATAGAACTCGACGATCGAGCGCGGCAGCATGGTGCCTTCGTCGAGTCCGAGTCGCGTCGACAGCGAGCCGGCGGCGACGTTGCGAACAACGACTTCGAGCGGGATGATCTCCACCTCGCGGATCAATTGCTCGCGCATATTGAGCCGCTTGACGAAATGGGTGGGCACGCCGATCTCGCCGAGCCTCTGGAAGAGGTATTCGGAGATACGGTTGTTGAGGACGCCCTTGCCCTCGATCTTGTCGTGCTTCTTGTTGTTGAAGGCGGTCGCGTCGTCCTTGAAGTGCTGGACGAGCGTGCCGGGCTCAGGTCCTTCGTAGAGGATCTTGGCTTTGCCTTCGTAGACGCGGCGGCGGCGGTTCATGTTTGGTTCCTCACTGACTTGGCTCTTGTGGCCTACAAACGCCAAGCGCGCGGGAGCGGGTTCACCCAGGCCGCGCGCAACGCCAAAATCGCCATCGCAGGAATCGGATCAAGGAGTCTTGGGCGACATTAGCCTAAGGGCAGGGGGCATACAACGGCCCCAAAGACGCGGGGGCGACCCGCGGGATTTGTTGATTTTCAGGCGTTACGACGCTATCACCCGCCGTCAAGAAGCGGGATTTTCCCCACAATTTCTACGTGCCGTACCCCGCGCTACTCGGGGTGTTTTGGAGGTGCCGGCCGATGACCAGCTTTGACGAACGCGAGAAGAGCTTCGAGCGGAAATTCGCTCTCGACGAGGAACTGAGGTTCAAATCGACAGCACGACGCAACAAGCTGCTTGGGCTGTGGGCCGCCGAGAAGATGGGCCTGTCGGGTGACGACGCCCAAGCTTACGCCCGCGAGGTGGTCAAGGCCGACCTCGAGGAGCCGGGCGAGGAGGACGTGTTCCGCAAGATCCGAAAGGACTTTGACGCCAAAGGGGTCGATCAGTCCGATCATCAGATCCGCCGCGCCATGGCCGAGCTCATCGTCGAGGCGGTCAGCCAGATCGAAGCCGAAGCGAAGGGTTGAGCCGCTTCATGCCCGAGGACCGCTTCCGCCAAGCCGCCAAGGAAGGACGCACGCTGTTCAACGCGTGGCTCACGCTCAACAACCCCTTCCTGATTGAGTTGATTGGCGAGGCGGGTTGGGATTGCCTGACCATCGACCAGCAGCATGGCCTCGGCGGTAACGAGGCGCTTCTCGGCTGCCTCACGGCGGCGCGCGCCTGCGGGTTACCGGCGATCGTCCGCGTAGCCAACAACGATCCTGGACTCGTGGGAAGGGCGCTCGATGCCGGCGCGCAAGGCATCATGTGCCCGCTCATCAATAACGTCGACGAGGCCGAGGCCTTCGTACGGGCGGTCAAGTATCCGCCGCGCGGCTTGCGGAGCTGGGGGCCTTATCGTGCGCGGCTCGGCTTTGAAGGTGACTACTTCACCACCGCCAACGCGTTCACCATCGCCTGCCCGCAGATCGAAACAAAAGGCGCACTCGAGCAGCTCGACGACATCCTTTCGCTCGACGGCGTCGACATGGTCTGCTTCGGGCCAAACGATCTCTCGGTGGCTCTGACCGGCCGCCTCGACATCTGGGCCAAGGAAGTCCAGGAGGCCATGACCTGCGTTCTGAGGAAGGCCCGTGAGAAGTCTGTGATGACTCTGATTTTCGCCAACGACGCCGCCTTTGCGAAGCCCCGCATGAAGGAGGGTTGGAACGTCGTGGCCGTCGGTACCGACGCCGGCTGGTTCTCGGCCGCCGCGGCCGCCACCTTGGCCGAGGTTGAGCCGTAAGGCGCAGTCAGAAACAGCGTGGGCGCCCTGGCGGAGTGAAACATGATTGAGAACATTCAGATCGCAGGCCTGGTCTCGGCGTTGATCTCCTTGCGGATTCTGGCTGGCCGGAGCCGGAGTGCGTTTTCAGCCGCTCTCGCTCTTCCGGCTTCGGGGTGCCGATTCGATCCCTGCCGCCCTTCAGCGGCAATCCCTGTTGAATGCCTTCGCTGCTATCTTTGCCGCGGGGGCCGCCGCCGCCCAGGCGTTGATTTTTACCTCGAGGTTCCACCGTCCGCAGCGCCATGACGGGCATCGACGCCTCCTCGCCCATATGCGAGAATGCTAGCGCGGACTGATTTGGGGGACGCGGCATGAGACCATTTCGGATTGGGCTGGCTTTGCTGGCTCTGATGATGGGGGCTGGCGGCGCCTTGGCGCAGGAGCGGCCGCCCGAGCCCGGGGCCGAGTTGTGGCCGATCTATCCGCCTTATCCTTATCGGGCCGGCCACTATCCCAAGGCGGACTGGTACTACAAGATGCCGCCTTACACGGCTATCTCACCGTCACTTTTATCGCAAGCGCTTTTTCATGATGGCCCAGGAGCGCGACCGTTATCGCTATATGCCGCATATCTTCCGCGGCAACGCCGACGCCTACGGTGACCAGAGGCCGATCGCCGATATCGACATGGAGGCCGTCGCCGCCGGAATAAGAGGATCCTACCGCGAATGAGCGCTGTAAGCAGCGGAGCTGGCGCGATCGTCGCTCGGCTGTCATGGCGATTTGTGTCGTCCTGGCGTCGAACACCGTCGTTCGCGGGCAACAAGGCGCGGAGCAATACCATTGTGATTTTCAATGCCGGACCTGGGGTCCTGGCCTTCGGTGGTGCCAAAACGCCGACCACCAAAGCGGACAAGCAGCACTGCGGCCAGCGAGCCTATTCGGTGAGCGTCGGCAACAGCCAGCATTTCCGGACCGCGCCACCCAGTGGCCGCGGCCCTGCGGCTGGTAAGCCGACACCTCGCTAGTTACCGAACACCCGCTTGAAAATGTCGTCGACATGCTTGGTGTGATAGCCGAGGTCGAACTGGGCGCGGATCGTGTCCTCCGGCAGCGCCTTGGTCACCTCCTTGTCGGCAAGAAGCTCCGTCAAGAAGTCCTTGTTCTCCTGCCACACCTTCTGCGGCGTTTCGCTGCACTAGCCGATAGGCGTCCTCGCGGCTGACCCCGGCGGCGGTCAGCGCCAACAACACGCGCTGGGAGTGAATCAGCCCGCCGAGCTGGTCGAGATTGGCGCGCATCCGCTCGGGATAGATGACGAGGCCTTTGATGATCCCGGTGAGACGGGCGAGCGCGAAGTCGAGCGCGATGGTGGCGTCGGGACCGATGATCCGCTCGACCGACGAGTGTGAAATGTCCCGCTCGTGCCACAGCGCCACATCTTCCAACGCCGGCATCGCGTAGCCCCGCACCACGCGCGCCAAGCCCGTGAGGTTCTCCGACAGCACCGGGTTGCGTTTGTGAGGCATCGCTGAGGAGCCTTTCTGCCCCTCGCTGAAGAACTCCTCGGCCTCAAGCACCTCTGTGCGCTGGAGGTGGCGAACCTCTGTTGCAAGCCGCTCGACCGAGCTGGCGATGACCGCGAGGGTCGCGAAATAGGCGGCATGCCGGTCGCGCGGCACCACC
Organism: Hyphomicrobiales bacterium; assembly: GCA_041397675.1. Lineage (GTDB taxonomy): Bacteria > Pseudomonadota > Alphaproteobacteria > Rhizobiales > Methyloligellaceae > Methyloceanibacter. The sequence continues at coordinate 80,335 of JAWKWG010000006.1, read as the reverse complement.
TGGGTCGAGATCGGCTCCGGCTTTAGTTTCAGTTTCTTGGCCACGTAGGCTTCAACCCGCGGGTCAACATGGGCGAAGAGTGCCGACCGCGCCCGAGATGGCGCAGGTCGCCACCTCCTCGCGGGCGCGAATCATGCGTTCGCGGGCGCGGGCGAACTCCGCGTAGGCGACGGCAAGCTTCAACCCGAACGTGGTGGGCTCGGCATGGATGCCGTGGCTGCGGCCCACGGTGATGGTGTTCTTGTGCTCGTAGGCGCGAGCTTTCAGCGCGTCGAGCAGGGCGTCGAGATCGGCGATGAGGAGATCAGCCGCCTCGACCAGCTGGACATTGAAGCAGGTATCGAGCACGTCCGAAGAGGTGAGGCCCGCGTGCAGGTAGCGCGCCTCGGGCCCGACATGCTCGGCGACCGAGGTGAGGAAGGCGATGACGTCGTGTTTCACCTCCCGCTCGATGGCGTCGATCCGTTCGATGTCGAACCCGCCGCGCTTCTTGGCGGTCTCGGCGGCCTCTTTGGGGATCAGCCCGAGCTCAGCCATAGCCTCGGCGGCGTAAATCTCGATCTTGAGCCAGATGCGGAACTTGGTCTCCGGCTCCCAGATGCTGGTCATCTCGGGACGGCTGTAGCGGGGGATCATGCGATGGTTAAGCCTTTCCCCGGAGGAATCAGGAGTGCGAGACGATTGATCTAGCAGAGCGCGCGGGCGCGCTCAAATCGTCAGCCGCCCCTAAACCTCGATGGTCTTGGGCTCCCGGGGACCGAAGATCGCGATGTAGATGGCCGCGACCACCAGAAGCGCCGCGTAGGCCGGTCGCGGCGGCACCAGCATGAAGATCACGAAGGAGATCAGGTCGCTCTGCGAGGCCCAGTAGAGGCCGGACAGGGACCAGTCCTGCTGGCTCGGATAGGTCACGTGGCTGTAGATGATCCTAAGCAGGCCGCCGAAGCTGCAGAACGCGACGACGAAAATGAACAGCGCGAACAGGAAGCGCACGACGAAGCCGCGCCTAGCGGCGAATTGCTGGACCCACCACGTGACGAGGGCGGCGAGGGCCCCGGCGAAGCCGACGATGCGCAGGGTCGTCTGCGCTTGCGGGTTCATCACGTTGTTCATGTATTCGCCGATCAGGAGCGCCCACATGGAGACGCCGACCACCAGCGCGAAGGCCGCGGCAAGGATGAACCCCACGACTTTGCTGAACGTCAGACCTTCCATCGCCGCTGCCCCCCTTTTTGCCCCTCGGCGATAACGACTATGCAGGGGAAAACGCCGCGCTGCAATCCGCCGATGGGGAGAACCCTTGCCGCACCGGGCGGTTTATGGTCCGATCCGCCGCCGGAAACAGGAGCAGACACGCCATGGCATTCGAAGATCTCAAGGCCGAACTCGCGCTTCTCATCAACCAGATGGAGAACCAACCCGAAGACCGGCACGAGCTCTATCTCCAGATTCGCGAGAAGCTCAACGAGATGCGTGCCTTCGGCATGCCGCTGCCGGCGGACCTCGTCGAATTCGAAAAGGACCTCGAAGCTCAGTTCAAGGCCGAGGAGCGCGCCGCCAAGAAATAGCCGGGCGATCAGCCCGAAGGGGCATCGCCGCTGATCTGCTCGTAAGTGCCGTTGGACCAGCGATAGACCGCGTAAGGCGGCAAGTTCGGATCGCCCTTCTCGTTGAAGCGGAACTTGCCGATCACCGTGTCGAACTCATTCTCGTTGAGCGCCTTGACCACTGCGGCCGCATCGGTGCTGCCTGCCTTCTCGGCAGCCTCTTTCCAGGCCTGGATCGCCGCGTAGGTGTAAAGCACATAGCCCTCAGGCTCGATGCCCTTCTTCTTGAAGCGTTCGACGACCTCGGCGGCGGCCGGGTTCTTGCGCGGGTCGGGTGAGAAGGTCATCAGCGTGCCTTCGCCCGCGGGCCCGGTGATAGACCAATACTCCTGCGTCACCAGCGCATCCCCGCCCATGAGGATGGTGTCCATGCCTTGATCGCGCATCTGCCGCGCGATCAATCCCGCCTCGGTGTGGTAACCGCCGAGGTACAGCACATCGATGTCTGCCTGTTTCAGCTTGGACACCAGCGCCGAGTAGTCCTTCTCGCCGGCCGTGTAGGCCTCATAAAGCACTTCCTCTTTGCCCGCCGCGTTGAGCGCCTTCTTCACCTCGTCGGCAAGACCTTTGCCGTAGGCCGTCTTGTCGTGCACCAGGGCGATATTCTTGTCGCCAAAATTCTTGGCGAGATAGTTGCCGGCCACGCTGCCTTGTTGGTCGTCGCGGCCGCATACCCGATAAATATTTGGTCCGGCGCGGTTGTCGGTGAGGGCGGGATTGGTGGAAGCGGGCGAGATCTGTACGAGATTGCCGTCGGCATAGACCTGCGACGCGGGGATCGAGGAGCCGGAGCAATAGTGTCCGGCGACCAGCGCCACGTCGCTGCCGACCATCTGATTGGCGACGGCGACCGCTTGCTTCGGATCACACGCGTCGTCACCGACCTCGAGCTCGAGCTTCTTGCCCAGCACGCCGCCCGCTTCGTTGATATCCTCGACGGCCATATCGCCGCCGCTCTTCATCTGCGCGCCGAACGAGGCGTACTGACCCGTGACAGGGCCGACAATGGCGATGGAAGTGGTATTGGGATCGTCGTCACCGTTGCAAGCCGCGAGGACAAAGCTCGCAACGAGCGCAGCAATCAATCCAGCCAAACGCATCATCGTGGTCTCCTTCGAAAAATCCTCGCCGGGCAGCCTACAACATTCTCATGCGTCACGCGCCCGCCAGGTGAGGGGGCTCGTCCGCACATAGAGCCAGCGGTACTGCGTCACCATTTGCGTGGTCCGCATGGCGCGGAAACCGAGACATCCAGCGGCGAGCAGAATGGCGTAGGTGATGACGTAGTAATAAGGCGACAGCAGGTTTCCGTCGAACAGGGCGTAGTGAAAGAAGCGCACGGCTGCGGCGAGCAGCGCCATATAGAAGAAGACGCGCCAGAACGGTTTCCAGCCATGCGCAAGACCGCGACCGGAGAGGAAGGCGGCGCCTCCACCAATAATGACTGTGAGCACCATGAATACGCCGAAGCCGTCGTCGGAGAGCCACGTCATGCCCCGCCTCCTTCCACCAGGCCCGCGCCCCCTTCGAGATAGGCGGCTCGCACCTCTTTTCGCTCCAGCAGCTCCTTGCCGGTCCCGCTCATCGTGATCCTGCCGTTGACCATCACATAACCGCGGTCGGCGAGCTTCAGCGTGTGATACGCGTTTTGCTCGACCAGGAACACGGTCAGGCCCTGGCTGTTCAACTCTTTGATCGCCTCGAAGATCTGTTTGACGATAAGGGGCGCTAGCCCGAGCGACGGTTCATCCAAGAGAAGAAGCTTGGGGCGCCCCATCAGCGCCCGGGCAATCGCGAGCATCTGCTGCTCGCCGCCGGACAAGGTGCCGCCGCGCTGATCGCGGCGGGCCTTCAGCACGGGAAACAGGGTCGAGACCCGCTCCAGGTCCTTGTCGAAACCCTCCGGTTCGTTGGCGATCAGAGAGCCCATCTGCAAGTTCTCCATCACCGTCATGCGTGGAAAGATGCGGCGTCCCTCGGGCGATTGCGCGATGCGTAGCCGTGCGATCTCGTGGGTCGGTAGCTGCGTGATGTCCCGCCCATCGAACACGATGCGGCCCTCGCTTGCGCGCGGCCGCCCGCAGATCGTCATCATCAAGGTCGTCTTGCCCGCGCCGTTGGCGCCGATCAGCGCTGCGATCTCGCCGAGCTTGATATCGATGCTCACGCCATGAAGCACTGCGAGCCGGCCGTAGCCCGCCGTCACGTTGTTGATCTCGAGCATCGCCGCGCTCATGACCTGACCTCGGCTTCGACCTCGGCAACTTCTTCGTCGGGCACGCCGAGATAGGCAGCGATCACACTCGGATCGTTGCGGACTTCTTCAGACGTCCCGTCGGCGATCTTCTTGCCGTAGTCGAGCACGATAATGTGGTCCGAGATACGCATCACCACGCTCATGTCGTGCTCGATGAGGAAGATGGCGATGCTTTCCTGCTCTCGGATCGTTTGCAGCAACGCGTTCAGGTCTTCGCTCTCTCGCGCGTTCAATCCCGCCGCAGGTTCGTCAAGGCAGAGCAGAAGCGGCCGCGTGCACATGGCGCGTGCGATCTCGAGCCGGCGTTGGTCGCCATATGGCAAGTCGCCGGCCACTTCGTCGGCGCGCGCCACGAGCCCGATCTTATCGAGCCAGTAACGCGCAAGCTCGACGGCCTCTGCTTCGACACGGGCAAAATTGCCGAGGCCGAAGATTGCGCCGACAGTGAAGCCCGATGCGCGCCGGAGCACGTTGTGCTGCGCCACCATCAGGTTCTCCAGCACGGTCATGCCGGGAAACAAGCGGATGTTCTGGAAGGTACGCGCGACGCGGGCACACGAGTTGATGGTGTGATCGTCGAGCCGCTCGAGCCGGTAAAGCTCGCCGTCGGGCTGGTGAAGCTCGATCGTGCCCTCGGTCGGCTTGTAGAAGCCGGTAATGCAGTTGAACACCGTGGTCTTGCCGGCGCCGTTGGGACCGATCAGAGCGGTGATGTCCTGGCGCCCCACCTCGAATGACACGTCGTCGATGGCGAGCAGACCGCCGAAGCGCATGGTCAGATGCTCGACCTTGAGCAGGGGATCGGTCTGCCACGGTTTCATGCGCGGCCTTCCTCGGCGAGATCGGACGAGATCGTGCGGGACTCGTTCAGGACGATCGACGGCGCGCGCGAGGAGACGAGGCCGCGCGGTCGCCACACCATGATGCCCACCATGGCAATGCCGAACAGCAGCATGCGGTAAAGCGCGGGATCGAAACCCTCACCGAAGAAGCTTTGCAGGCCCTCGGTGTGCCGCAGCGCTTCGAAGCCGCCCACCATGACGATCGCCGCGATGGCGACGCCAAGCTGGCTGCCCATGCCGCCGAGGACGACGATGGCAAGGATGATGGCCGACTCGATGAAAGTGAAGCTCTCCGGGCTGATGAACCCTTGCCGCGTGGCAAAGAAGCTGCCCGCGAAGCCGCCGAACAGCGCACCGGTTGCGAACGCCGTGAGCTTGGTCACGGTGGTGTTGATGCCGAGTGAGCGGCAGGCGATCTCGTCCTCGCGCATCGCCTCCCACGCACGGCCGATCGGAAGGCGGCGCAAGCGCAAGGTGACGAGATTGGTGAGGAAGGCGAGCGCCAGGATCACGTAGTAGAGAAAGATGACACCCTGCAGCGGATCGTATTTGACGCCGAAGAAGCTGCTGAAGGTCGGCCCGTCGCTAAACGCCGTGAAGGGCAGGCCAAAGAAAGTCGGCTTCGGGATGCTGGAGATGCCGTTCGGACCGTTGGTCACGTCGGTCCAATTCAGCAGCACGATGCGGACGATCTCGCCAAAGGCTAGCGTCACGATGGCGAGATAGTCGCCGCGCAGGCGCAGCACCGGAAAGCCGAGAATGACGCCCCACAGCGCCGCGGCGAGGCCGGCGATGGGTAGGCAGAGCCAGAAGCCCAGACCGAAATGCGTGGCGAGCAGCGCGAAGGTGTAGGCGCCGACCGCATAGAAGGCCACATAGCCGAGATCGAGCAGCCCCGCGAGCCCGACCACGATATTCAGCCCCCAGCCGAGCATCACATAGGTCAGCACGAGAATGCCGAGATCGAACCAGTAGCGCAGCGGCAGCCCGAGATTGAACATGTTCTCGAGCGCGTAGCTTGTCAGTGGAAAGAACAGCGCGAACAGGATGCCGCCGACGACGAAGATTTGTGCGTAAGGCAGATCGGGAAAGAAATGGACGAGAGCGCGCCGCAATAGCCCAAGGCCGATGAAGCAGAGTACGGCGACGGCGATCAGCGCGTACGCCGGCACATTGAGTAACAGGGCAATGATGATGCCGAGCGCGGCCACACCTGCCGTGGCACCAAGCACGATGATGTCGCGGCGGTCGAAGGCCTCGCGTGTGAACAGCTTGGCGAACGGCGTGGTGATGGGATGTTCGGCGTGCCAGACGAAGAGATTGAGCAGGAGCCGGCCGAAGAACACGATGCCGACGGCAACCGCGAGCAGCATGGGCCGTGGCTGCAGCGTCAGCCCCGTGACGTTGTCTACGGTGCGCAGACCCAGCACGAACGAGAACAGCGCGAAGGCGATGATGCCGGCAAGAAGGGAATCGACGAGGGCTGACTTGAGCCGGTGGCCGAACGATGTGCCCTGCTCAGCCAAGCGCCTAAACCTTCTCGACCTCAGGACGGCCGAGCAAACCTGTGGGGAAGAAGATCAGCACGATGGCGAGCATCGAGAAGGCCGCCACGTCTTTGTACTCGATGGTGAAGTAGGCGGACCAGAACGTCTCGATCAGTCCGATGATCAACCCGCCGATCATCGCGCCAGGTAGTGAGCCGATGCCGCCGAACACGGCGGCGGTGAACGCTTTGATGCCGGCGATGAAACCGATGTAGAAGTCGATCACGCCGTAATAGAGGAGGTAGAGCAGGCCGGCCACGGCGGCGAGCGCTGCGCCAAGCACGAAGGTGAGCGAGATGGTGCGGTCGACATTGACCCCCGACAGCGACGCCATGAGGCGATCCTGTTCGCAGGCGCGCTGCGCCCGGCCGAGCGCCGTGCGGCTGATGATCAGCCAGAACACGCCCATCAGCACGAGCGTCGTCACCACGATGAGAATCTGGATGTTGGAGAGGATCACCGTGAACTCGCCCTCGCGGTAGATCTCGTAGCCGCCCGTGACGATAGGTTGGAGCGGCTTCACGCGCGCGCCTTGCGCCACCTGGATGAAGTTCTGCAGCACGATCGACATACCGATGGCGGTGATCAGCGGTGCAAGCCGGAACGATTCACGAAGCGGCCGGTAAGCGACGCGCTCGACCGTCCAGCCCCACACCGCGGTCAGCGCCATGGCGATGATCAGAACGATGAGGAGGGCGAGGGGGACCATGGTGATCCCGATCGACACGAGCGCGAGGAAGGCGATCAGTGCGATGAACGCGCCCACCATGAAGATGTCGCCGTGGGCGAAGTTGATCATGCCGATGATGCCGTAGACCATCGTGTAGCCGATGGCGATCAGGCCGTAGATCGAGCCCAGCGCGATCCCGTTGATCAGCTGTTGAAGGAAATACGCCATGAAGACGCCTGCCTCGCCTTCCCTCGCTTGGGCTGTGCAGACCTTAGAGCGGCGGAAATGCCCGTTCGGGCAGTTTTAGCAAGAAGGGCTTCCTCTGTGCATGCCGAAATTCAGAGCAGCAGGTGCGAACCGTCGCAGTAGGGCGGGTCGCCGGTATCCTTGCAGCCGCAAAGCAGCGCCATCTCCGTGCGCTCGGCCGTGAACATCAACGGCTCGATGCCGGTGCCGGCGTGCGACCCATCGCAAAACGGCTGCCTTTTGCTTCGTCCGCAGCGGCACCACGCGTACCGCTTACCGGCCTCAAGCTCGACCTGGTAGGGGTTGAGCTGTGGGCGCTCTGGCTCTGACATTTTGAAACCCCCAGCGTTATTGGGCCAAGCGGTGCCTCCGTCCTGCTTAGCCAATTCGCCCCCTCAACACAAGGAAAGGGCCGATTTTCCCGTTAAACGGGTCGATACGCTTTGCCTTTAGGATAAGACGCACTCCGAACGATTCGGGGCTCTGCTGCGCCTGGGAACTCTTTAGAAAAGACGCTTGAGTCGATGGGCCATCCGGACCATAGAGGGCAAAAAGCCGGGCTCTGCGCGATCCGCGCGAGGCTAGGCCGCGCTCACCGAGAGTGCACGATTGGGGACGCAAGCGGGGGCAAGGCGACATTGGAGGCCGCCCGTGGCTGAGTTCATTTTTGCTGTTGCGTCCCTCGCCGCGTTCTTCGCGCTGGCGATGAACCGCGCCTCGCTCCGGACCTGGGCGATTGCCGTCGCGGTGTTCACCTTGAGCCTGCAATTGGGCCTCGGCCACGGCACACTTCACGCGCCAGTGTTTCCACTCTCCGCTCTGCTCGGCTGGCTTGTCGCCGGGCTTTTGTTCGCGCTGAGCTTTCCCGAACTCAAGCGCAAATACGTGACCATCCCGGCTTACGGAGCCCTGAAGGGCGTCATGCCGACCATCTCCGAGACCGAGCGCGAGGCACTCGAGGCCGGCACGATCGGCTGGGACGCGGAGCTGTTCTCAGGCGAGCCAGACTTCGCCAAGCTTCGCCGCGTGGCGCCGATCACGCTCACGGACGAGGAGCGCGCCTTTCTCGACGGCCCGACCACCGAGCTCTGCAAGCGCCTCGACGATTGGCGCATCCGACACGAGCTGCACGACATTCCCGACGACATCTGGCGCTTCGTCTGCGACGAGGGCTTCCTCGGCATGCTCATCTCCAAGGAGCACGGCGGTCTCGGATTCTCCGCGCAAGCGCAATCGCTCATCCTCGGCAAGATTTCGTCCAAGAGTCCGGATGGCGTCACCATCGTCATGGTGCCGAATTCGCTCGGCCCCGGCGAGCTGATCGAGAAATACGGCTCGGACGAGCAGAAGGCGCATTACCTGCCGCGGCTCGCCAAGGGCGAGGAGATTCCCTGCTTTGCGCTGACCGGTCCGTTCTCCGGCTCCGACGCGGCCTCCATGCGCGACGTGGGCGTCGTGACCAAGGGCATGCATGACGGCAAAGAGACACTTGGCATCCGGCTCACCTGGGACAAGCGCTACATTACATTGGCGCCCCGTGCGACCCTTCTCGGCCTCGCCTTCCGCCTGTTCGATCCCGATAAACATCTCGGTGGCGGCGAAGATGTCGGCATTACCCTGGCACTGATCCCGACCGACCATCCGGGCGTCGAGATCGGGCGCCGTCATCTACCCGCCGGCGCTGCGTTCCCGAACGGACCGACACGCGGCCGCGACGTCTTTGTGCCCATCGACTGGATTATTGGCGGCCCTGAGCGCGCCGGCCAAGGCTGGCGCATGCTGATGAGCTGCCTCGCTGCCGGACGCTCCATTTCGCTCCCTGCGACGAGCGCCGCGGCCGCCAAGGCCATGGCGCGGCGGACAACCGCCTATGCCCGCATCCGCAAGCAGTTCGGCCTGCCCGTTGGCTTCATGGAAGGGGTCGAGGAGCCGCTCGCCCGTCTCGTCGAGAACGCCTACGGACTGGAAGCCGCGCGTGCCATCACCGCCTCGATGGTGTCCGCCGGCGAGAAACCCGCCGTCATCTCCGCGCTCCTCAAATACGCCTCGACCGAGCGCATGCGGCAGAGCGTCAACGACGCGCTCGATATTCATGGCGGGCGCGGCATCTGTGATGGTCCGTCGAACTATATTCAAGGCGCCTATCAGATGGTGCCGGTCGGCATCACCGTCGAAGGCGCCAACATCCTGACCCGCACCTTGATCACCTTCGCGCAAGGGGCGCTGCGCAGTCATCCCTATCTCTTTGCCGAGATCGAGGCGCTGCAGGATAGCGACAAGGAGCGTGGGCTCGAGACGTTCGAGACGACATTCGACCAGCACGTGGCCTTCTTGGTGTCGAACGTGGCGGGTTCGCTGTTCCACAACTTGACCTTCGGTGCGTTCGCAGGCGCGCCCCAAAACGCAGGCGATGTCACCCATTGGTGGCGCCAGCTTTCCCGCGCCTCACGCTCGTTTGCGCTGGTCGCCGATCTCACCGTGGCACTGCTCGGCGGTGGCCTGAAAGTGAAACAGAAGATCACCGGCCGCATGGCCGATGCGCTCACCGAGCTTTATCTGCTGTCGTCGATCTTGAAGCGCTACGAGGACGACGGCCGCCCCACCGCCGACCGCAAAGTCGTGGATTATTGCGCGCGGAATTGCCTGTCACGCTTCGACATTGCCCTGCGCGGCGTGATCGACAACTTCCCGGTTCGCTGGGCGGCGTGGCTGATGCGACCTCTCGTGCTCCCCTTTGGCGTCCGTGCGCCTGCGCGTGACAGGGCGGGCAAAGAGATTGCCCGGCTCGCGCTTGAACCCGGCGCGTTCCGCGATCGTCTCACCAGGGACATCTTCACCGCCGATGATCCAAACGAAGGCACCGGGTTGCTCGAAGCGACGTTGCGTAAAGTGGTCGCTTGCGAGGACGCCGAGAAGAAGCTCGAGCGCGCGATCCGCAAAGGTGAGGTGAGACGCTTCTACGACAATGATTGGATCAAAGAGGCGGAAACCAAGGGTGTGCTCACGCCCGAGGAAGCGCGTGATCTTGCCGAGCTTCACGACATGGTCGCCCGCGTCATCGCCGTCGATGACTTCGCTGCGTGGGAGTTGAAGCGCGATCTGGCGAGCCCGCAAGACTCCGGCGACACGCCGTCCCGCCCCGAACAACGACATATCGCCGCCGAATAAGACCCAAGAAGACTGGACCTCATGCCTCCCACGCTTCCCGATCTCAAGGACTGGACCTTCTCTATCGACTACGAGGGCATCGCCTGGGCGGTGATCGACCGCAAGGGCGAGAGCATGAACTCGCTTGGACGCAGCGCAACCGAGGAGCTTGGCGAGATCGTCAAGGCGGTCGAGAACGCGCAAGCCGGCGAGATCAAGGGCCTCGTACTGATGAGCGCCAAAGAGTCGAGCTTCATCGCCGGCGCCGACATCCGCGAGTTCGAAGGCTTCGACACCGAGGAGAAGATCAAGGAGGTGGTCAAGCAGACTCTTGAGCTGCTCGACCGCATCGAGCTTCTGCCGGTGCCGGTGGTCGCGGCCATCCATGGCTACTGCCTCGGCGGCGGACTCGAACTCGCGCTCGCCTGCGACTGGCGCATTGCCGACCGCGAGGAGGGCACAAGGCTCGGCTTCCCCGAGGTCAAGCTCGGCATCTTCCCGGGACTGAACGGCACCGTGCGCTCGATCCAACTCGCCGGCCCCATGGACGCCATGACCGCGATGCTGACGGGCAAGATGCTGCGTCCCACCGCGGCCAGGGCGATGGGCCTAGTCGACCAACTCGTGCCGACCCGCCACAACCTGCGTTGGGCGGCGCGCAAGGCCGTGCTGCAGAAACGCCGCTCCAAAGGCGCGCCGTTGTGGAAGAGACTGATGCTGAAGCAGCCGGCGCGCGGACTGCTTGCCAAGCAGATGCGCGCCAAGACGGCCGAGAAGGTTCGCGAAGAGCATTACCCCGCGCCGTTCCGGCTCATCGATTTGTTCGAACGCTATGGCGACAACCCGGCCCGCATGAAGCGCGCCGAGACCGAGATGTTCGCGCCGCTGATGGCGAGCGAAACCTCACGCAACTTGCGCCGCGTGTTCAAGCTGTCCGAAATGCTCAAGGACGCAGGCCCCAAGGGAGGCTTCAAGCCGCGCAAGGTGCACGTCATTGGCGCGGGCACTATGGGCGCCGACATCGCTGCTTGGTGTGTTGTGTCGGGCATGCAGGCAAGCCTGCAAGACCTCGACGAGGGACAGATCAAGAAAGCTCTCGGACGCGCCAAAGGCCTGTTCAAGAAGCGCTTGCGCGGCAAGACCGCGGTCGACTCGGCTGTCGCGCGCCTCATTGCCGATCCCGAAGGCAAACACATCAAGCATGCCGACGTGATCATCGAGGCGATCATCGAGAAGCTCGACGTGAAGCAGAAGTTGTTCGCCGAGCTCGAGAAGAAGGCGAAGCCTGGCGCCGTGCTTGCCACCAACACATCGTCGCTCATGATTGAGGATATCGCCAAGCCGCTTGCGGATCCTGGCCGTCTCGTCGGCTTGCACTTCTTCAATCCGGTGGCGCAGTTGCCGTTGGTCGAGGTCGTGCGGGGCAAAGGGACGCGCGAGGAGGAGATCGGCAAGGCGTGTGCTTTCGTCACCGCGATCAATAAGCTGCCGCTCATCGTCAAGAGCTGCCCCGGCTTCCTCGTCAATCGCGTACTTGCCCCTTACATGATGGAGGCGGTGCGGCTCTATCAGGAAGGTCAGCCGCGCGAGAAGATCGATCAGGCCGCGCTCAAATTCGGCATGCCCATGGGTCCAATGGAGCTCATGGACATGGTCGGCCTCGACATCTGCAACAAGGTCGGCGAGGAGCTGGATCTCGCGCCAAAGGCCAACGGAAAATCTGACAACGTGCTCGCGACCCTGGTGAAGCAGGGCAAGCTCGGCAAGAAGACGGGAGAGGGGTTCTACGTCTGGGTCGACGGCAAACCGCAGCGCGAGGAGGCCACATACGATTCGGCGGAGCTTGAGCGTCTCGGTCGTGAGCTGATCAAGCCGCTCCTCGATGAGGCCGAGCGCGCCGTGGCCGATCACATCGTCGAGGACGCCGACCATGCCGATGCCGGCGTGATCTTCGGCACGGGCTTTGCGCCATTCCGCGGTGGCCCGCTGCACTACCGCCAGAGTGAAAAGGCCGCGCAAGCCGAAAAGGCCGCGGCGTGACGGGACGGGCCGGAAGGACTCAGATGAAGAAAACGGGGATGCGGCGCGTTGCGGTGCTCGGTGGAGTGAGAATTCCCTTTTGCCGTTCACACACGGCCTATGCCGAGTTGTCCAACCTCGAGATGCTGACGGCGGCGCTTGGAGGGCTTGCCGAGCGCTTCGCGCTACATGGCGCGCACATCGACGAAGTGGTCGGCGGCGCCGTCGTGACTCACGCCAAGGACTGGAACCTCGCGCGCGAGGCGGTGATCGGCAGTCCCTTGGCTGCCACCACGCCGGGCATCACCATGATGCAGGCCTGCGGCACGAGCCTTCAGGGCGCGCTCGGCCTCGCCGCCAAGATCGCTACGGGACAGATCGATTCGGGCGTCGCCATGGGCTCCGACACCACCAGCGATGCGCCCATCGTGTTTCAGCGGAAATTCGCCCAACGACTCGTCCAGGCGTCGCGCGCCAAGAGCCTTGGGCAGCGCGTCGGCGCGTTCAAAGGACTGATGCCGGGCGAGCTCGCGCCGCTGCCGCCCGACACGCGCGAGCCCAGGACCGGGCTCGGCATGGGCGAGCACTGCGAGTTGATGGCCAAGGAATGGGGCATCACCCGTGAGGCCCAGGACGAGCTTGCCTTCGAGAGCCACATGAAGGCCGCCGCGGCCTATGACGAGGGCTTCATGGACGACCTGGTTATCCCGTGCGCCGGGGTATTCCGGGACAACAACATTCGTGAGGATGCTTCGCTCGAGAAGCTGGCCGAGCTGAAGCCGGTGTTCGACAAGGCCGGCGGCACCATCACGGCCGGAAATTCGACCCCGTTAACGGATGGAGCCGCCACGATCCTCCTCGCCAGCGAAGAATGGGCGGAAAAGCGCCAAATTCCGATTCAGGCTTATTTAACTTTGGGTCGCACTTCTGCCGTAGACTATGTGCAGGGTGAAGGTCTCTTGATGGCGCCGACCGTGGCTGTCAGCGAGTTGCTCGAACAGACCGGTCTTGCGCTACAAGACTTTGATTATTATGAGGTTCATGAAGCCTTTGCGGCGCAAGTACTGGCCACGCTGAAGGCATGGGAATCGGAAGGCTACTGCCGTGAGCGCTTGGGGCGGAGCGCGCCTTTGGGGGCAATCGACCGGTCCAGGCTTAACGTCAAGGGGTCGTCAATCGCGATTGGCCATCCTTTTGCTGCTACCGGAGCGCGCATTTTGGCGGTTTTGGCCAAACTCCTCCATAGCGGAGGCGGCCAAAGAGGGTTAATTTCGGTCTGTACGGCCGGAGGCATGGGTGTCGCAGCGATCCTGGAAGGACCGAGCGCACCCAAGTCGAAGGGCCGGGGCCACGGGGAAGTAAAAAAGGGCGCGGAATAAGTGCTCGTCCGATTGAACAAAAATCGGGCCCAGAAGGGCTCGGCGGGAACAGGGGGCAAAAGAGCAATTGCCGGGGCGATGCGTTCGCTTACGGCCCGACCCAAGACGGAGGTGCTTATGCGGCATCATGCGTTCGTTGCGGCGATGGGGATCCTTCTCGCTGCCGCCGTTGTTCCCGGTAGTCTAGCTCAGGCGGCTTCGGCCGATCCCACCGGCTTTTGGAAAAAAGCCGAGCAGGGTGAGCGGCCCGGCAAGTTCCAGATCACCAAGTGTGGTTCGGGCAACAGGTTGCTCTGCGCCAAGATCGTGTGGCTGCAAGATCCGCTCGACAGCAATGGCCGTCCGCTTCACGACATACGCAACGAGAACCCTCGTATGCGCGATCGCCCGATCATCGGCCTGCCGATCTTCAGCGGCCTTCAGCCGGTTGGTCCGAATGTCTGGAAGGGCAGCATTTACAATCCCGAGGACGGCAACACCTACTCCGTCACCGTGACGCAAGTGTCTAGCAAACAGATCAACGTCAAGGGCTGCAAGGCATGGCTGCTCTGCGGCGAGCGCACCTGGGTCAGGACCAGCGCTCCGACGCCACCGAAGGAAGAGGTCACGCCCACCGAGCAGGTGGAAGCGTCTGCCGAGCCTGAGGCGACGCAGCCGCCAAGCGACGTCGCTGCTGCCGAAGAGCCTAAAGAGAATGCCTTGGCCAATGCTGAGGTGCTGACGCCCGCTGATCAGGATGCAGCACAGCCTGGCTACCGGTATCTCAATGCTTCGGCGAGTGCCAAGACACCCGCTGGCTTCTCCGGCGAGAGTGCCGGCATGTTTGCCATGACTAAGCTGGTCGTGCCGCAGTCGGCTGACACGGACGAGGCCGACGCGCCGGCTGCCAAGCCGGCACCTGCCGCGCAGACCGCTGCTGTGACACCGAAGCCAGCGCCGCAGCAAGCCGCAAAGCATCCAGGCATCCGCTGCGCCGGCGCCGAAGCCGCAAGCGACGTCGGTCGCGCCGACTGACGCCGCGCCGCCGGCGCGGGCCAAGCTGCAGCCCTAGAAGGCGAGACCGAGACGGCCGTGCAGAGGCTATGGAAGAGCCATTGTCCCGTCAGGAGAAGCGGCATCTCAAACGCCAGCAGAAGGGCGGCGGCTTGCTGCCTTGGCTGCAATAGCCCAAGTCCCCGTCCGCTGAAAGCGAAGGACGGAGATTTCAATCGCAGGTGTATTTTCGGGGCGGCCGCGGCTGGCGGTCGCCCCGTGCATTTCATCCCTTGCGAGGCGCGCAGGCATTGTCTTTCGGCAGTCCCTGGTGGTCTCGACCCCCTTGATTCGTCCTAGGCAGGATCCGGCGCGTCGTTCGTGGTGCGGTGTTCGCCATGGGTGAGGCGGAGCAACTGTCGGCCCTGATCGGTGGCATCTACGATGCCTCGCTCGACCCGTCGCTGTGGCCGGCCGTGCTCCGTAAATCGACTCCAGTTCGTTAGAGGCACAGCCACGGCGCTCTATTCCAGGATGCGGCGAGCAAGGCGGAGCGGTCTACTATCACGACGGCGTTCTCGACCCGCGCTTTACCCAGCTCTATTTCGACAAATACGCCAAAGTTCGATCCGACCACCACAGCTCTTCTCTTGGCCGAGGTCGGCGAACCGATGGCGACCGAGGACCTGATTCCTACACGACGAATTTCTCGAGACGCGCATGTACAAAGAATGGGTTCAGCCTGAGGCATCGATTGCCTCAACGTCGTCCTCGATAGGTCTGTGACCGGCATTGCCGTATTTGGCACCTTTCCTTAGCAAACGGGCCGACCCGGATACTCGCCGAGCGCACGCGGCTCATCGCCCATGTCCGCCGCGCCGTGCTCATCTCCAGGGTCATCGACCTCAAGACCACGCAAGCGGATACCTTTGTCGAGATGCTCGACGGTCTGTCGGCCGGCATATTCTTGGTGGATGTTGGCGGGCGCATCGTTCATACCGCTTTTGACCGGGCATGCCATGCTCGCCGACGGCCCGCTACATTCGCACGCTAGGAACGCGCCTTGTCGCCGTCGACCCAGACGCGGAACGGACACTGCAAGACGTTTTTGCCGCGGCGGGGCTGACCATGGGTACAAGCAGCATTTCAGTGCCGCTCGCCGCGCTAGCGGTGATCGGCACTTGGCCCACGCCTTGCCCCTGACGTCAGGCACGAGACGCGATACCGGAAATACGCCACAAAGCCGCCGCCGCGTTGTTCGTCCATAAAGCGCCGCTCGACGGGCCCCGGCTCCGCCAGAAAGATTATCGCAAGGACTTACAGGCTCACTCCGATGGAGTTGCGCGTCCTCCTGACCATCGTTGAGGTCGGCAGCGGACCGGAAGCTGCCGACTCGCCGAGAGCACGGTCAAGACGCATCTGAAGCGCCTTTATGCCAAGACCGGCGTCAGCCGCCGGATCGACTTGGTCAAGCTGGTTGCCAAGTTTTGCCAGTCCGCTCGCTAACCTCTCTAAAACCTGCTGAATATTTTTTGCTCCATCCCCCGATCAGGAGGCGGCACCAGCGCCCACCCACATCGCGCTCCAACGGAAACACCTGACGGAGCATTCCCATGTCGTTCCACTTTCTCGATGGCAACACCTATGGCGCCTACACCGCGGCGGGCCCCGGAGAGGTCTGGTCGATCCGACAGCGATCGTTCATGCTACTGCTGCGAACGCGCCAGCGTTGACCGTACCCTTGGATGGAGACGTATCACCGTTTTGGGTCTCCTGGCGTCCGATAGCGGTCATGGCATCGATTTGCGCGAAATTCTGGCGCGGCGTACCAGTCCCAGATCGTCGTGGGTAGCCGCCGAGTTTCGGCCAACGGGGCGTCGAGCGTCGGCATCCAGCTTCGCCCACGACGCAGTGATTGGTGGTATTGGCACCATCAAAGCGGGTCATACGGGCATTGCCCAAACGAGCGACTGTGACGCGCTGATAAGCAATGGTGGACTGATCGAGGACAGCGCTATGGCGTGCATTTCACGTCCTCGGAACACACAACCTCAACAATTTTGGAACGATTAGCGGCGGGGACTATGCAATCCTTGGAAACGCCGGCGTCGAAAACATCGCAAATATCGGCGTCGTCAAAGGCGATGTTCATCTCGGTGATGGCGACGACATCCTTTCGAACGTCATCGAGGAAGGGGGAAGCGCTTCGATGGAAAAATCACCGGCGTGGTTGATCTCGGCAAGGGCGACGACCAATTCTTGGTGGTAAATATGCCGACATGGTCAGAGACGGTGACGGCAAGGACATTATCAAGCTCGGCGCCGGCAATGACACCTGGTTCGGCTTTCTGGCTGGTGGAGACGACGGCACCGACTTGATTGAAGGCGGTACTGGCATCGACACCTATGATGCAGGCAAATCTGGCGTTCAAGGCGTCGTTGTCAATCTCGACACCAAAGCCCATGACGGAGCGCAGCAGACACGGCAGACGATTTCAACGCGCTGACGGCCGCCGACACCGATTTCCGGCTTCGAGAACGCCATCGGTACCAATTTCGCTGATTTCCTGTATGGCTCGAGCGCCAACAACACGCTCACCGGTCTAGCCGGCGATGATGCCCTGTTTGGCTTCAATGGCAACGACACCCTGGAGGGGCGCCGGCCTCGACTGGCTCGATGGCGGCCGTGGTAAAGACACGCTCTGCGGCGGCGACGATCACGATGTCTTCGACTTCAACTCTATAAAGACTCTGTAACCGGCGCGAAGCGACGCGATCAAGACTTCACCCGCGGCGCCAGCGTGGCGACGTCATCGATCTCGTGGACATCGACGCGAAGAAAAAGGCGTGTCGAGAGACCAGGCCTTCAAGTTCATCGGCGAGCAGGGTTTCCACGGCAAGAGGGCGAGCTCCACTTCAAGGATCTCCCGGCGCCAAGTGCCTCGTGTCCGGCGACGTGAACGGGGACAGCGGAGCCGACGGATCATGGTGAAGACTGACACGCTCAGCGCCCACGATTTCTACCTGTTGTAGCCCGCGAGATCGCTCACGCGTCGCCGTGGGGGGGACACCTCGGCGCGGAGACATTCTTGGAGAGCTTGCGTCCTTGGTCTTCGGCAGCTCGGCGCGAAAGCTCGATCTGGCCGGAAGCTCGAGTTTTGGAAATAGACACAGGAACTCCATCAACTCCTGCGCGTCGCGTCGTGACCCTCTTTGAGCCGCACGAACGCCTTGGGGGCTTCGCCACGATGCTCATCCAGGCACACCAACGACGCAGCACTCCGCCGCAGGTGCTGGTAGAGCGCATCTTCGATGCGCCGCGGGTAGATCTGGATCCGCCGTTCAGTCATGTCCTTGATACGGTCGACGATGAACACATATGCATCCTCATCCATATACCCGACGTCGCCGGTTCGGAAAAAGCGCCCGACGAAGGCCGCTTCCGTCTCGGCTGGCTTCTTCCAATATCCCGTCATCACTTGGGGGCCGGCGATACAGATCTCTCCGGCCTCGCCTCGCGTCACCTCTTCGGCGGGATTGTCGAGCGAGCGGATCGCGATCTCTGTGCCGGGAAGGGGAAGGCCGATCGATCCCTCCTTGGTCGTATCGAGAGGATTGCAGGTCGCGACCGGCGACGTTTCGCTCAGGCCGTAACCCTCAACCACGCTGCCGCCCGATAGCTTCTCAAAGCCGCGCTTGACCTCAATGGGCAGCGCCGCGCCGCCCGAAATGCAAAATTCGAGCGACGTGAGGTCGAAGGTCTTGATCGTTGGATGGCGCAGCATGGCGTTGAACAGGGTCGGCACGCCCGGCATCATGTTCGGCCGTAAGCGGCCGATCAGCCTCAGGGTCGAAATCAGCTCGAACTTCGGCAGCAGGATGATCTCCATGCCGCTGGCGATGCCGAGATTCATCACCGTGGTCATGGCGAACACGTGGAACAGCGGAAGGATGCCAAGCACCCGATCTTCCGCCCGGAGCACCTGGTTCCGCCACAGCTTCACCTGCGCAACATTGATAGAGATGTTGGCATGCGTGAGCATGGCTCCCTTGGGCGTGCCCGTCGTGCCGCCGGTATATTGCAGGATGGCGATGGCGTCGGGTGTGATGGCCGGTTTCTCGTAGCGGCCGTCGTTGGCGAGCAGGTCCTTCTCGCGCACGATGTGCTTCTTTTGCCGCGAGCGACCGACCTTGGCCAAGGTTCGACCGCGCGAGACCTTGAACCCAACCGCTTTGAGTGACGGAAGGAGCGCGGTGAAGCTGGCCACCACGGCCTTCTCGAGCGCGCAGCGCTGCAGCATCGCCTCGACCTTCTCGAACAGGAGCTTGAGATCGAGGGTCACCATGATCTTGGTGTCGCTGTCGCGGATCTGGAACTCGATCTCGTCGAGGCTGTAAAGCGGGTTGAAATTGACGACGGTCCCGCCCGCCTTGAGCACGCCGAAATAGAAGATGACGAAGGTCGGGGTATTGGGCAGGAGAAGCCCGACCTTCACCCCTTCGCCGACGCCCAGCGCCCGCAAGCCCTTGGCTGCCCGGTCGGACAACGCCCCGATCTCCTCATAGGTCAGGCGCTTCCCCATGAAATAGGTGCAAGCGCGCGGCCCATGGGCCGCAACCGCCTCGTCGAGGAGGGTACCGAGCAGGGTTGGGCTGAAGGGCTGGTCCCAGGGGATGTCGGCGGGGTAGGCCTTAAGCCAGGGGCGTCCCGGGGCGCTTGGCGCCTCGACCGGCTGTGCGGGATTCGTCTCGCTCAAGTCTTGACCTTCGGATTTCGTTTGCTTTACGGCCACTTAACCGCTGGCGCGGCCAGGACCGGAGGCAATTGGCCGCAACCCAGTCGTCATCTAGTATTGTAGCACGGTGTTGTTAAGAACCCCGGGACCCCATATCCCAGCTCCTGGAATATGCAGAAACCGTGGCGTGAGCAGGCGCAAAAACGACAATTTTGTTAGCGATTAGAGCGTAGAGTACGGCAGCGGCCAAGGGCCGGGCCCGGGTAGACTCGACTGGTTTTTAAGTCTATTCCAATGCCCAACTTGCCCTTGGATTTGCTATGTTTTAGCCAGGGACCATTAGACACGGACCCCGTTAACGGGGCAGGGAGAGCGATATGGACGAGGTGGCCACCAAGATCATCGAGATTCTGCGAAAGAACATGAAGGATCCATCCAAGACCGTGACGCTCGAAACCCCCCTGAGCGAACTTGAGATTGAGTCCCTCGATCTGGCGGTGATCGTGTTCGATATTGAAGATACCTTCGGCATCGAAATCCCTTATAATGCGAACGAAGAGGTAGAAGCGTTCGCGACGGTTGGCTCTGTGGTCGACCGAGTGAAGGCGATTATCGCAGAGACGAAGGCCTCGGGCGCAGCAGCTTGAACCAGCCATCCGCTCGGGTCCTTCCCGGGACGTCGACCAGGCTTGGAGTTACGGCTTAGCACTACATGACACACTCTAATGGGCGCAGGCGCGTCGTGGTCACTGGCCAGGGCGTCGTCACTCCTTTGGGTACCGGCGTGGACAAGTTCTGGACCGCCCTCCAGAACGGCAGTTGCGGCATCCGCGAGGTCCAGAGCTTCGACACCGAAGACCTCTATATCACCATTGCCGGCGAGGTCCCGGACTTCGATCCGCGCGAGCGCGCGCTGAGCAAGCAGCTGCTCCTGGCGGATAAGTATTCGCAGTACGCGGGTTGCGCGGCGCAGGAAGCCGTTGCGCAGTCGAAGCTCGAAGTGCCAGTCAAAGACCACGACGGCTATCGTGCCGCTTGCATTATCGGATCCGGCGTGGGCGGCCTTACCACTCTCGAATTCTCCTACAAGATGCTCTTCAAAGAGAACAAGCGCGCCACCCATCCGCTGACCTTGCTCAAGGCCATCGGCTCGTCGGCCTCCGCGCATGTCAGCATCGAGTACGGCATCAAAGGTCCGACCTTTGGCGTGGTCAGCGCCTGCTCGACCGCGAGCCATGCGATCGGCATGACCTACCGCATGATCCGCGAGGGCCTGGTCGATATGGGTATCGCCGGCGCGGCGGAGGCCTCGCTCAATTGGGGCGCGACCCGCGCCTGGCAGGCCATGCGCGTGCTGAGCCCGGATGGGCTGTGGCCGTTCGCCAAGAAGCGCAACGGCACGGTGCTCGCCGAAGGCGCCGGCATCCTGCTGCTTGAGGAATACGAGCGCGCTAAAAATCGCGGCGCACCGATCCTTGCCGAGCTGATGGGTTATGGCATGACGGCGGACGCCGCTGACATGGTGAACCCCTCGATTGACGGCGCTTCGACCGCCATGCAAATGGCGCTCGACGACGCCAAGCTCTCGGCGTCCGACATCGACTATGTGAACGCGCATGGCACGGCGACCGCGGTCAACGACCTCAATGAAACCCGCGCAATCAAGCGGGTGTTCGGCAACGCCGCCAACAAACTTTCCATCTCCTCGACCAAGTCGATGCACGGCCATTGTCTTGGCGCTGGCGGTGGTATCGAGGCGGTTGCCGCAATCAAGTCCATCAACGAGAAGTTCGTGCCGCCGACCATGGGCCTCGACGAGCCTGATCCGGAGTGCGATCTCGACTACACGCCGAATGCCGGCAAGAAGCGCGACGTCAACTACGCCATGTCGAACTCCTTTGCCTTCGGCGGCCTCAACGCCGTGCTCGTGTTCGGCCCGCCCCCCGCGTAGGCCCACCCACACGTGAGCCGATCACTCGGTTTCCTGGTCGCACTATGCCTGGCGGTCTTTGCCGCGGTCTTCGGCTATTACGCGTTTGAACGTGCGGCCCGCGTCTCCCGCAGTGAAGCTGCCGTCGTCGCCCATGCCGACGAGGTGTTCCGCTCGAATACGAGCGTCGTCGCGGGTAACCCGCAGGGCGACGTCAGCATCGTCGCGTTCTACGACTACAACTGCCCCTATTGCCGGAAAGATGCGCCCGAGCTCAATGAGCTCGTCGCCAAGGACGGCAAGGTCCGCCTCGTGCTCAAGGAACTGCCCGTGCTCGGGTCCGATTCGGAGGACGCGGCGCGGATCGTGCTGGCGGCGGAGAAGCAGGGCAGGTCTTTCCAATTATACCGGCGCCTGATCGGCGCGCAGGGGCGGGTCAACAAGGCGCGGGTGCTTGCCGTTGCCGGCGGCCTCGGCCTCGACACCGCGCAGCTGGAGCGGGACATGAATGATCCCGAGATCACGGCCACGCTGCTCGCCAACACCCGCCTGGCCGATGCGCTCGGCGTGCGCGGCGTGCCGTTCTATCTGGTCGGCGACCAGGTCGTGTCCGAGGGGGAGGGAGACTTCTACGACGCTCTCAAGAACCACGTCGCTGACATCCGCGAGAACGGCTGCCATGCCACCTGCTAGGCCCTAGATCAATCCCAGGCCCTTGAGGCTCGCGTGGCCCTGCTTGCCGACGATGATGTGGTCGTGGACTACGACGCCGAGCGGCTTAGCGGCGGTCACGATCTGCTTGGTCATCTCGATATCGGCGCGCGACGGGGTGGGATCGCCCGAGGGGTGATTGTGCACCAGCACGATAGCCGTCGCCGATAGCTCCAGAGCCCGTTTCACCACCTCCCGCACATAGACCGGCGTGTGGTCGACCGTGCCCTCCTGTTGCACCTCGTCGGCGATCACCTGGTTGCGTTTGTCGAGAAACAAGATGCGGAACTGCTCCTTCGACTCAAAGCCCATGGCAGCGCGGCAATAGTCGAGCACCTGCCCCCATGAGGCGAGCACCGGCCGCTCCAGAACCTCGCCCCGCATCAACCGGAGCGCCGCGGCGCGGACCAGCTTGATCTCCGTTAACGCCGCCTCGCCGAGCCCTGGAACCTCGCGCAGGAGATCGTCGGGCGCGTTCATCGCCTCGGCGAATGTGCCGAAGCGCGCGAGGATCGCTTTGGCGAGCGGTTTGGTGTCCCGTCGCGGCATGGCGCGGAACAGGATCAGCTCGAGCAGCTCGTAATCGGGGAGGGCGTTCGCGCCACCGTCGCGGAAGCGCTTTCTGAGGCGCTCGCGATGGCCGAGATAGTGAGGCTTGGCGGCGTCCTTGAACCCCATGGCCAACGCCCGGGTTAGTTCGCCACGGGCGGCCGGTCCAAGCCCTCGGGCGATAGCGTGAACACCTCGCAGCCCGTCTCCGTGACGCCGACCGTATGTTCGAACTGCGCCGACAGAGAACGGTCGCGGGTCACGGCGGTCCAGCCGTCCGACAGGATCTTCACATGGGGTTTGCCGAGATTGATCATCGGCTCGATGGTGAACAGCATGCCGGGCTTCAAAGGCATGCCCTCGCCGGGTTCTCCGTAATGGAGGATGTTCGGCCGGTCATGGAACACGCGGCCGAGCCCGTGACCGCAGAAATCCCGCACCACGCTGCACCGCTCGCCCTCGGCGTATGTCTGGATTGCATGCCCGATATCGCCGGTGGTGGCGCCAGGACGCACGGCAGCCACGCCACGCATGAGCGCGTTGTAGGTCACTTCGAGCAGGCGTTCGGCCGCGCGGGAGATCTTGCCCACCGGGTACATGCGGCTCGAATCGCCGTGCCAGCCATCGATGATCAGGGTGACATCGATATTGAGCACGTCGCCATCGCGGAGTGCGCGGGGGCCGGGAATGCCGTGACACACCACATGGTTCAGCGAGGTGCAGATCGATTTGGGAAAGCCGCGATAGTTCAAGGGCGCCGGGATCGCGTCGTGCGCCAGGGCGAAATCGAACACGAGCGCGTCGAGCTCTTCCGTGGTCACGCCCGGCTTAACATGCTCGGTCAGGAGATCGAGCGCTTCGGCCACGAGCGCGCCGGCCTTCGCCATACCGGCGAAAGCCTCAGGTCCGTGCAGCTTGATCTTGGTGTCGCGCACCTGGGCGCGGGCAAATTCGAGGTTCGACATGGGTGACGATTATAGTGAGACTTCCCTTCACTTAGGGGTAAATCTGCCTCTGTTCAACGGTTGCGAGAGCCGGCAACGGGCTCGTCCACGCTTGGCGCCTCGAGAGGGATGGCCCGTGGCAGCTTGAGACCTTCCAGCGTCACCTCGGAGGCGACAGCGATCGCCTCGACACCGGCGGCGCGGGCCGCCGCGAATGCCGCTGCGTAGGCGGGGTCGATATCGTCGGCAAGGGTGAAGGCATCCGCATCGCCGCGCTGAACGAAGTAGACCATCATCGCCCTGGCGCCAGAGGCCACCACGTCGGCAAGCGCCTTGAGATGGCGCGCGCCCCGCGCCGTGACCGAATCCGGAAACTCCGCAAGCCCGGCGCGCCGCATCAGGTGAACGTTCTTGATCTCTACATAGCAGGGCGGCCGGCCATGATCCTCGAGCAGGATATCGATGCGGCAATTGCCGCCGTAGCGAACCTCGCGGCGCAGCTCGGCATAGCCGCTGAGAGACGGGATCAGGCCGCTACGGATGGCGGCGGCAACGGCGGCGTTGGGGCTCCCGGTGTTGATGCCGACGAGTGCCGGCCCGCGCCCAGGTCGACCTCGATCAGTTCCCAGGAATAGGCAAGCTTGCGTTTGGGGTTCGTCGCACGGGACAGCCACACCCGCGAGCCCGGTTCGTTGAGGCCAAGCATGGAGCCTGGATTGGCGCAGTGGGCGGTCACCGTCTCGCCAGAAGCGAGTTCCACATCGGCGAGGAAGCGTTTGTAGCGCCGTATCAGCCGGCCTTCGACCAGGCCTGAGGCGAAACGCATGAGCATGAGACGACCCTAGGGGGCTGGTGAAGGGCCCGCAAGGCGATAGACTTCCGCGCCCACATCAATTCAGGCACACATCCATGGCAGATGAGACTTCAGGCTCACAGATCGTCACCGCCGCGCTTCTCGTCATTGGCGAGGAAATCCTTTCTGGCCGGACCCGCGACGAGAACATCGCCTATATCGCCTCGTATCTGACCCGCGTCGGCATTGCGCTCCGCGAGTGCGGGTCGTGGCCGACAACGAGGATCTGATCGCGGCGGCGGTCAACGAGCTCAGGCCGCGCTTCACCTACGTCTTCACCACCGGCGGCATTGGGCCCACCCACGACGATGTCACCACGGACGCGATTGCCAAGGCCTTCGGCGTGGGTGTCTCCATCCGCGATGACGCGGTGGCGGCGATGCGCCTGCAATATCCGAAGGAGGACCTCACGCCGGCACGGCTCAGGATGGCGCGCATCCCCGACGGCGCGGAGTTGGTCCACAACATCGTCTCCCGCGCCCCCGGTTACATGCTGGAGAACGTGGTGGTCATGGCGGGCGTGCCGCGGATCATGCAGGTGATGCTGGATGAGGTCATGCCGCGCCTCGCCAAGGGGGCGCCCCGTGCGGGCGCGCTCGGTCCGGGTCGATGCACCCGAGGGCGACGTGGCACCTCCGCTCGCCGCGCTCCAGGCTGCGTATCCCGACGTGCAGATGGGGTCATATCCCTTCTTCGAACATCGGCAATTCGGTACCTACGTAGTCCTGCGCGGGGCCGATGAGGGACGGCTCGATTCAGCGCTTCGAGAGCTGTGGGCCAAGATCGAGCAAGAAGGGTTCGCAGCCAGCGCCGTCGACGACGATTAGGAGCGGCGCAGCCGGACGTGCTTGGATGCTGCGAGGCTCCTCCACCAGCCCGAAAGGGGGGCGATAGATACTTGTGGAAAATTTTCGGCTGATGTCAGAGCAGTTAACAAAATCTGACCATCAGCGGGCCACAGGGGCAAGTGATTCGGTCCGGCTCTCCTCATCTGCCGCCTCGAGAGACTGAGAGCATGATCGTCAGCAGTGAACAGCGCACGATCGATTCGAGCTTTTTGTCGTGCGCGCCGGCGACATCAACATGTTGGCGATGTGTTTGCGTGTGTCGAACGTCGACAAGCAGCGGCATGGTGATGAGCAAGTGACGTCGTCATCACCGCAACACAAGAGTCGACTCTCAGTGAACTCTTATAAGAGAGACGCACGCGACAACGCACGCTACAGCGAACAACAAAAAACCCTGGAGCGGGTCCAGGGCGACATCAAATAAGTTGTTGTTTTCGCACGTAAAAAAGCAAAAAGGCGCGGGGTCTTTGGAACCCCGCGCCTCTTGAGAAGCTACTTCTTCTTCTTCGCGGCCTTGCGCTTACGCGCCATGCCGGTCCGCTTAGCAGTCGACTTTTTGGCCGCGGCCGTCTTCTTACGACGGGCCGGAGCCTTCTTCTTCTTCGCTGCCTTTCTCTTCTTAGCTGCCATGTTACATCCCTCCTTCGGGTGGTGGCTGGCTGAAAATTAAATCACTCTAACTACAACCGCTCGTCGATCCGCACGTGTCGCACTTAAGACACGTCCCGTTTCGTACGAGGGTAAAGTTACCGCATTCTCCACATGCTTCCCCTTCATAACCCTTAACGCGGGCCTCGGCGACAAGAACTGATGAGTCGCGCTCGGCAAGCGCTTCGACGGCGAGAGCAACATGCTCGACCGTCTCCGATGAAGGGACTTGGATGGACGCGGCGGCAAGGCTTGTGACGTCCGGATGCGCGTCGTCTTCGGCTTCCGCCTTGACCGCACGCGCTGGCGCGCCAGTGCCCTGCACTTTGCTCGGCGTGAAAAGCTTCCGCTCACCGAGGCGACCACGGGTGAAGCCTGGTGAGACGAGAGCTTCGGTGGAACGCCGGCCTTCACCTGCGTCACCGGAGCCGAGAGTAGTGCTGCCGATCTCACTTGGATCAACATGAGCAAGCTCGTACCGCCCCAAGTAAGAAACTGCAAGCTCCCTGAATAGGTAGTCGAGGATCGAGGTGGCGTTCTTGATGGCTTCGTTCCCGCGCACGGGACCAGCTGGCTCGAAGCGAGTGAAGGTGAAGGCATCAACGAACTCTTCCAGCGGCACGCCGTACTGCAAGCCGACGGACACCGCGATCGCAAAGTTGTTCATGAGCGAGCGGAAGGCGGCGCCCTCCTTGTGCATGTCGATAAAGATCTCGCCCAAGCGCCCGTCTGCATACTCGCCAGTTCTTAAATAGACCTTATGCCCGCCGACCACGGCTTTCTGGGTATAACCCTTGCGCCGATCGGGGAGACGCTCGCGTTCCGCCTTGGCGCGGACCCGTTCGATCACGCGCTCGACGATGCGTTCAGCGATCACCGTGGCGCGCTGCACCTGAGGCTGATCCGAGGCGACGGCCGCCAAGACCTCGTCCTGCTCCTCTTCCTCGTCGGCGAGCAGCTGGGCGTTGAGTGGCTGCGAGAGCTTCGAGCCGTCGCGATAGAGCGCGTTGGCCTTGAGCGCGAGCCGCCAGGAGAGGAGATAGGCCTCTTTGCAGTCCTCGACGCTCGCGTCGTTCGGCATGTTGATGGTCTTGGAGATGGCGCCCGAGATGAACGGCTGTGCCGCCGCCATCATGCGGATATGGCTCTCGACGGACAGGAAGCGCTTGCCCTTGCGGCCGCACGGGCTCGCGCAGTCGAACACCGGCAGGTGCGCCTCATCGAGCCCGGGCGCGCCTTCGAGGGTCATCGCGCCACAGGCATATTCGTTGGCCGCGTCGATATCCTTTTTCGAGAAGCCGATCTCGGACAAGAGGTCGAAATCGGGCTGATCGAGCCGGTCGGCCTCGAGCCCGAGTGCCCCCGTGCAGAAGTCCTCGCCAAGCGTCCACTTGTTGAAGACGAACTTGATGTCGAAGGCGGACGCGACCGCCTTCTCCACCGCCTCGATCTTCTCAGGCGTGAAGCCTTTCGCGGCCAAGGTCTCGTGGTTGACCCCAGGCGCGCCTTCGAGCGTGCCGCGACCGACCGCGTAGTCGATGATCCGCTTGATGTCGTCCTCGCCATAGCCGAGCGCCTTCAGGGCCTCGGGCACCATGCGGTTGATGATCTTGAAGTAGCCGCCGCCGGCCAGCTTCTTGAACTTCACCAGGGCGAAATCGGGCTCGATTCCGGTGGTATCGCAGTCCATCACGAGGCCGATCGTGCCGGTCGGCGCGATCACCGTGGCCTGGGCGTTGCGATAGCCGAAGTCGCGGCCAAGCTCGATTGCTTGGTCCCAAGCCCGCGTGGCATGGGTGAGCAGTCGCGGATCAGGGCAAGAGGCGTGGTCGAGCGGTACCGGCGCCATGGCCAGCGCTTCGTAGCCGTCCTTGTCGCCCCGAGCAGCGCGCGCGTGATTGCGCATCACCCGCAACATGGGCTCGCGATTAGCCTCGTAGCCGGGGAATGCGCCAAGCTCACGCGCCATCTCGGCGCTGGTCGCGTAAGCGACGCCGGTCATGATGGCGGTGAGCGCGCCGCCGAGAGCCCGGCCTTCGTCTGAGTCGTATGGGATACCCGACGCCATCAGCAGCCCGCCGATATTGGCGTAGCCGAGTCCAAGCGTCCGGTACTCGTAGGAGAGTTGCGCGATCTGGCGTGAGGGGAACTGCGCCATGGTCACGGCGATCTCGAGCACTAAGGTCCAGAGTCGAATGGCGTGCTCATAAGCCTCGACGTCGAAGCTGCCGTCCTCGCCACGGAACGCCATGAGGTTCAGCGAGGCGAGATTGCAGGCCGTGTCGTCGAGGAACATGTACTCGGAGCACGGGTTCGAGGCTTTGATCTCACCGGCCGCTGGGCAGGTGTGCCAGTCGTTGATGGTGGTGTGGAACTGGATGCCGGGATCGGCGCAAGACCACGCCGCGTAGCCGATCTGCTCCCACAGCGCGCGCGCCTTGAGCGTCTTGGCGATAGCGCCGTTCTTCCGGAAGATCAGGTTCCAGGTGTCGTCAGCCTCGACGGCTTCCAAGAAAGCGTCGGTGACCCTGACCGAATTGTTGGAGTTCTGGCCCGAGACGGTGCGATAGGCCTCGGAGTCCCAGTCCGTGTCGTAGGTCTTGAACTGGATCGAGGTGTAGCCCTGGCGGGCGAATTGGATCACACGGCGGATGTAGTTGTCAGGCACCTTGGCCTTGCGCGCCGCCTTGACCTCACGCTTGAGCGCCGGGTTGCGCTTGGGATCGAAGCAGTCGTCGCCGTCGCCCTCGCAGTTGACGCAAGCGCGCAAGATGGCATTGAGCCGCTCCGAGACGATCTTGGAGCCGGTGACGAGTGCCGCCACTTTCTGCTCCTCGATGACCTTCCAATTGACGTAGGACTCGATGTCGGGATGGTCGATGTCGACCACCACCATCTTGGCGGCCCGGCGCGTGGTGCCGCCCGACTTGATGGCGCCGGCCGCGCGGTCGCCGATCTTGAGGAAGCTCATCAGGCCGGACGACTTGCCGCCGCCCGACAGCGGCTCGTGCTCGCCGCGCAGCCGCGAGAAGTTGGTGCCCGTGCCTGAGCCGTACTTGAAGAGGCGCGCCTCCCGCACCCAGAGATCCATGATGCCGTTCTCGTTGACGAGATCGTCCTCGATCGACTGGATGAAGCAGGCATGCGGCTGGGGATGTTCGTAGGCGGACTCCGATGCCTTCAGCTCGCCGGTTTGGAAGTCCACATAGTAATGACCCTGGCTCGGGCCATCGATGCCGTAGGCCCAGTGCAGCCCCGTATTGAACCATTGCGGGCTGTTCGGCGCGCCCATCTGCATCGCGAGCATGTAACGGAGCTCGTCGAAGAAGGCGGACGCATCCTCCTCGGAGCTGAAGTAGCCGCCCTTCCAGCCCCAATAGGTCCATGTGCCGGCAAGCCGGTCGAACACCTGGCGGGCGTCGGTCTCGCTGCCGAAGCGATCGGCCTCGGGCAATTCGGCCAGCGCGTCGGCATCGGGCACCGACCGCCACAGCCAGGACGGCACGGCGTTCTCCTCGACGCGCTTCAGACGCGCCGGCACGCCGGCTTTGCGGAAATACTTCTGCGCCAGGATATCGGCCGCGACCTGGCTCCAGCGGGAGGGGACTAAGAACCGCTCCAGGGCGAAGACGACCGAGCCGTCCGGGTTCTTAATTTCGCTCTGGCTCTCCCGGAAGGCGATCGTTTCGTAAGGCGACCGTCCTGGCTCAGTAAAACGTCTTTGAATCCGCATCGTGCTCCCCACCCCTATGACAAAAATCTGCGTTCGGTAGCGCCCTGGCGCGACCTTCGAGACTGATGCGATTCTCTCGAGCCATCAACACCAGCATCAACATCTTGGCACCGAGGGGTTACTGTACCACTAAACCCTGTGGGAGAGGGCAGGAATAGTATGTGGAAAGGCGGGGCATAACTTGCAAGATGGGCCCGCGAATCCCTGAGAAATGGGCCATTCGCGCGCCTCGAAAACGGGACCTTGAAAAGGAGTCGGGACAGCCGCGGCCCGGCTGCCGATGGGGGGCGCCGTCATTACTATAGGGCTGCCCGAGACATGCCCGAACCGGGCCGTGAAGTGGCCACCTTTGACCTTAACCTTCACCTTCTGTTTACGACCGCATCAGTAATTTGTTGAAGGTCTCAGTAGCGTCGTAAAGGCGGCAATCGTGTCAGATTCGCAGTTGCAGCATCGCGCTCTTGGCAGCGACCTTGAGCAGCTTGTTGTCTCGGTCATCGACAATCGCAAGCCCATGCTGGCCATGATGCGGGCCATGTTGGCCGCGATTGGCACTGGCCGCATCGAAACGCACGAAAATCCCGCCGAGGCTTTCGAGGCGATGTCGCGGCACGTGCCCGATCTCGTCATCGCAGCGTCCTCGATGCAGCCCGTCTCGGGCTCGGATCTGGTCCGGTCCATGCGCCATCGCGACGCCGGGGCGCTGTGCTTCGTGCCGGCGATGATCATGAGCGCACATGCCAGGCCCAGCCTCGTCGAAGAGGCGCTCCGGGCAGGGGCCCATCAGGTGCTCGTGCTGCCGACCTCGGCGAGCACGCTCTACCGCCGGCTCGACTGGCTTCTCAATGACGACCGCGCCTTCGAGCTCCACGGCGACCACTATGTCGTGGCGGGCATGGAGGAGCGGCTGGCGCTGAGTTTTCCGCGCCCGACCTACGTGCCGACCCCTGCGCGTCCGCCGCTTGCCGTCGGCCAGGAGATCGCGTCCGGCGCGGCCCCATACGCCTTGCGCATGCGGGCGGCACAGAACTAGCCTTATCCTTTCCGCCGCTGGACAGGGGACCGCGCAACGGGCCATAGTCCCGGTGCGTAAGCTCCATAGGCGCTGAAAAATTCCATGGGCCTCCTGACTGAAATGTTTGCCTGGTGGAAGGGCAACACTATCGGCACGCGTCTCTTCACCTGGCGCAAAGGCATCCGCGTGGGCGAGGACGGGCTCGGCAACATCTATTACCGCGAGCGCGACGGCGACCGGCGTTGGGTGATCTATCGCACGCTATCCGAGCCATCGCAGGTCCCGCCGGACTGGCATGCCTGGCTCCACCATACCGTCGATGTGCTGCCCACCGAGGAGGACTACAAACCGCGCCCGTGGCAGCAAGCCCATCGGCCCAACATGACCGGCACATATGAGGCCTACAGGCCGCCCGGCTCGACGCTCCGCCCGCAAGTCAAGAAGCCGCCACTGGATTACGAGCCTTGGCAACCAGAGTGATGGATGCGCCGATGACGGAAGCCGCGCCCAAGGCGGTGCAGCGCTGGTCGGCGTCCGACTACGCCAAGAACGGCCGCTTCGTGCAGGAGCTTGCCGGCGCGGTGTTCGCCATGCTGGCGCCGAAGCCGGGCGAGCGCATCCTCGATCTCGGCTGCGGCGACGGGACGCTGACGGCGGAGATCAAGGCGTCAGGCGCCGATGTGCTCGGCGTCGATCTTTCCGATGAGTTGCTTGCCGTCGCGCGGATGAAAGGCATCGCCGTCCGCAAGATGGACGGTCATGTGCTCGACTTCGTCCAAGAGTTCGACGCGGTGTTCTCCAACGCGGCGCTGCACTGGATGCGCGCGCCCGAGCGCGTGATCGCCGGTGTCGCTCGCGCTCTGAAACCCAAAGGCCGGTTTGTGGGCGAGCTTGGCGGTCACGGCAACGTCGCGGCCATTGCCACGGCGATGCGGGCGGTTGGGAAAGCGCGTGGCGGCGATCCGAACCTAGTGGCGCCCTGGTTCTTCCCGACGGTTGAGGAATATGCGGGTCTTCTGACGCGAAATGGCTTCACCGTTCAGGAGATCGCTCTCGTGCCACGGGCAACGGCGCTCAAGACGGGTATGGAAGGCTGGCTTGGGACATTCGGCCGGTCATTCTTCGACCAGTTCGAGGAGCCGGAACGGACTGCGGCGATCAACGAGGCCCTCGAGATCCTTAGGCCTTCGCTGTGCGACACGAAGGGCCGCTGGACCGCCGACCACGTCAGGCTCAGATTCAGTGCCGAGCGCAATGCTTGAGGTGCGCTCCCCGTGCCACACCGTTGCCCCAATGATCGAAGAGGCCTTTGATGCTAAAGGAGCGCACCCAGGGAGCAGACCTACGACGGCGCGATGAGGTGTGCGGCATGATGCGAAAAAACAGCATTTTCGGCGGAAGATTGGCGTTTGGCGGCCCGTCCCTGGTTGTACTGGCCGGCGTGCTCGCCCTGGCGTCCGGGACCGGTCACGCGGAAACCATCAAGAACAAGGTCGCCGTATTTGCCGCGCTCGACAAAGTCACGGGGCGCATCTCCCACCTGGAAATCCCTATGGATCAGACCGTCGAATTCGGCGCACTGAAAGTGACGCCCCGGGTATGCGACACGCGGCCGCCGACGGAGCCACCGGATACGGCCTCGTTCGTCGAGGTGGATGAGGTCAAGCTCACCGGCGAGGAGCAGCGCATCTTCACCGGTTGGATGTTCGCCGAGAGCCCCGGACTTCACGCCGTGGAGCACCCGGTCTTCGACGTTTGGCTGACAAGCTGCAAGACGCCCGAAGGGGTCAAGCCGGCCGAGAGCACCGAGAACGCGCCGGCCGAAGTCGAAGCGCCAGCGGCCGCTGAAGCGGAAGCCCCACCGCCGCCTCCCGCGCCGGCCGCCGAGGCCGCACCACCGCCGCGGCCTGCGCCGCCGCCGGCAGCCGCCGCCGCGCCGGAGCCTGAGCCCACGCTGCCTTGGCTCGTGCCCAACGCATCCTCGAGGAGACGCTGAAACTCCTGCCGGCTGACTTCGATCGCGCCGAAGCGTTCGAGGTGGCCGGTGACGAACTGCGTGTCGAGCAGAGTGAAGCCTCCAGCCTTCAACGCGGCGATGAGATAGACCAGCGCGATCTTGCTCGCGTCGCGCGCCTTCGAGAACATGCTCTCGCCAAAGAACGCGCGCCCCAGATGCACGCCGTATAGCCCGCCCACCAGCTCGCCGTCCTGCCACACCTCGACCGTGTGACAATGCCCGAGCGCGAACAGCTCGCGATAGAGGCTGCGAATACGGCCGTTGATCCACGTCGAGCGCCGGCCCGCGCGCGGCGCGGCGCAACCCTCAATCACGCCCTCGAAGTCGTTGTCGATCTTCACCTCGAAGCCGCCGCGGCGAATGGTGCGGGCGAGGCTCTTCGGTACGTGGACCTGGTCGAGCGGTAGAATCCCGCGGCGCTCCGGCTCGATCCAATAGAGCGCATTGTCCTCCGCGCTCTCCGCCATGGGGAAGATGCCGCACGCATAGGCCTTGAGCAGCACCTGCGGCGTGATCTCGATCATCACGTCGTCGATGGTGGTCATAGCCTTGTCTCCCTAGCGGGAGGCCTTCGACGACAGGTGATCCTCAAGCCAATGGATGTCGTAGTTGCCGTCGACGATGTCAGGCTCGGCAATGAGCGAGATGAACAGCGGAATGGTGGTCTCGATGCCATCGACGACGAATTCTCCGAGCGCCCGTTTCAACCGCATGAGGCATTCGTTGCGAGTGCGGGCGTGCACGATGAGCTTGCCAATCAGACTGTCATAATACGGCGGAATGGTGTAGCCCGCGTAAGCGCCGGAATCGACCCGCACCCCGAGCCCCCCAGGGGGGTGGAAATGGGTGATGGTCCCGGGCGACGGCTGGAACGTGTGGGGATTCTCCGCATTGATGCGGCACTCGATGGCGTGGCCGTTGAACCGCACGTCCTCCTGGCGCAGCGACAGTGGCGCACCGGCCGCGATACGGATCTGCTCGATCACGAGGTCGAGCCCGGTGATCATCTCGGTTACGGTGTGCTCGACCTGGAGCCGCGTGTTCATCTCGATGAAGTAGAACTCGCCGTTTTCGTACAAGAACTCCACGGTGCCGACGCCGCGGTACTTCAACTCGCGCATGGCTTGGGCGACGGTCTCGCCAATCTTGACCCGCTCGCTGTCGTTGAGGGCAGGCGAGGGAGCCTCCTCCCACAGCTTCTGATGACGACGCTGTAGCGAGCAGTCGCGTTCGCCGAGATGAATGGCGTTGCCGTTGCCGTCGGCGAGCACCTGCACTTCGATGTGGCGCGGCTTTGCGAGGTATTTCTCGAGATAGACCGTGTCGTCGCCAAAGGCGGCGCGGGCTTCGTTGCGCGCGGTCGTGATCGCCGGCGCGAGTTCGTTGTCGAACATCGCAAGCTTCATACCGCGTCCGCCGCCGCCGGCCGCCGCTTTGACCATGACCGGAAAGCCGATGTCCTTGGCGATCGCTTCTGCTTCCTTGAGATTGCGCACCGGACCGTCGGAGCCCGGCACCACCGGGATGCCGAGCGATTTCGCTGTCTCCTTGGCCTGGATTTTGTCGCCCATCAGCCGGACGTGCTCGGCCGAAGGCCCGATGAAGGTGATGTTGTGCTCTTCGAGGATTTCGGCGAAGCGTGCGTTCTCGGCAAGGAAGCCATAGCCCGGATGCACCGCGTCGGCGCCGGTGATCTCGCAAGCCGCGACGATCGCCGGGATATTGAGGTAGCTGTCCTTCGCCGGCGGCGCGCCGATACACACGCTCTCGTCGGCGAGCCGCACGTGCATCGCATGCGCGTCGGCCGTCGAGTGGACCGCGACGGTCGCGACGCCAAGCTCCTTGCAAGCACGTTCGATGCGAAGCGCGATCTCTCCCCGGTTGGCGATCAGGATTTTGTCGAACATCGAGAGAGACTAATGTTGCTCGATCACCACCAGAGGCTCGCCATACTCCACCGGCTGACCATCCTCGACGAGAATGGCGACGACGGTGCCGGCCTTGGGCGATGGGATTTGGTTCATGGTCTTCATCGCTTCGATGATGAGAAGTGTCTGGCCAGCCACGACCCTGCTGCCGACCTCGACGAAAGGCGGCGCTCCGGGTTCCGGCGAACGATAAGCGGTGCCGACCATCGGCGAGGTCACGGCGCCAGGATGTACGGCAACCTCTTCGGTCTGCGAGCTGCGCTTCGGCTCGCGATGCTCACGCGGCTCGATCGGCGGTCCACCGTCAGCGGTTGTGGTCAGCGTCGTCGTAAGATTGACGCCGCGGGCGACCCTGATGCGGCGGCCTTCGATCTCGATCTCGATCTCGGTGAGGCCAGTCTCCTCGAGAAGCGCTGCAAGCTCCCGGATCAGGTCCTTGTCGAGGTTGGCCTCGTCGTTACTCATTGGCGTCCTTCCTGAACGTCAGCCGGCTTTGCCGGCAGAGATCGTGGCGGCGAGCGCCTCGACCGCAAGCTCATAACCCAGTCCCCCGAAGCCGCAGATCACGCCCTTCGCCGCTTTGGAGACGTAGGACTGGTGACGGAAAGGTTCGCGGGTGAAGATGTTCGACAGGTGAACCTCGATGATCGGCACGGGGCAGGCCAAAAGCGCATCGAGCATGGCGATCGAGGTGTGGGTGAAGGCGCCGGCATTGACGATCAGGCCGCTGGCCTCCGTCCTCGCCTCTTGAATCCACGCCACCAGCTCGCCCTCATGGTTGCTCTGCCGGAAATCGACGGAAAGGCCGAGACCCTTGGCCTTTCGCTCGCACCTCTGGCGCAGGTCGTCCAGCGTCTCCTTGCCGTAGACCTCCGGCTCACGGGACCCAAGCAGGTTCAGATTGGGGCCGTTCAAGACGTAAATCGGTTTGGGCATGGCCGATGCAGGGCGCCTGTCTTAAGGCCGGGCCAGCCTCTGAAGGCCAAACCACAGCAAACGCGCCCCTTTATCAGCTTTTCTGCCATTCGGCAAAAGGCTCGGGCGAGGCCTCAAAAGCACGGCACGGCCCGCCGCGCCGCCTTAACACGTTGCTTTGCAACCTTTTTCGCGGACCTCGGTGACCTTCTCCACGAGCTGATCGTAAAGGTCATCGGGCGCGCCCGGAATAATGCGGTCGCCGATCAGGTAGAGGGGCGTGCCTTGCAGGCCGAGCTTCTGAGCGAGCTCGCGCGCCTCGTCGAGGTCCGCTTGGATCTCCTCACTCTCCATATCCTTCTCGAGCTGCGGAACGTCGAGGCCGAGCTCGTTGGCGACGCGCAGCACCTTGTCCTTGTTCGCCTTGCCGGGCTCCGAGAACAGCTTCTGGTGCATCTCGAAATACTTGCCCTGCCTATGCGCCGCGAGCGCACCCTTGGCCGCAGCCTCGGAGTCCTCGCCGAAGATTGGTAGCTCCTTCAGCACGAGCTTCACCTGGTCGTCGTTGTCGATGAGCTTGACGACCTCGGGCATGGCTCGGCGGCAGAAGCCGCAATTGTAGTCGAAGAACTCGACCACGGTGACATCGCCGTTAGGGTTGCCGGCGGAGAACGACTTGTCCGAGCGGAACAATGCGTCGGCATTATCGCTGATGGCCTTCTCCTGCTGCGCGGCCTGCTCTTCCTGTTGGCGCTTGTCGAGCTCGGTGGTCATCTCCACCAAGATTTCAGGATTCTCGGTGAGGTAGTTGCGCACGATCTTGACGACTTGCTTCTCTTCGAGCGATGCCGAAGGCGCGTTCACGACGCCAGGCGCTGTGCGCCAGAGGACGAGGATAGTTGCCGCGCTGACGAGGGCGGCGACGACGGCAGCCACCAGGGCAGTCGCAAGGCCAGTCTTGAAGGTCATGCTCAGGATCTCCCGGAGGCTAGATCTAATTGTTGCGAGGCACTTCGAAGGCGAGGATGTCGTCGGCCCTGATCCAGTTTGGCGTGCCGCTGACCAGCCCTTCCTTGGCGCGTTTGGCCTGCACCTTGGCGAGGTCTAGGCGCCCTTCATAGAAATATGCCTCCGCCGACGCAAGTGAAGCCTGGGCCATGTAATTTTTCTTGGCCCCCGAGGCCTTTGCGAGCTCAGCCTTGCGGGCGTAGGCGTTGGCGAGCTGGCGGTAGCCCATCGCCGAGGTGTTCTCCCGAGCAAGCGCCGTCCGGAGGTTGCGGATGGCCTCATCGAGATAGCGTGGATCGTTGGCTCCGAGCAGCGCTTGCGCCAGCATGATCTGTATCAGTGGCTCATTCGGCGCAAGCTCGACCGCCTGCCGCAACGGCGGAATTGCCGCCGTACCCTTGCCGCTCTCGAACAAGAACTGACCCTTGATCTCGTAGAAATAGGGCCATCGGGGCTGCGCCGTGATCAACTGATCGATCATCGGCATCGCTGCATCGACGCCCGACTGCCGGTAGGTGGCGATGGCGCGCGCATAGACGGCGGGCAAAGACGTGTCGGACGTCGGATAGCGGTTGAACGCGGTCTCGGGCTTGTCGAGA
The DNA here is from genome assembly GCA_041397675.1 of Hyphomicrobiales bacterium. Taxonomy (GTDB): domain Bacteria; phylum Pseudomonadota; class Alphaproteobacteria; order Rhizobiales; family Methyloligellaceae; genus Methyloceanibacter. The sequence continues at coordinate 43,215 of JAWKWG010000006.1, read as the reverse complement.
AAGCCGGAAAGCTTGGCGCGCACCAGGTCGTGGCGGAACTGAAGCTCTGGCGAGTCCTTGTTCTCGTAATAGGGGCTCGAGGTGACAAGCTCGCGGAGTTGCGTGATGCGCTGCTGCGGCATGGGGTGGGTCATCAGATAAGGATTGATGCCCTGGATGCCGCGCAGCTTCTCGGCGAGGATGCCGAAGGTCTCGAGCATGCCGCGGCCGGATTGCTTGGTCGCGTTGAGGAATGTGACGGCCGCCTGGTCGGCGGATGATTCCTCGTTCTGCCGGTAGGCAAGTATGCTCCGAATGGCGGCATCCGTGCCGCCCATGGCCGCGCCCATGCCGAGTTGGCCCGCGCCGGGCGCACCGGCGATCGCGCCGCCCGCCATCGCGGCAAGGCCGATGAGTTGCAGCATGAGTGCGGCAGACTTCGCCTTGGACACTTGACTGCGCAGGCGCGCGAGGTGGCCGCCGGTAATATGGCCGCTTTCGTGCGCGATCACGCCGATCACCTGGTTCGGCGTGTCAGCCATCATCAGGGACCCGGCGTTCATGAACATGTTGTGGCCGTCAACGACGAAGGCGTTGAAGGCGCGATCGTTGACGATATGAATTTGGATGTTCTGCGAACCGAGACCCGCGGCGGTGAAGATCGGTTTGGCGTAAGTGCGGATTAGCGATTCCGTCTCGGCGTCGCGGATGAGTCCGGCGGCGTCCGCGGTGGTCGAAACGACGAGACCGCCAATCAGCCCGGCGATGAGCCCGGTGCGAAGGCGCAAGCGTGCGCGATAGGGGCGTGATTGAGCCAGTGAAGGCATGGGTCCGTCGCGATCGTATAAGCTTGCACGAAGCGGGGCAAAGAGCTTGTTTTCTTTCGCCTTCTTAGGGCGTTAGGCTGGCACGCCGCTTCCGGCTCCCGCCCGTCGCGGAGCCTCATTTGCTTGACTTTTGATTGGGGCGACAACGTGACCGGAAGGCATGGGCCGCCATCAACAATGTGCGAGGTAAGTCCCGTGAACGAGACGCCAGAAACGAAGGGACTACCGCGACTGCTGCCGCAAGCTCGCGCCATCGACCCCTTCATCGTCATGGATGTGATGGGCGAGGCCAACCGGCGCGAGAAGGACGGCGAGGACATCATTCATATGGAGGTCGGCCAGCCTGCGACGCCGGCGCCACGCGCGGCGCGCGACCGGGCAGCAGCCGCGCTCGCTTCGGAACGCTTGGGCTATACCGAAGCGCTCGGCATGCCGGCTTTGCGCGAACGCATCGCCCGCTATGTTCGGGAACGCTACGGTGTTGCGGTGGGCGCGGAACGCGTTGTCGTCACGGCGGGCTCGTCCGCAGGGTTCGTGCTTGCGTTTCTTGCGACCCTTGAGCCCGGCGCGGCGCTTGGCCTGCCGTCGCCAGGCTATCCGTGCTACCGCCAAATCCTAAAGGCACTGGCTCTGCGGCCGCATTTGATCGAGACGTCAGGGCAGGGGCGTTGGATGCCGGGTGTCGCCGATATCGAGCGCCTCGCCGACGAGAACGCCGCAGGCCTTCTGTTGGCAAGCCCCAACAATCCAACCGGCACGATGGTGGAAGGTGCACGTCTTGCCGAGATCGCGGCCGCATGCCGGCAGCGCAGACTGTGGTTGATCTCCGACGAGATTTATCACGGGCTGGAGTACACCACACCCGCCGAGACGGCGCTGGCCCATTCCGACGAGGCCATTGTCGTCAACAGCTTCTCGAAATATTTCAGCATGACGGGCTGGCGCATTGGCTGGCTCGTCGTGCCGGAGGCGCTGGTCCGTCCCATCGAGCGGCTTGCGCAGAACCTCTACATCTCACCGCCAGCCATCTCGCAGATCGCCGCGCTCGGCGCGTTCGACGGCATCGACGAGCTCGAGGAGATCAAGGGAGCGTATGCGCGGAACCGCGCCATGCTTCTGGACGAACTGCCGCGCGCCGGGCTTACCGCAATCCTGCCCGCCGACGGCGCGTTCTATCTCTACGCCGACGTCACCCGATTCACTGGCGATAGCGAAGCGTTCGCCAAAACCATGCTGAAAGAGATCGGCGTTGCGACAACACCCGGCATCGATTTCGACCCCGATCGCGGCGGCAGCTATCTGCGATTCTGCTATGCGGGACCGGAAGCGCAGATGCGCGAAGCGGCGCGCCGAATCGGCGCCTGGCTCAAGACCAAGTAGCGGGAAGGAGGCGCGGGGCCCGCGCCTCTTTAACGCCTAGCCGCGCGACCACCAGCCTCTGCGACGGGGCGCGGCATCCTCATCAGCAGGGCTCTCGACCCGAATCTCGGATGCTGGCTCGGGCTCATCCTGAACCGAGGTCACGCTGAAGGTCGGCTCGCTCTCCGGCGGCACCGCGGCTTCTCCGACGAGCCCATTCTCGGCCTGCCGTTTGTCTTCATGCCCATTGCCGTTGGTGCGGTCGTCGTGTGCGACGTCCTCGGCCGCAGGCTTGCTGCTTGACGGTTTGGCGTCGGCAGTGTCGCCGTCCGCCTCAGCGTCGGCCGTCCTGGACCGCTGACCTCGACCTCGACGGCCGCCACGGCGACCCCTGCGGCGCGACGATTTGCGTGGCTGCTCTTCAGAGGCGGCCGCTCCGGCAGCCTCCTCCGCCGTGTTCTCGGTCTCTTCAGACTCCTCGTCGGCCTCGGAGGCCTTGGCCAGTTGCGCCGGGCTCTCCGGCTCCGCGCCACCTTCGCCGTGACGCTTGCGCCGTCGGCGTCTAGAGCGGCGCTTGCCTTGCTCCGCGTCCGCCTCGGCGGCGGGAAGCGCAGGAGCGGGAGCTTCCTCCCGGTGATGCGCCCAATCCATCTGCACCACGGCACTGTCGCCGTTAAGAAGCGTGCCTTCGGAGCCGCGCTCAATGACGAACTGGGAGATGTGCATCTCCTTGTCGGCGTTGACTGCGATCGGCACCTGATAGCGCGCCTCGATATCCTTCAGATGCGCGCGCTTCTGATTGAGGATGTAGAGAGCGACGTCCACCGCGGTCGTCGCGACGAGGGGCATGACGCCGTCGGTGATAAGCCGGTCCTCGACCGAACGCAGAATGTCGAGCGCGACCGATTCCACCGAGCGCACGATGCCGGTGCCTTGGCACATCGGGCACGACGTGGTCGAGCCTTCGAGCATGCCGGTACGCAGGCGCTGGCGCGACATCTCGAGCAACCCGAAATGGCTGATGCGCCCCACCTGAATGCGCGCGCGATCGTAGCGTAGCGCCTCCTTCAGGCGTCGCTCGACGAGGCGATTGTTGCGCCGCTCGTCCATATCGATGAAGTCGATGACGATCAGTCCGGCCAAGTCGCGCAAGCGCAGCTGCCGGGCGATCTCCTCGGCCGCCTCGAGATTGGTCTTGAGCGCCGTGTCCTCGATATTGTGCTCGCGTGTCGCCTTGCCCGAGTTCACGTCGATCGAGACAAGCGCCTCGGTCTGGTTGATGACGATGTAGCCGCCTGACTTGAGCGTCACTTGCGGCGAGAACATCGCGGCGAGCTGACGCTCCACCTGATAGCGGATGAAGATAGGCTCGGGCTCTTTGTAGGGCTTCACGTTCTTCGCGTGGCTCGGCATGAGCATGCGCATGAAGTCCTTCGCTTCGCGATAGCGTCGTCGCCCGCGACCAGCACCTCGTCGATGTCCTTGTTGTAGAGATCGCGGATCGATCGCTTGATCAGGCTGCCTTCCTCGTAGACGAGAGCGGGCGCCGTCGACTTCAAGGTGAGGTCGCGAACGGTCTCCCACAGCCTGAGCAGATAGTCGTAGTCGCGCTTGATCTCGGTCTTGGTGCGCTGCGCGCCCGCGGTGCGGATAATCAGGCCCATGCCCTCCGGCACTTCGAGCTCGCCTGCGATCTCGCGCAAGCGCTTACGGTCCGTCGGTTGGGTGATCTTGCGCGAGATGCCGCCACCGCGCGCAGTGTTCGGCATCAACACCGTGTAGCGGCCGGCAAGCGAGAGATAAGTCGTCAGCGCCGCACCTTTGTTGCCGCGCTCTTCTTTGACTACTTGCACCAGGATGATCTGGCGCCGCCGGATCACCTCTTGGATCTTGTAGGCCCGGCGCCCTTTGCGGCGGGGCGTACGTTCCGGTAATTCTTCCAGCGCGTCCTCGGAGCCGACCGACTCGACGCGCTCCAGCGCCTCTTCTCCACCGCCTTCCTTGGCATGAACGGGCTGGCCGATTGCCTCGACATGCTCGTCCTCGTCGTCATCGTCGTCATCGAGGATGGGGGCTTCGGTGATGCCTCCGACCTCGGCCGAGGCGTCTTTGTCCTCGGTTGCCGGGTCTTCGCCGGGTGCGGGCTCGGAGACCTCGTGAACGAGGTCGCTCGCCTCCATGACCACGCTCGACCCGTCGTCGTCGCGGGGAGTCGTGTCGATCTCCTCGTCGTCGTCGAGTTCGAACTTGGCGATTCCGACCGGATCGGGGGCGGGCGCTCTCTCGGCGCGCTGCCCCCCTTTGCGGGGTTCTGGCCGCCCGCGGCCGCGCCGGCCGCGCCTGCGGCGGCGGCCTCCAGCCGCAGCCTCGTCCTCGGCGGCTTCCTCGGCCGAAGCGCGGCTTTGCTCTGCCGCCTCTTCCTCGAGCAGCGCCTGCCGGTCTGCGACCGGGATCTGGTAATAGTCGGGATGAATTTCGGTAAAGGCTAAGAAGCCGTGGCGGTTACCGCCGTAATCGACAAAAGCCGCTTGGAGCGATGGCTCGACCCGCGTGACTTTGGCAAGATAGATATTGCCTCTGAGCTGCTTTTTATTCGCCGATTCGTAATCAAATTCCTCGACGCGATGACCTTTTACCGCGACGACCCGGGTCTCCTCCGGATGCGCCGCATCGATTAGCATTTTGCTTGCCATGTTTTGTGTTCTCCGCCGCGCGGGCCGGGAAGGACGGCATGGAAATCCGTCTCGCCGGGCGTGAGCCTGAGGCCTGCGCGCGCCAATGACCAATAGACCATGATTCGTTGCGAGGACCCACGAGAAGCCCGGTTTCCGGGCTTGCGGGTTCGGCCGCAGACGGCCGCCAGGCGCTCAGGGGCGGCAGGAAAGCCCGGTGATTCCCGTGGCTTATCTGGCTACCCTGACTCTGCATCGCATTCCTCATTTGCCGCGTTTCGCCCGCGGCGGGCATTTCAACCTCGGCGTCCCACTGTTACTGGCCGCCGCTGTCCTGCGTCCGGGCCGTTCCATTAAGGCCTGACGCGCTAAAACAATTCCGCCCTTATCGCCGTGGCGTCCGAGGGCTCGGGCTCACGATGAGCCTGTTCCTTATTACGTGTGCGGATGGAGATTTGGCAAGTGCCGTGCGCGGCACCGCCTTGAGTTCACAACGGTCGCTTAACCGGCTGTGGTTAACGATTAGGGGCGAATCTCTTGGCCCGCCCAGCCCGGCGGGCCCGCGGCGATTGAAACAAAGACCACCGTGCGTAGTTAATCACGCGGGGAACGATGCGAGTTTTGCGTGCCTTGGTTGCAGTGATGCCATCGTGGGTCTTGGCGCTGGCGCTTTTGCTCGCGCCGCTTGGGCTTACGAGCCTGCCAGCCCCCGCACACGCGAAGCCCACCATCGCCAAAGACGCGCGGCTCGCCGGCGACCGCGAGCGTACGCGCTTCATTGCCGACCTGTCGAAAAAGGTCGACGTCCACGTCTTTGCACTCGGCGACCCTTACCGCGTGATTGTCGACGCCGCCGACGTCAGCTTCCAGATGCCGCCTGGCATCGGCAAGACGCAGCGTGGTCTCGTCACGGCCTATCGTTACGGCCTGTTTGCCCCTGGCAAGTCGCGCATCGTCATCGACGTGAACAGCCCGTTCCTGATCGACAAGGCCTTCGTGCTCGAGCCGCGCGACGATCAGCCGGCGCGTCTTGTCATCGACCTCGTCCCGACCGACGAGGCCACCTTCCTTGCCAAGCTTCGCGAGGCAAAGCCGGAAGCCGAGACCGAGCCCACAGCGACCGCGTTGCCGCTCGCGCCGGTGCGGCCCGCCGACGCCAAGCCCATCATCGTGCTCGATCCCGGCCATGGCGGCGTCGATCCCGGCACCGCAAGCTCAAACGGGGTTACGGAGAAAGAGGTCGTGCTTCAGTTCGCCAAGGAGCTGAAGGAAAAGCTCACCGCGTCGGGCAAGTATGAGGTCTATCTCACGAGGGACGACGACACCTTCCTGCCGCTGCAAGAGCGCGTCGCCATCGCGCAGAAGAAAGGGGCAGGGCTGTTTCTGTCGATCCACGCCGACTACTTCCCCACCGCGATCGACGATGCGCGCGGCGCGACGGTCTACACCTTGTCCGAACAGGCGTCGGACGAAGAGGCCCGCGCGCTCGCCGCCAAGGAAAACTTTTCCGACGTGATCGCTGGCGTTGCGATCCCAGTGACTCCGATGAGGTCGTTGCCAATATCCTCATCGATCTCGCCCAACGCGAAACGCAGAATCGGTCGGTCGTTTGCGCGCTCCATTGTCGGCGAGCTGGCCGGCAAGAATGTCTGCACACCCGGCCTCGCCGGGTCCTGCGCGCTGAAAGCGCCACGTGCCGTCCGTGCTGCTTGAGCTCGGCTTGAGCAATGAGGACGACGAGAAGCAGCTCACCCGAGAGTGGCGCAGCCGCATGGCCGATTCCGTCATCGCGGCGATCGACGGCTACTTCACCAAGCGCACGCCCGGATGCCATTTTAACGGCGCCTTCAGAACAGCCAGGTGAAGCGGCCTTGACGCCGTTGTCGGACCGCCGTCGCCGAACTGACCTGAGTATGACACGCCGGCCGTCGTTCTTGGCCCAGCGCGAAGTCGAGCCCGGCGTCGATCAGCGCTGGTCTTCCGCGAGCGGCACGCCAGACGGTGAGCCGATGCCGGCCGCAAAGGCGACCGTCGGGCGTCAGATCGTCGAACGCATGCTGCCATGCTGCCGAGACATGGGGCACGACTTGCATGGCGCCCCACTGCATCATCGACGGCGCGACACCAACGGTGGAATAACCGACATCTTCGTCTGCGCTCCCGCTTAAGGATGCAAGTGCGCCGCCATGCTCCTTGAAGCGGTCGGTATCGATTGAGACGTGGCGATGCCGCCGAACGGTTCGAGCGCAAGACCCCACATCGTTGTCGGATAGGCGATCTCACCAAATAGCTGGCCGGTGGCGGCATCGTACGAGGCTTGCCGCTCGAAGAAGCCGGGGAAGATCACCGCGCGATTCGTGTCGATGTCGTTCCACGCCCAAGCGCCGCCGCCGCGCAAAGCAAACGGCCCGACCATGCCGCCCGCGTAGCCGCCGAGATTGAAGCTGTCCACTTCGGCTGATGAGTAGCGCGCATCGACATCGACACTGGCGAACGAGGCGCCGGTCGCGAGACCGACCCGCCATGAGCCGCCGATGCTGGCGTCCATGCCCGACACGAAGCCACCGAGATTGCGGTCTGCCGTGGCGGCATTGCCGTCGCCGTCGAAGTCACCCCAGGCGCCATAGGCGCGGGTCCAGAACGCGAGCGGCGATGGTGCAGGGGCTCCCAGGGACTTGTCGTCATAGCCGAGCGCCATGGCCGAGAGTCGATCAGGCGACTGCGGACCGCAGCGCGAGACGACCTGCGCGTTGCCCGCATTAGCATAATTCGCCTGCATCAGGCGCCCAAGGATCGCCTCGCGCACATAGCGCGAGTCGTCGGCGAGGGTGCCGGCGACTGTCGCGTGTATTTCGCCACAGCGCGTTAGGCTTGCTGGGCGCCCGAGACGGTCTGGTTCAGCACGGCCAGAACAGCGCGTTGGTGGTGGGGAACTGTCGAGCGCGCCGGCGACCGCACGCTGATTGGGGGTGTTGGCGGCGGTGGTGAACGACAGGCGGTCGAGGATCAGGATCACGTCGTTGCCGTGCCGGCATGTAGAGAACGGTCGGCGTCGAAAAGGAGGCTCGATGTTATCGACGCGAACTTGCCGACAACGGCATCATTCCCGTGTTGTCGATGATCTTATAGTTGGTGCTTGTCTTGTAGTTGCCCTCTGCGCGAGACCGCAGCGTGGCGCCGGTTAGGTTCACCGTGCCGTTAGCGATGACGCGATCGCTCGCCCGGCGGCGTTGACCTCGACCTCGAAGACCGCGCCGGCGCCAAGCGTGAAGTTGCCGACCGTGATGGTGCCGATTGAGTTGCCGGTGCCACCGTGCCGCCATTGACGGTCAGATTGCCGAACGCCGTTGCCCATCACCGTGCCACCTTCGACGGTGAAATCCTCGCCAGTGGCGCCGGTGAAGCTCCACGTGCCGCTTTCGACCTGGAACGTCTCGAAGTCCTGGAACTGCTGAGCGCCGCCGATATCGGCGAGTTAAACGCGCCGTTGCCCGCGCCGCCGAAGGCCAGCGTGTCGGTGCCGCCGCCCGCGAACACGTTGCCGCTCACCGATGCGGTGGGGTGCAGGGTCAAGCGATCGTCGAGAGCGGCGGCCGCATCGAACTCCAATGCGCCGCTGAAGCCTCCGTTCAGTGTGCCGGCCAGAGTCACGTCTCCGGGCCGTCGTGGATCTCGATGGCGAGGCACCCGGCACGGTGCCGTTGCTCGTGACCGTGCTGTTCTTGCCCACGGTGACATCGATGTCGCCGCCTGCAACGTGCCGGAGATACATGCCGCTGTACGTCCCGGCGGTGACATTGCCATTGGCCGCAACGGTCAGCGCACCGCCGCCGTACTGCTTGGCGAACATGCCAAACGTGCCGCCCGAGACCGTGGTGCCCGAAGCCATGGTGACCGTATGGGTCGTGCCGTTGTGGTTCCTGGCATAGATCCCGAACAGCCCGGTTCCGGTCGCGTTGCCGTTGACGGCGATGGTGAGCGCTCCGTTCGTAATTCTCGGCGACGATTCCGATAGCCCCGATCATCGTGCCTTGGCCGTCGTCACGGTGAGAGACGCCGTTATAGTTGCCTGAGGCCGGCGTCGTCGGGCTGATGGAATCGCCGCGCCGTGACGGTCATGGCGCCGCTGCCATAGTGTTTCAGCAACATGCCGGCCTGTTGCGAATTGGTCGTCGAGCCCTCGGCGGTCGTCACGTGAAGACGTGCCGTCGGTGAAGTTCTTCGCATAGAGGCCGTTGCCAGGTCGCTGGTGATGCCCCCGTTGATCGTGATCGACAGCTCCGTGGCCGTAGCTGCGCGCTCTATTCCGACGCCATCCCCGTCGATCGTGCTGTTGGCGCCGGTCGTCACATTGATGCCGGAACCCGCCGTGGAGTCGTACGCGAAAATTCCCGTGTCGTTGCCGGTGGCGGTGACGTTGCTGTTGGCGGTAATGTTGAGTAGGCCGCTACCGTAGTTGCGCGCCTCGATACCGGTCTGACCGGTGACCCCGTAGGTGCTTGGCCCTGTCGTGACGCTGAGACTGGTGCCGTCGTTGATCGCATAAATGCCTACGCTGTCGTCACATTGCCGTAGGCTTGGACGCTTAGCGCTCCACTGCCTTCGTTACGGGCGTAGATGCCGGTGCTGCCGCCTGTGACGGTGGAGTGACGCCTGTGGTCACCGTGAGATTGGTGCCGTTGGTGCCGTAGTTGCGCGCGTTGATACCGTCTTGACTGGTGCCGCTCACACTGCCGTAGGCGGCGTGGTCATGGCCCCCGTGCCGAATTGCGGGCGTAGATGCCGGTGTCGTCGGCTGTGACGGTGGCGCCGACGCCTGTGGTCACCATAGCCGGTACTGTTTGAATTGCTCCGCGCAATGATGCCGTAGTCACCGCGAGATTGCCGTTGGCGGTGATGTCGAGTGCGGCATAGCCGAACTGCTGCGCGTAGATGCCGGAGCGGTCGCCGGTGACGCCGCCCGCGCTCGGGCCGGTCGTGATGGTGAGATTCTCCATCGCATCGATGGAAGTGCGCGCATAGATGCCGTCATTGTCGGTACCGGTGGCGGCAACACTGCCGTTGGCCGTAATGGTCAAAGCCCCCGAGCCTTCGTGCCGCGCATAGATGCCCTGATCGCCTGTGACCGTCGAACCGGCGTTCGTGGTGATGCTGAGATAGGTGCTGATGTCATAGTCGTTGCGCGCAAAGATTGCGGTCCCTGAATTGGCTGTGACATCACCATCGATCGTGACCTGCAAGAAGCCCGTGCCCGTGTTGCGCGCATGATGCCGTCGCCGGAGCTGTGACGCTGGAGGCGGGTCCGGTCACACTGAGATTGGTGCCGGCCTCGGTGACGATCGTCCGTTTCTGGCAAAGATCGCGCTGTGTCCGCCGCCGGTGCTGGCGTCGCCGTTGGCGGTGACGCTTGGGCGCCACTTCCGTAGTTGAGCGCGCGGATGCGAAATCGTTGTTCTGACACCATAGGTGCTCGAGCCGGTCGATGTGAGATCCCCGTCGCGGCGTCGGAGTTGCGCGCAAGATGCCGATATCGGGGCGGGGTCCGTGAGCCCGATGATGCTGCTTTGACGTTGACGGTCGCGCCGCTGCCGTAGTTGCGAGCGGCTGCCAGCGTCCGCCATGATCGTCGTCCCACACCGGTGATCACGCTGAGATCGGTGCCGGCGGGGACGCCCGAAATACCGTTCTGCGCATGGATGCCCGTTATGCCGGAGACGTCGCTGTTGGCGGTACGGTGTTTGTCCCAGAGCCGTAGTTGAGGGATTGAATGCCGTAATCGTACCCGGCGACGCCGTACGTGCTGGGACCTATGGTGACGGCGACATTCCCGGTGGCGGCGGCGGTGTTGCGCGCACGAACGGTCGCCGCCAGTCACGTCGCCATTGGCGGTGATGTCGATGAACCCGCTGCCACTGTTGAGCACGTCAAGTCCTATGTTCGTGCCAAGGAGATCGCCGTTGGATTGACGGTCACACTGCCGTCGTTGCCGGTGTCGCCGGTGGACGTGATCATGAGCGCGGTGGAATTGACGCCCGATATGAGGGACGCGTGGCGAAAGGATCGCTGAAGGAAAGAGCCCCAGCGCCGGTGATGGTCAGCGCGTTGCCGCCGCACGGCGTATTGACCCAGTCCCGGCCGACACGGTCACTTGCGCGTCGTCGGCGGTAATCGACTGGGTTGTTGTAAGTGCCGCGGCAGTTGTAGGTCGTGCCGCTGTTGTAGCAGGCGCCGCCGACCGCCTGGGCGTACCCGCGTCCCGCATAGCCGGTCAGGGCGCCCGCGAGGGTCGCTGCCGACAGCAGTAGTTGTTGGCGCCTGCGCGGCCGCCCATGACGTTCCCCAAAAGCGGCGCCGCCCATTCGGCGCATGGCTGAGTCACATCATTTTCAAGCCTGCCGTGTAGGCTGGCAAGCCTTCGCGCACTGGGAACGGCCCATCAAGTCGATCTTGCGTCGACAGTTGCCGAAAGGCACGGCTGCACGGCAAGATTGAATAATTCGCGCAAACCGGAGTCCTTTGGGCTGGGTTGACAGGCGGTCTGCCATTAACGAAGCCGGTCGGCCGCGCACTGGAAGCCAACAATTCCGGGCGACTCCAGCGTTTTCTTGCCATATTCTTGGCTAGGGTGGGATCGGGTCCCCTGGGAGGCTAAGACCAGGGGTCGGGACGGGAAAACCATGGATATTACGGCTCCAATCAAGCCGCCCGAGCAGCGGCGCCGTCGCCGTCGCGGCGGATTCTTCCTGCGCTTTTTGGGCTTCATGTTCGCCGCCAGCATGATTTTGTTCATTGCTGTCGCTGGCGCCGCCGCCTTCGTGCTGTGGAAAGTATCGCAAGAGCTGCCGGACTATGAGGTGCTCGCCAAATACGAGCCGCCGGTGATGACGCGCATCCACGCCAATGATGGCCGGCTCATCTCCGAATTCGCCCGTCAGCGCCGCATCTACGTCCCCATCACCGCCATTCCGCAGCGCGTGATCGAGGCCTTCATCTCCGCCGAGGACAAGAATTTCTACCAGCACGGCGGTCTCGATATTCAGGGCATCATCCGTGCCGTCGCGACCAACCTGAGCGCAGTCCAGTCCGGTGCCCGCATGGTTGGCGCCTCGACCATTACGCAACAGGTTGCCAAGAACTTCCTGCTCACGAGCGACCAGAACATCGAGCGCAAGCTGAAAGAGGCGATCCTCGCCATCCGCATCGAGCGCGCCTTCACCAAAGAGCAGATCCTCGAGCTCTATCTCAATGAGATCTATCTCGGCGCTGGCGCCTACGGCGTCGCCGCTGCCGCCCAGACCTATTGGGGCAAGGCGCTCGACGAGCTGACGCTGGCCGACGCTGCGTATCTTGCCACGCTGCCCAAGGCGCCCAGCAACTACGATCCGTTCCGTCACGCCGACCGCGCTCTGGCGCGCCGCAACTGGGTGATCGACCGCATCGTCGAGAATGGGTTCGCTACCTTGGAGGAAGGGGAGGCGGCGAAAGCAGAGCCGCTCGGCGTCAAGGCGCGGACCTATGGTCCGAAGATTTTCGCCTCGGAGTATTTCGCCGAGGAAGTGCGCCGCGAGATTCTCGACCGCTTCGGCGAGGATAAGCTCTATGGCGGTGGTCTGTCGGTTCGCACCACGCTCGACCCGCGCCTCCAGAGCATCGCGCGTAAAGCTCTGGTCGACGGCCTGACCGGCTACGACCGCGTCCACGGTGGCTGGCGTGGCGTCGACAAGACGATCGACATCGCCGGTGACTGGGGCAAGACGCTGGCCGGTGTGCCCGTGTGGAGCGACATCGAACCGTGGAAGCTCGCCGTCGTGCTCGAAGCGTCCAAGACGGAAGCCAAGGTGGGCATTCGGCCCGGACGTGACGAATACGGCAAGCTCATCGAGGACCGCGACATCGGCACCATCCCGTTCGAGGAGGTGAAGTGGACACGCAAGGGCTCGGTGAATGCCGTGCTCAAGCCCGGCGATGTGATCTATGTCGCGCCGCGCAAGACGAAGGTGAAGGCAGAGGACGGCTCCGAGCAGGAGCAGGTCGTCAAGGGCGAGTGGTCGCTGCAACAGCCACCTGAGGTCAGCGGCGCGATCGTCGCCATGGATCCCCACACCGGCCGGGTGCTCGCCATCGTCGGCGGTTTCAGCTTCGCCCAGAGCCAGTTTGACCGCGCGACGCAGGCGCGGCGCCAGCCCGGCTCGTCGTTCAAACCGATCATCTACACCACGGCGCTCGACAACGGCTACACGCCGTCGAGCATCATCGTCGACGGTCCGATTTGCGTCAGCCAGGGCAAGGGCATGCCCCAGTGGTGCCCCAAGAACTATTCTGGCGGCGGCGCGGGCCCATCGACCTTGCGCCGGGGCATCGAGAAGTCGCGCAACCTGATGACGGTGCGGCTGTCCCGCGACATGGGCATGCCGATCATCGTCGAATACGCGCGGCGGTTCGGCGTCTACGACAATTTGATGCCGGCGCTGTCGATGGCGCTGGGCGCGGGCGAGACGACGCTACTGCGCATGGCCGGCGCCTATTCCATCATCGCCAATGGCGGCAAGAAGGTCGAGCCGACCTTTATCGATCGCATTCAGGACCGTTATGGCCGCACCATCTGGCGGCATGACAAACGGGATTGCAGCGCGTGCGGCGCGCGCGAGTGGACCGGGCAGAACGAGCCCGATCTCGCAGATGTCCGTAAGCAGATCATTGATCCGATCTCGGCCTTCCAGATGGTCGGCATCATGCAAGGTGTCGTGCAGAGCGGTACGGCGACGAGGCTGAAGGCGCTGAACCGGCCGCTAGCGGGCAAGACCGGCACCACCAACGATTACAAGGATGCCTGGTTCATCGGCTACACGCCCGACATGGTCGTCGGTGCCTATGTCGGCTACGACCAGCCGCGGTCGATGGGTCGCAGTGCGACCGGTGGCGGGCTCGCGGCGCCAATCGTGAAGGACTTCTTGGAAGAGGCCTTGAAGGGCGTACCGCCTGTTCCGTTCCGCGCGCCGCCGGGAGCGCTCCTGGTGCGTGTCAACCACACGACGGGGCTGCCGGCTCGGTCGGGCGAAGGCGACGTGATCATGGAAGCATTTAAGCCGGGGCAGGCGCCAGACGGCGCCACGGCGGTCGCGGTGCAAGGACCCGATGGGGCTCCGGCTCAAGAATACCCGGACTATCCCGACAACCCCGAGGACGAGGCGCCTCCTGGCTTATCCTCGGGTTCCGATGACGGCTACCCGCCGCCACCGCCGCCCACGGCTGGTGGCTATTCGCCACCACAGCCCGGCGGCTCCTTCCCGGCGCCTCCCGGCAACGACCAGGCTTTGACATCGGGCACTGGCGGCCTCTACTAGAGCCGATACGCGTCAACCGGTTTCAGGCGGAGCCAGCTCCGCCTGGACGTGTTTTTTACGCATAAGCGAAAATATCGAGGAAGAGATGCGCGCCGAAACTGAGACGGTCGTCGACGACATCAAAGAGTCCCTGTCTTTGCTCAGGAGGCATCTTTGACCCTGAACGGGCCAAGGCGCGCCTAGCCGAGCTCGACCGTGCGGCAGAGGCACCCGACTTCTGGAACGATGCCCTGCGCGCGCAAGGTCTCATGCGCGAGCGTCAGCAGATCGAGGCTGCGCTCACCGCCTTCGACCGCATCGGCCGCGAGCTCGACGACAACCTGACGCTGGTTGCCCTTGGCGAGGAGGAGGGCGACGAGAGCATCGTTGCCGAGGCTGAAACAGCTCTCCGCAAGCTGAGGCAGGAAGCCCACACCCGCGAGGTGGAGGCGCTGCTTTCGGGGGAGGCGGATCCCAACGATGCCTATGTCGAGATCCATGCCGGCGCCGGCGGCACTGAGAGTCAGGACTGGGCGCAGATGCTGGAGCGCATGTACATGCGCTGGGCTGAAGGCCGCGACTACAAGATCGAGTTGATCGGCGAGCATTACGGCGAAGAGGCTGGCATCAAGTCGGCCACCATCCTGGTCAAAGGCCATAATGCTTATGGTTGGCTCAAGACCGAGTCCGGCGTGCACCGGCTCGTCCGCATCTCGCCGTTCGACTCTAACGCGCGGCGCCACACGAGCTTCGCCTCGGTGTGGGTCTATCCCGCCATCGACGACACCATCGAGATTGCGATCGATGAGAAGGATGTGCGCGTCGACACCTACCGCGCCTCAGGGGCGGGCGGCCAGCACGTGAACACGACCGACAGCGCTGTCCGCATCACCCACATCCCAACCAACATTGTTGTCCAGTGTCAGAACGAGCGCTCGCAGCACAAGAACCGGGCTACGGCTTGGGCCATGTTGCGCGCACGCCTTTACGAGGCTGAGCTCAAGAGGCGCGAGGAAGAGGCGCTGGCCACGGCGGCGTCGAAATCCGAGATCGGGTGGGGGCACCAGATCCGGTCCTACGTGCTGCAGCCCTATCAGCTGGTGAAGGACTTGCGGACGGGCGTCGAAAGCACCAACCCGAGCGCGGTGCTCGACGGCGACATCGATGCCTTCATCGAAGCGGCGCTCGCCGAGCGCATTCACGCCGACGCCAAGGCCTAAGCGGCCTTCCGTCCGTTCCGGTCAACCAGCGAAGCGCGCGCTATTCAGCGGCGCGGGTCGCGAATGGGTTGCCGCTGCCGGAATCGCTGGGCTTGCTCTCGGCGCGCGCCGACGGCGCCTTGACTTCCGCCATCGGATCGTCGGACCGGCGTGACTTCCCTTCGAAATAGGCGCCCTGCTCGATGGCCAGGCTCTGATGGAAGATATCGCCTTCGACATGCGACTGCGCCTGAAGCGTGACCCTGAGGCCCCGGATCGAGCCGACGACCTTGCCGCGCACCACGACGTCCTCGGCAATGACCGAACCCTGGACCGTCGACTTCTCACCCAACAGGAGCGAACCGCAATGGATGTCGCCCTGGATCTCGCCGTCGACCTGGATTTCGCCCTTCGAGGTGACGTTGCCGATGATCGTCAGATCTTCGCCAATGATGGAGGGAACCATCTTACTGGCGCTGGCGCTCGGACTTGGACTTTTCGAAAAAGTCGCTGGCCGCTCAGTGAAAGGTGATGATTTGGACTCAGAGCCGCTACTCGGCCGCTCGCCCATCTTCGTGATGCTGTCGCCAGGCTCTGGCTTCTTCGTGAACATACGTAGTACCTCCCCATCAAGAAACGAGTGACGCACGCGCGAAACGCTACTCGGCGCCAGGTCCGCGACAGAACACAGTACAGTAAGGCCGCCTGTTGGATTGTCGCGGAAGTTCCCGCCCCATGGCTGAGGACCCAGCGCCCGAACTCCCTAGCGCTGACAATATCGCCTCGCCCTTACCTTGTCATCGGGTTCGTGGCCCCTAGCGGGGGGCCAAAAGGAGGGGCTAGGGCCCTGAATCGCCTTGGTTTGGCCGATTTTGCTGCCTCATATGAGACCAAGACCTTAGCCTCGCGTTTTGCGCCGTGGTAACGAGGCACGGGCGGGTTGTTAAGGGTGCGCCTTGGGGGGTGCCGACAAACGACCAGGAGCGGATCGCGGGCTTGCTATCTCTCTAGGGAGCGAGGCCGACAGTCGCGCTTGGCCATGTGCACGGGTACCAGGCAGAGTTGCGGGTGAGCGCGCGGGCAAGCTTTGTCGGGGCCTTTGACTGAATGCACGAACCGATCGCAGGGACCCTGATCAAGCTCACCACGGAGAGTGGCAAAGCCATTCGCGCCTTGCCGGCCCGCGGCCGCGCTCTCGTGAAGCGGGTTCCTCCGCCGGTCCAGATCGAGCTCGCCAAGCTGTCGTCGCGCGGCGCCCATGTCTTCCGCGAGATTTTTGCCGGCGTCGTCGTCGTCGGTCTCATCGTGATCGTTTTTGGTTACGGACGCCTGGCGGGTGGTCCAATCTCCGTGCCAAGCCTCGTGCCCACAATCGAGGCGGCGATCAACAATCAGCTCTCCGATCTGCACGTGAAGATCGACGATGCCGTATTTCAGCGCAGCGGCGACGGGCCTGGCGTGGTGTTCCGCTTGCGCAACATCCGTCTTATCGACGACGAAGGCTCGGTCGTGGCGCAAGCTCCACTCGCAGCCATCGGCATGAGCGGGAGCGCGCTGCTCTCTGGTCGGCTTGCGCCGGGCAGCGTCGATTTCATCGGTCCGAGGCTCCTGATGTCTTACAACTCCGACCAGGGCCTCGCGCTGAGTTTCACCAAGGGACATGAAGACAGCGAGACCTTGATGCGCGGCACACTGCCGGCCGGCACTGAAGACGATATCGCGGCTGGGCCCGGTAGCATTGTCGCCAAGGATCCCGGACACCCGGCCGGCGCGGGCGGACGCAAGTTCGATTTGACCAAGACCGTGACGGAAGTCTTGGACCGCTCACGGCGCGGCGACACGTCCTACCTGACCCGGTTCGGCTTCAAGGACGCCATCGTCGTGCTCAACCAGAACGGCACGCAAACACTGTGGCAGGTTCCGGATTTCGCCATCGATCTCGAGCACCGTGACAACCGCAGTATTCTCATTGGCGAGGCGGACATCGCCTCGAGTAAAGGCGACTGGCAACTCGAGGTCCGCACCGAGCAGCACACACGCCGCAACAGTCTCTCGCTCACGGCGTTGATCGAGAACCTCGTTCCGTCGGGCATTGCTGGCAACTTCCCTTCGATCGGCATCTTGCGCGCGCTCGACATGGCAGTAGACGGCGAGACCACGTTCGAATTGTCGAGCTCGGGCGATTTTCTGTCAGGGGAGGCCAAGCTCAGGCTCGCACCTGGGCCGATCACGCCGCCTTGGGATCGCGATACGCCTGTGCGCATTGACTACGGCGATTTCACGGTGCGCTACTTGAAAGAGAGGGATGTCGTCGAGATCGCGCCATCGACGCTACGATGGGGCGAGAGCCACGCGAACATCAGTGGTGAAATTCGCCCCGTTCGCGATGCCAAGGGCAAGGTCACCTCGTGGGACTTCTCCATGAAGGCGCACGACACGGTATTCGCCCTTGAGGACCTCGGGCTCGGTCCCACCAAGATCGACGAATGGACGGCGAAGGGATCGATTGCGCCAAAGGAGGGCAGCATCACGCTGTCGCGCTTCATCATTCGCGCCGGAGACGCCGCGATCACGGTGTCGGGCAGCGTCGTCGATGGGCCGGAGTCGCCTGCCGTCAATCTGACCGGCAAGCTGACGCCGATGCCGGTCGACACCTTGAAGCAGCTTTGGCCGAAATTCCTGGCCGGCAAGGCGCGAAAATGGGTGCTTGAGCGGATCGCCGGCGGACAGCTCCAGGGCGGCAAGTTCAATGTGTCGCTGCCGGCCGGCGCACTCGCCGCCATCGAGCAAGGGGCGGACGCGCCTGAGGGCGCGGTCAATGTCGAGCTCAACGTCACCGGCATGAGCATAGCCTACATTCCCAAGATGCCGCCGGTGGTGACGGGCGATGCCAAGCTCACTGTCTCGGGAACCGAGTTCACCGTCGACATTCCAACCGGAAAGATCGTTGTCGCCGAAGGTAAGGAGGTCGCGCTCAGCGATGGGCGCTTCTACATCCCCGACCTTCGCGAGGATCCACAGCAGGGCGTCATTACCTTCCGGGCCGCGGCAGATACCCCGACCGTGATGGCGCTCCTCGACCACGAGCCTCTTGGCTACATCAGCCAAGTCGGTATGAAGCCCGACTTCCTTGGTGGCACGGCTGCGGGTGAGTTCACCTTGTCGATGCCGCTCAAGTCCGAGCTCGACTTCAAGGAAATCAAGATGCGGGGCATGGCGCGGCTTGAGGATGCCATCGCCTCGAACCTAGTCGGTGACATGGGCATTCAGGGCGGGGCCCTCAACGTCGATCTCTCCGAGCAAGGCGTCATGGCGCGGGGCGAGGTGACGATCCGCGATGTACCCGCCGAGGTTCAGTGGCAGCGCGTCTTCTACACGCCCGATGATCAGCAGCCGCCGGTCCAGATCTCGGCAACCCTCGATGCTGAGCTACGCCAGAAGCTCGGAATGAAGATCAATCACCTGGTTCAGGGAACGACTCCGGTCACTTTGGCGGTCAGGGGCTTGGGGCAGCCGAACCAATCCATGAGCATGGAAGCCGACCTCACCAATGCACGACTCCTGTTTGGCAGCATGGGATGGGTGAAGGAGCCCGGCCAAATTGCCAAGGTCAGCTTCGATGTCGGACGAAATGCTGACGGCTCGACCGATCTCCAGAACTTTCAGATCATTGGCGACGAGATCGGCGTGTTCGGCGAGATCTCGATCGATGCCGATCAGCACCTCAAGAGCTTCTACTTCTCGGACTTCTCGGTGAGCCCTGAGACCCATGTCGAGATCACCGCCAGTGTGCGCGACGACCAAGTGCTCGACATCAAAGCCGAAGGCTCAAGCTACGACGGACGGCAGTTCTTCCGCTCTCTGTTCTCGGCAGGTCAGCTCGTCGAGGACGGCTCCGACGAGCCCTCTGACCCGTTCGGCATCGACCTGACGGCGAAGCTCGGCCGAGTGATCGGTAACTACGATACCACCGCGACCAACGTGGACGTGATGGTCAAGAAGCGCGGCGGTAAACTCGTGGCCCTCGATGCGAGTGGGTCGCTCAACGGAGCATCGCCGGTCGCGGTTAGGCTGGAGGATAGAAGCGGCGCGCGCTTCATCAAAGCGGAAGCGGCAGACGCCGGTGCCGCCTTCAAGCTAGTCGGCTTCTACCGCAGCATCGAAGGCGGCGACGCCTCGTTGCAAGTCAATCTCGACGCCGCCGGTCCGCCGGGCACGAAATCGGGCATCCTCTGGGCACGCAACTTCAATGTCGTGGGCGATCCCGTGGTGGCCGACGTGCTCACCGATCCGAGCTCCACGGCGGTGCTTGGCGAGCACAAGCAAGAGATTGCCCGGTCCAAGATCGCGTTCAAGCAGCTGCGCGCGCCCTTTATCGTCGGCTCCGGCAAGTTCCGCCTGCGTGACTCCTATATCAATGGCCCGCAGCTCGGCGCGACCATGCGCGGCACGGTCGACTTTAAGTCGCAGACCGTCGAGCTCGGCGGCACGTATGTCCCGCTCTACGGTCTGAACTCCGCGCTCGGCAACATCCCCATTCTCGGCAAGGTGCTGGTCGGCCGTCAGGGTGAGGGTGTCGTCGGCATCACGTTCGCCATCAAGGGTCCGCTCGAAGACCCGTCGGTCCTGGTCAATCCGATGTCGGTGATGACGCCGGGTATCTTCCGGCAGATCTTCGACTTCACGGGATCGGTGCCCGATCCTTCCGCGGCCGCCTCTGCCGCGTCAGACTTCGAACCCTTCAAGAAACACTGAAATCGAGCGCCTACACGGGACGAATGAGGGCATGCCGCTTCTTGCCGAGCGACAGCTTGATCACGCCTTCGTCCGTCAGGTCTGACAGGGTGAGCGTCTGGCGCTCATCGGTGACGGCAACGTCATTGACTTTGATGCCGCCGCCCTTGATCTGGCGCCGCGCCTCACCGGTCGACTTCACGAAGCCGACATGGACATTGGCGCTGAGCACGCCGTAGCCTTTTTCAAGTTCAGCGCGCGGGATGTCGAAAGTCGGGAGACTTTGCGCGAGCTGTCCTTCCTCGAAGGTCGTGCGCCGTCTCCGCGGCGCGGTCGGCGGCGTCGCGTCCATGGACCAGCGCGGTCGCCTCCGTGGCGAGGATCTTCTTTGCTTCATTGAGCTCGGCGCCCTCGAGTGCGGCGAGCTTGTCGATCTCTGGTAACGGCAGCTCGGTGAACAGTTTGAGGAAGCGCGGCACGTCTGCGTCTTCCGCATTGCGCCAGTATTGCCAGTAGTCGTAGGGCGACAACATGTCGGGATTGAGCCAGACGGCGCCCGCCGCGGTCTTGCCCATCTTCGCGCCCGACGCCGTGGTGAGGAGAGGGAGGTGAGCCCGAACAACTCTGTGCTCTCAGTCCGCCGCCCGAGCTCGATCCCCGAAACGATATTGCCCCACTGGTCCGAGCCGCCCATCTGCAGGCGGCAACCCTCGCGCCGGTAAAGCTCCACGAAGTCGTAGGCCTGAAGCACCATGTAGTTGAACTCGATGAAGCTCAGATTCTGCTCGCGCTCGAGGCGCAGCTTCACGGAATCCTGGCTCAGCATGCGGTTGACGCTGAAATGCCCCCCATAGTCGCGCAGGAAGTCGATGTAGTTGAGCTGATCGAGCCAGTCGGCGTTGTTGACCAGGATCGCGTCGGTCTCGCCATCGCCGAAGCTGAGGAACTTGCCGAACACCGATTCGATGCCGCCGATATTCGCGGCGATTTCGGCATTGGTGAGGACCTTTCGCATCTCGTCCTTGCCGGAGGGATCGCCCACCTTGGTCGTGCCGCCGCCGATCAGAACGATCGGGCGGTGGCCGGTCTGCTGCAGCTTCCTGAGCAGCATGATGCTGACGAGGTTGCCCACATGCAGGCTCGGCGCCGTGCAGTCGAAGCCGATATAGCCGGTGATGGTCTCCGACCGCGCGAGCTTGTCGAGTGCCGCCTCGTCGGTGCACTGGTGGATGTAGCCCCTGGTCTTGAGCTCGTGCAGGAAGTCGGATTTGAGGGTGCTCATGCTGCGCTTGGCCGGACGGCGTCCCAGGAATCTGCAAGAGCCTCTAGCAGGTTTAGCCCGCAAATACCAAACGCGTCACGCTAAGCGTCCGCGGCCCGCGAACCTTACGCGGCCGACTCTTTCTGCTTCTTCTGTTTGCCGAGGCGCTTCTCGAGATAACCGTCGACCACTTCCAGCAGGCCGTCCATGCGTTCCTCGAAGAAATGGTTGGCATCCGGCACTGTCTGGTGATCGATGACGATGCCCTTCTGCGTCTTCAAGCGATCGACGAGCCCGCGCACGGACTCCGTTGGCACGACTCGATCTTTGGCACCGTTCACCATCAGCCCAGAGGATGGGCAGGGGGCGAGAAAAGTGAAGTCGTAAAGGTTGGCGGGCGGAGCCACCGAGATGAAGCCCTCGATCTCCGGACGGCGCATCAGGAGCTGCATGGCGATCCACGCGCCGAAGGAAACACCGGCGATCCAGCACGACGGCGCATCAGGATTGTAGGCCTGCAGCCAATCGAGCGCGGTTGCCGCGTCCGCGAGTTCGCCGGGGCCGTTGTCGAACAGGCCCTCGCTTCGCCCCACACCGCGGAAATTGAAGCGCAGCACCGAGAATCCCCGCTTCTGGAAGGCGTAATACAGGTGATAGACCACCTGGTTATTCATGGTTCCGCCGAACTGCGGGTGAGGGTGCAGGATGAGCGCGACCGGCGAGTGGGGGGTCCGCTGGTGATGGTAGCGGGCTTCGATCCGGCCGCTCGGACCGCTGATATTCACTTCAGGCATAAAACAGGGCCTCGACTTGACATTAGGGCGCTGGCGGGACTGCGTTTCCGCTATATGGGGCGTGGATTCGGGCGCACCAAATTCCGCCGCCAAACTTGACTCTGCCGCCCCAGAATCCTATAAAAACAAGAGATTAGAATTGTTCCAAACAACGCCGCTCCAAATCAGCTGGGCGCTTGGAGTGGTGCATTTGTCAGGCCGCGCTTCATAGCACGTGCGACAGGGGCCCGTGCAAGCGTTAACCGGCGGCAATCGGCCGCGTTCGGCGAAACATGAACCAGCAGCGCACCTATCTCGACTATAACGCCACGGCTCCCCTCCGCCCCGAAGTGCGCGAGGCGGTGGCCGATGCGCTCGCGCTTCATGGCAATCCCTCTTCGGTGCACGAGGAGGGACGGGCCGCGCGGGCGGCGGTCGAGGATGCGCGCGGCAAGGTCGCCAGTCTAATTGGCGCGCGGCCCGAGGACGTGATCTTCACCAGTGGCGGCACCGAAGCTAATGCGCTCGCGCTCGCCGCCCAGTCCGGCGAGGCGTGGCATTGCTACGTGTCCGCGGTCGAGCATCCTTCCGTGCTCTCTGGTGGGCGCTTCCATCCCGAGACGACGACGGTCGTTCCCGTTACCGCTGATGGCATCCTCGATCTCTCGAGCCTCAAGGAGAAGCTTGCGAAGCACAAGCCCGGCGGCTGGCGCCCCCTTGTGTCGCTCATGCTCGCCAACAATGAGACGGGCGCGCTTCAGCCCGTCACCGAAGCGGCTGAGATCGTCCACGACGCGGGCGGATTGCTGCATTCCGACGCCGTGCAAGCTGTTGGTCGAGTCCCTCTTGATATTCGCGCGCTCGGTGCCGACATGGTGACTCTTTCGGCCCATAAGATCGGCGGACCGAAGGGTATCGGCGCGCTCGTGCTCAGAGAGGGCGCGACCGTCGAGCCCTTGATCAAGGGTGGCGGCCAAGAGCGCCGCCGCCGCGCCGGCACCGAGAACGTGCCGGGCATCGTCGGTTTCGGTGTTGCCGCCGCACTTGCCGCGCAAGACCTCGCCACCATGGATCGCATCGCCGCGCTTCGCGATGCCCTGGAGGAGGGTGTCCGCGCCAGTGCGCCCAATGCCGTTATTCTGTCAGCCGGCGTCCCGCGCCTGCCCAACACATCCTGCATCGCCGTGCCAGGTGCCAAGGCCGAGACGCTCGTGATCGGGCTCGACCTGGCAGGCGTGGCGGTGAGTGCCGGCTCGGCGTGCTCGTCCGGCAAGGTGGAGGCCTCACACGTGCTTGCGGCCATGGGTCTCAGCCCTGAACTCGCTCACGGCGCGATCCGTGTAAGCCTTGGTTTTGCGACCGAGAATACCGATATCCAAAGGTTCCAGGGGGCCTTCGGTGATCTGGTCAAGCGGCTGAAAGCCAACGCGAAGGAAGCGGCCTAACAGGCTGCGTAGAAAGGAAATTCGGAGCAGATATGCCTGCAGTGCAAGAGACAGTCGAACGCGTCAAGCAGATCGACGTCGACAAGTACAAGTACGGCTTCTTCACCGACATTGAATCGGTCACGGCCCCCAAGGGCCTGAACGAGGAGGTGGTCCGCTTCATTTCGGCGAAGAAGTACGAGCCCGAGTGGTTGCTCGAGTGGCGCCTTGAGGCGTTTCGCCGCTGGCTGACCATGCAGGAGCCCACCTGGGCCAATGTTCATTACCCGAAGATCGACTTCCAGGAGCTCTATTACTATTCGGCGCCGAAAAGCACTGAGGGGCCAAAGAGCCTCGCCGAGGTCGACCCTGAGTTGCTCAAGACCTACGAGAAGCTCGGCATTCCGCTGAAGGAGCAGGAGGTGCTAGCTGGCGTGCAGGGCGCGCCCAAGGTAGCCGTCGACGCCGTATTTGACTCGGTCTCCGTGGTCACTACCTTCAAGGAGGAGTTGGCCAAGGCGGGCGTGATCTTCTGCTCGATCTCTGAAGCCGTGCGCAACCATCCCGATCTGGTGAAGAAGTATCTCGGCTCCGTGGTGCCGATCACCGACAATTTCTTCGCCACCCTGAACTCTGCGGTGTTCTCCGACGGCTCGTTCGTCTACGTGCCGGAAGGCGTTCGCTGCCCGATGGAGCTCTCCACTTATTTCCGCATCAATGCCGAGAAGACCGGCCAGTTCGAGCGCACGCTCATCATCGCCGACAAGGGCGCCTATGTGAGCTATCTCGAAGGCTGCACCGCGCCGATGCGCGACGAGAACCAGCTCCATGCCGCCGTGGTCGAGCTCGTGGCGCTGGAAGACGCCGAGATCAAATACTCGACGGTGCAGAATTGGTACCCCGGCGACAAGGAAGGGAAGGGTGGCGTCTACAACTTCGTCACCAAGCGCGGCGATTGCCGAGGCGCGCGCTCAAAGATTTCCTGGACCCAAGTCGAGACCGGCTCGGCCATCACCTGGAAGTATCCGTCCTGCATCTTGCGGGGCGACGGTTCACGCGGCGAGTTCTACTCGATCGCGATCTCCAACGGGTATCAGCAGGTCGATAGCGGCACCAAGATGATTCATCTGGGCCGAGACACTTCGAGCCGTATCATCTCCAAGGGCATCGCCGCCGGCCACTCCAACAACACCTATCGCGGGCTCGTGTCGGCGCATCGGAAGGCGACCAATGCGCGGAACTTCACCGTCTGCGACTCGTTGCTCATCGGCGACAAGTGCGGCGCGCATACCGTGCCCTATATCGAAGCCAAGAACGCGACCGCGACCTTCGAGCACGAGGCGACCACCTCGAAGATCTCCGACGACCAGCTGTTCTACTGCCTGAGCCGCGGTCTTTCTGAAGAGGAGGCAGTGGCGCTCATCGTCAACGGTTTCGTCCGCGACGTGCTCCAGCAGCTGCCGATGGAGTTCATGGCCGAGACCCAGAAGCTGATCGGCATCAGCCTCGAAGGCTCGGTCGGCTAAAGCGGCGAACGAAATAGACTCACTGTCAAAGAGTTAGGAAGACAGACGAATGCTTGAGATCAAGAACCTTCATGCCAATGTCGATGGCCGCGAGATCTTGAAGGGCCTCGACCTCACCCTGCCCAAAGGTGAGGTGCACGCCATCATGGGCCCCAATGGCTCGGGCAAGTCGACGCTTGCCTACGTGCTCGCCGGCAAGGAGGACTACGAGGTTACCGAAGGCTCCGTTACCTGGAACGGCAAGGATCTGCTTGCCATGGACCCGACAGAGCGGGCCGTGGCCGGCGTGTTCCTGGCATTCCAGTACCCTATGGAGATTCCCGGTGTCGCCACCATGACGTTCTTGCGCAGCGCCGTGAACGCTGTGCGCAAAGCGCGTGGCGAGGAGGAACTGTCGACCCCGGACTTTCTGCGCGTCGTCAAGGAGAAGGCGAAGCAGCTCAAGATCGACGTCGAGATGCTGCGCCGCCCGCTCAACGTGGGCTTCTCCGGCGGCGAGAAAAAGCGCAATGAAATCCTACAGATGGACCTGCTTGAGCCGTCACTCTGCGTGCTTGATGAGACCGATTCCGGCCTCGACATCGACGCCGTGCGCATCGTCGCCGACGGCGTGAACGCGTTGAGGAGCAAGGACCGCGCGATGCTGGTCATCACCCACTATCAGCGGCTCCTGAACTACATCGTGCCGGACCGGGTGCATGTGCTCTCCGACGGACGCGTGGCGCGCTCTGGCGGCCCCGATCTCGCGCTCGAGCTTGAGAAGTCGGGCTACGCCGAGTTCGGCGAAGCTGCCGCATAGGGGTCTCGATGGACTTGTCAGTGCAACAGTTCCGCAGCAAGGCCGAGCAGGGATTTCTCGATCTCTACGCGAAGTCGGCGAACGCGCTACCCGGCGCCAACAATCCGTTCGTGGCGGAGTTACGCGCCAACGCCATCAAGACGTTCGGCCATCTTGGGTTGCCGCATCGGCGCATCGAAGCGTGGAAGTACACGGATCTGCGCGCCCGCGTGGCCGAAGTGCCACCGCTGATCGCGGCGCTCGGCGCCAAGGTCGGCGAGGCTGAGCTTGAAGCAGCACTCGGTGCAGACATTGCCAAGCTTGCAGCCTACCGTCTCGTTCTCGTCGAGGGCGAGTTGAGGCTCGATCTCTCCGACATGGCAGCTTTGCGAGAGGCGGGCGCCGAAGTCTCCTCGCTCGCGCATGTGCTGGAGATGCCGCCGCAATGGCTCAAGGACACCTTGGGGCACGTCAATGCTCAGGAGGACGACCCCGTGCTCGCGCTCAACACGGCGCTGATGACCGGCGGCGTCACCATCCGCTTGCCGGAAGGCGTGACGCTTTCCAAGCCTATCCACCTCATTCATCTCGACGGCAGCGGCGCTGCCGCCACCATGGCCACCCGCAACGTGATCGTGGCGCAGAAAGGCGCATCGGCAACCGTGCTGGAGAGCTACGGCAGTCTTGGACTGACTGGCTTGCAGCGGAACGCCGTGACCGAGGTCGTGGTCGGCGACAAGGCCGCGATTCATCATGTGAAGTTTCAGCGCGAAGCCGTTGAAACGATTCATCTCAACGTATGGCTCGCCGATATCGCTGCCGATGCCCGCTACAATGCGTTCCAGGTCTCGACCGGCGCGAACCTTGCGCGCAACCAGATCTATGTGGCGTTTGACGGCGAGGACAGTGCGACCGACGTGTCCGGTGCCTTCATGCTGCGCGGCAAACAGCATTGCGACACGACTTTGGTCGTCGAGCACAAAGTTCCCAAATGCGAGAGCCGCGAGCTTTTCAAGGCGGTGCTCGATGACGAGGCGCGCGGCGTCTTCCAAGGCAAGATCGTGGTGTCGCCCGGGGCCCAGAAGACCGACGGCAAGCAGATGGCGCAGGCCTTGCTGCTGTCGGAGACGGCCGAATTCGATTCTAAGCCCGAGCTTGAGATCTTTGCCGACGACGTGATCTGCGGCCACGGCGCCACCTCGGGCCAGATCGACGAGGATCTCCTGTTCTATCTCGAGTCCCGCGGCCTGCCTGAGGCTGAAGCCCGCGCGTTGCTGATCCAGGCGTTTGTCGGCGAGGCCTTCGAGCAGGTCGAGAACGAAGCCTTGCGCGAGGCCTTTGCCGCGTCGGCTGCCGACTGGCTCGGCATCAGGCCAGAGTAGGGGAGGCCGGCCGATGACCGTGCTCACCCCGTCGGCCAAGGATCTCCGCGCCATGGATGCGGGCTTCGACGTGGAGAAGATCCGCGCCGACTTCCCCATTCTTGCAGAGGAGATTCACGGCAAGCCGCTGGTCTATCTCGACAACGGCGCTTCGGCCCAGAAGCCGCGCGCTGTGTTGGACACGATCGCCCGCACCTACGAGCATCAATACGCCAACGTCCATCGTGGCCTGCATCATTTGAGCAATCTCGCCACCGCCAACTACGAGAAGGCGAGGGGCAAGGTGCGCGACTTCATCAATGCGCGCCACGACGAGGAGATCATCTTTACCCGCAACGCCACCGAGGCCATCAACCTCGTCGCGTCGTCGTTTGGGCGCCCCAGGATAGGCGCCGGCGACGAGATCATCCTCACCATCATGGAGCACCACTCCAACATCGTGCCGTGGCATTTCATCCGTGAGCGCCAAGGCGCCGTGCTGAAATGGGCGCCGGTGTCCGACACGGGCGAATTCCTGATTGACGAGTTCGAGAAGCTGATCAGCCCGCGCACCAAGATGATCGCCGTCACCCACATGTCGAACGTGCTTGGCACCGTGGTGCCTGTGAAGGAAGTGGTGCGGATCGCCCATGCGCATGGCGTTCCCGTTCTGCTCGACGGCGCCCAAGGCGCGGTTCACCTGTCCGTCGACGTCCAGGATATCGATTGCGACTTCTATGCCCTCACCGGACATAAGCTTTACGGCCCAACTGGCATTGGCGTCCTCTACGGCAAGAAGGAACATCTGGAAGAGATGCCCCCGTATCAGGGCGGCGGCGAGATGATCGCTTACGTCACCCAGGACGAGGTCGCTTATGGCAAGCCGCCGCATCGCTTCGAGGCGGGCACCCCGGCCATCGTTCAGGCCATCGGCCTCGGCACGGCCATCGATTACGTTGAGAGCGTCGGCCGCGACCGCATCAAGGCACACGAGGAGGCGCTCCTCGCCTATGCCATGGAGCGCCTCGGCGATCTCAACTGGCTCAGGATCTTCGGCCGCGCCAAGGAAAAGGGCGCCATCATCTCCTTCGAGGTGGATGGGGCGCACGCGCATGACGTGAGCACGATCCTCGACCGCTATGGCGTGGCCGTGCGGGCCGGAACCCATTGCTGCGAGCCGCTTCTGGCCCGCTTTGGGGTGACCTCGACATGCCGTGCCTCATTCGCCATGTATAATACGGTTGAGGAGGTCGATCGCCTCGTGGAGGCGCTCCATAAGACCCGTGAGATGTTCGCTTAAGGTCGTTTGCTAGATGACTGAGAAGACTCAAGGACCCGAACCTGCGGAGGCTCCCGACGACATGTCGCCGGGCATGCCACAGTCCGTGCCGGGTCACATCCAGTCCAAGGCCGAGGCGCCGGCGCCCGGTGAGCCGGGAGCAGCCCCAGAGCCTGCCGAGCCTGAGGAGAGCACGGCGTCGGCCATTCCGCCCGACGAGCTCGAACGGCTACGCGCCGACCTCGTCGCCGCGCTCAAGACCGTGTTCGATCCCGAGATCCCCGTCGACATCTACGAGCTTGGCTTGATCTACAAGATCGACGTCGACGACGACCGAAATATCGAGGTGGACATGACGTTGACCGCGCCGGGCTGTCCGGTCGCTGGCGACATGCCAGGATGGGTCGAGAATGCGGTCTCGTCCGTTCCCGGTGTCGGCCAGGTCAAGGTCAACCTGGTGTTCGATCCGCCTTGGGACATGTCGCGCATGTCCGATGAAGCGCGGTTACAACTCAACATGTTCTAGGGCCGAGCCTTGAACGCGCCTGCAACCCATCCCAACTTGAAACCATGAACACTCGTCCACGCCCCCAAGTTATGCGCCTGACCGAGGCTGCTGCCGAGCGCATCCGCGCGCTTTCCGCCGCCAGTGGCAAGGCGGTCGAGGCTGTGCGTATCGGCGTCAAGAACGGGGGCTGCGCCGGCATGGAATACACCATGGAATACGCGCAAGAGCGTGGACCTCACGACGAGGTGGTGGAGGACAAGGGGGTCAAGCTCCTGATCGACCCCACCGCGGTGATGTTTCTGCTCGGCACCGAGATGGACTACCAGGTCGGCGAGATGCGCTCAGGGTTCGTGTTCAACAATCCGAACCAGACGAGTGCTTGCGGCTGCGGTGAGTCGGTCATGCTGAAGCCCGCTGCGGACTCCGAGCGCGATGCCGCCGAGGCATCCGACTAAAGCTTCCTAGAATTTCCGAAGATAGTGCTTACGGCACCCGCACAGGGCGCATCATGAAGGCGGGGACGTGATCGCCCATGCCTTGCTGCTTGCTGCGCGGCGGCTGTTGGGGGGTTTTGGACGCTGGTGGCTGGTCGCCATGCTTCTTGCGCTGGTCGCGCCGATGATCTTTGCGGTGATCATCACGCCCCTTGCTCTGTTGCGTGTCGGACGCGGGCTTATGCGGCTTTGGTGCATCCCCTTTGGGCGCAGCGTGCACGTGGCCGTTGGTGCCTTTTGGACGGCGGGTCCGGCCACCACGTCGGCGCCTCCCGTTGCTCCGATCAGCACTCTCTGCTTCGGCCACTTCCGCGGCGCTTGGCGCGCCATCCATCCATGAAATCTCCTGGCGCAGCATCCTCTCGATGGCCTTCAGCGCCTTGATGTCCTTCGGCGTCACCAGCATGGCGGCGAAGCCTTCGCGGCCCGCGCGCCCCGTGCGGCCAATGCGGTGCACGTAATCCTCGGGATGTATGGGGACGTCGTAGTTGAAGATGTGGCTCACGGCAGGAATGTCGAGCCCGCGGGCCGCCACGTCGCTCGCTGCGAGGAAAGCGATGGTGCCATTGCGGAATGCTTCGAGCGTGGCCATGCGCTGCCGTTGGTCCATGTCGCCATGGAGCGCGCCGACGCTGAAGCCATGGCGCAGCAGCGAACGGTAAATGATGCCGACGTCCTTCTTGCGATTGCAGAAGATGATGGCGTTCTTGACATCGACCTGACGCATCAGCTCGCGCAGCGCCTGGCGCTTGGCGGCCGGATCGTCAGAGGTCCGCTTCAGCCGCTGCACGATGGTGGCGGCGGCAGTCGCCGGGGGCGCGACTTCGACGCGCTCTGGTGTGTGGAGGAATTTGTCTGCAAGGCGCTGGATCTCGGGCGGCATGGTTGCTGAGAAGAACAGCGTCTGGCGGGTAAAGGGGAGGAGCTTACAAATGCGTTCGATGTCGGGGATGAACCCCATGTCGAGCATCCGGTCGGCCTCGTCGACCACGAAAATCTCGATGCCGTTGAGAAGGAGCTTGCCGCGCACGAAATGATCGAGCAGGCGTCCCGGAGTGGCGATCACCACGTCGGCGCCGCGATCGAGCTTGCGGTCTTGCTCGTCGTAAGACACCCCGCCGATCAGGAGCGCTACGGTCAGCTTATGGTCCTTGCCGAGGATTTCGAAATGCTCGGCGACCTGTGCGGCGAGTTCGCGCGTCGGCTCGAGGATCAGCGATCGCGGCATGCGCGCCCGGGCCCGGCCGCGTTCGAGCCGGGTCAGCATCGGCAGCACGAACGATGCCGTCTTGCCGGTGCCGGTCTGCGCGATGCCCAGGACATCGCGTCCTTTGACGGCGAAGGGGATCGCTTTCTCTTGAATTGGGGTGGGGGTATCGAAGCCTGCCGTGGTGACGGCGGACAAAACTTTTGGGCTTAAGCCAAGATTAGAAAAGCTCATGCGTTAGCTAAAACACCGCGCGGCTCTTAGGGCCGCGCGCATCTTCTTTCTTTAGGCGCATAGATTTGCTGTACGATTCGTGGGCCTTGCGCAAGACACCACTGCAAGGTTACGGGCATATGACCCTGTAACGCTTGACCTTGACATAGGCGGCAAGGCGCGCCGACGCAAGAGGCAAAAGTACGCAGAAAGCGGATAAATCGACCGAAAACCGGGACTTTCCTTAACCCAAAACGGTCCTACGGGCGTTGAGGTCGCGCGCTTTTGACCCCAAATGTGCTGTCCCAACCCTAGAATAAAAGCCGGTTGACGCGAGCACCCGAGCCGGGCACGGCTGCACCCGCGAAAGAGGGCCGATTACCGATGAGCATACCGGATCATGCGGAAGTGGCGATCAAGCCGCCGCTCCTGTTTCTTGGCGCGCTCGCGCTCGGGTCGCTGATCACCGTGTTCGTTCCAATCGGGCCGGGCTTGGCCCAACCCAACGGGCTTGGACTTCTCGTCGGCATCGTTTTCGTTGCGCTCGGCCTGACCTTGGCGATCTTCTCCGCCCGTGCCTTTCACCGCGCCGGCACCAACGTGGTGCCCGGGCAGCCGGCGACCGCGCTCGTCACGACAGGGCCCTACAAGGTCACGCGCAATCCCATCTATATCGGCTTCGTGCTGGTCTATTTTGGCTTCTCGCTGGTGCTGACGAGCCTGTGGATTCTGATCCTGCTCGTGCCCGTGCTCATGATCTTGCAGCGCGGGGTCGTTCTGCCTGAGGAAGCGTATCTCGAGCACAAATTCGGCGACGCCTATCGCCGCTATCAGGCACGCGTGCCGCGCTGGCTATAGTGCTGCGTGACGCAAGTGCTTAGAGATTAAAGTCGTCTGCGTCGATCGTGTCCACTTTGATTAGGAGTGCGAAATCGGCACGCCCGTCGCCATCGACGTCGCCTTGGACGAGCACCTTAGAGCCGAGATCCTTGTAGTGAAGTTCGCCCTTCTTGTCGTGGAACTTGGTCTTGCCGATCCACTTGAATATCTGATTGCCCGCCTTGCCCGTCTTCGCGTCGATCGAGCTGAGGTCGACTTTGTCGTAGCCGTGCTCAAAGTCCGTAATGTAATCGGGCTTGCTTGGCCGGCTATGCGCCACACTGTTGAAGTCGAAGATATCGTCTCCTGGTCCGCCTGAGAGTGTATCGCGACCCCTGTGGCCGATCAGTGTATCGTTGCCGTCACGGCCGAAAAGCTTGTCGTTCCCTCTGGCACCCTCCAGCTGATTGTCGGCGTCGTTACCGCTGATCCAATCGCTACGTCTGCCGCCGACGGCATTCTCGATAACCGCGCCATTGGCGATGGTGAAGGCGTTCCAATGGTCGAGATGCGAACTGGGCGCACCCTTCGCATAGGACACATAACCGCCGCCGCCCGGCTCGTTCTCGAGCGTCGCTGCGCGTAAGTCGATATTCACGGCAAAACGTCCGCCGTAGACGATTGAATCCGTTCCGCCCGTATCCCAGATGGTTTCGAACGCGTCGGGATCGCCAGCTTGATGGCGCAGGACGTAGGTTGTGTCACCGTTGTTGTGCGAGGTATTCGCGCCGTACAGCGCTTGAATGGCGGCGATGTCGAACGCCATCGGTCCTGCCGACCAGCCATATTGCGTGCTGGGCGAATAGCCGATTTCCGTGGGCCACCCGTCGATATAGGACATCACCGTGAAGATGCCCTGGTTGAGATCGTTACTGCCGGTGTCGTTGTTCGCGGTGACGCCGGGGAAACGGCTGGACCCGCCACCTGTGTCATGCGGATGCGCGAGCCCGAGCGCATGGCCGAGTTCGTGAACGATCGTGACGAACCCGAAGCCGCCGTCTTCAAGTCCGCTGGGCGTCCAGCCAAAGCCATTGCGGTTATAGGCACCCCAGGCAGTCAAGTCGCCGGCCGCCGCCCACTCCGGCGTTTCATGCACGCCGAGAAGATTGCCCGAGCCGTTGTAGATATTTTCGACGAGGTCGGCCTGGTTGTAGCTGAACACCTCCGTGAAGGTGACGTTGGCGACCTCGGCCCATTTGTCGAGCGCGTGACGGTAGGCGTCCTGCTCGTAGGCAAGCCAATTCGCAGAGGTTGTCACGCCCCCGGTCAGCGATGACAGGCTGACCCCTGAGCCTTGAAAATAGTAGGTGATATTGGTGCCGGGGGTCGCCCCGTCGGTCCAGTGCCAGCCGCCCCACTCGAGCGCGTTCACAAAGACGTTCGTCGACGTCGAACCCTGAAACGCTGTCGACGGCATTACGCTTCCCACTGTCCCCCTGTTGTCTGCGGGGACGCTACGGCAGGCATGTTAGCGAAGCCCTGGACCGGTCGCTAAAATATCTGGCGAATTTTAGGTAGAGAGCCGCGAGCGCTTTCGCAATTAGATATCAAGGGCCTCGGGCGCGGCGAATTCGGCCCGCTCTTGGATAAAGCGGAAGCGCGCCTCGGGCTTATTGCCCATGAGCTGGTCGACCAGCTTGGTGGTGGCGCCCCGGTCCTCAGAGAGTTCGACACGGAGCAGGGTGCGGGTCCCGCGCTCCATGGTCGTCTCTTTGAGTTGTTTCGGCAGCATCTCGCCCAAGCCTTTGAAACGACTCACGTCGATTTTGCCGCGGCCGTTGAACTCCTTCTTGATCAGCGCCTCCTTGTGGGCGTCATCGCGCGCATAGAGCGTCTTGGCGCCCTGGCTGATCCGGTACAACGGCGGCACCGCGAGATAGAGATGTCCGCCTTCGATCAGTCCCTTCATCTCCCGATAGAAGAACGTGATGAGGAGCGAGGCGATATGCATGCCGTCGACGTCGGCGTCGGTCATGATCACCACCTTCTCGTAGCGCAGGTCCTCCTCGCGATAGCGCGTGCCCGTGCCGCAGCCGAGCGCCTGAATGAGATCGCTCAACAGTTGGTTGTCGGCGAGCTTTGACGAACTTGCGCTGGCAACGTTGAGGATCTTGCCGCGCAAGGGGAGCACCGCTTGGGTCGCGCGGTCGCGCGCCTGCTTGGCCGAACCGCCGGCGGAGTCGCCCTCGACGATGAAGATTTCGGTGCCTTGTGCGCTGCCAGCGGAGCAGTCGGCGAGCTTGCCGGGAAGGCGCAAGCGCCGCGTCGCGGTCTGCCGGCCGACCTCCTTCTCCTTGCGGCGCCGCAAGCGCTCCTCGGAGCGGTCGATCACCCAATCGAGCAGCCGGTTGGCCTGGTTGGGATTGCCGGCAAGCCAATGGTCGAAGGCGTCGCGCACCGCGCCTTCGACGATGCGTGCCGCTTCTTGCGTTGCGAGCCGGTCTTTGGTCTGACCTTGGAACTCCGGCTCGCGGATAAACACTGACAGCATCGCCGCCGCGGTGCCGAGCACGTCATCGGCGGTGAGTTGCGCGACGCGCTTGGCGCCGGTCAGCTCGCCATAAGCGCGCAAACCTTTGGTGAGCGCCGCGCGCAGACCCGCTTCATGCGTGCCACCGTCGGGTGTCGGCACCGTGTTGCAGTAGGAGCTGATGAAGCCATCGGCGCTCGCCACCCAAGCAATCGCCCATTCTACCGAGCCATGGCCATTGGTCTTCTCGGTGCGGCCGTCGAATGCGTCGTTGGTGACGGTCGTTTCACCCTCGATGCGGCTCGCTAGAAAATCCTTGAGCCCGCCAGGGAAGTGGAACTCCGCCTTCTCGAGCGTCTCGGCGTCACCTGCCAGCATCGCCTTGGCGCACGACCATCTGATCTCGACCCCGCCGAACAGGTACGCCTTGGACCGCGCCATGCGGAACAGGCGCGCGGGCTTGAACGCCGCGTCCTTGCCGAAGATCTTGGGGTCCGGCTTGAACCGCACCGTGGTGCCGCGGCGGTTCTTGATCGGCCCGA
The DNA here is from genome assembly GCA_041397675.1 of Hyphomicrobiales bacterium. GTDB lineage: Bacteria > Pseudomonadota > Alphaproteobacteria > Rhizobiales > Methyloligellaceae > Methyloceanibacter. Next base: position 8,407 of record JAWKWG010000006.1, on the reverse strand, counting down.
GATTCTTCACCGGCCCGTCGGGTTTGCCGCGCGTGTAGCTCTGCCGGTAAAGCTTCTGGCCGCGCGCCACCTCGACCTCAAGCGTTTCGGACAGCGCGTTCGTCACGGATACGCCGACGCCATGCAGTCCGCCGCTCGTGGCGTAGACCTTCGAGTTGAATTTTCCGCCGGCGTGCAGCGTGGTCATGATGACCTCAACCGCCGACTTCTTCTTGAACTTGGGATGCGGATCGACCGGCATGCCGCGCCCGTTGTCGGTCACGGTGAGATAGCCGTCCTTGTCGAGATCGACCTCGATGCGGTTTGCATGCCCCGCGACCGCCTCGTCCATGGCGTTGTCCAACACCTCGGCGAAGAGGTGGTGCATCGCCTTCTCGTCGGTGCCGCCGATATACATGCCGGGACGCCGGCGCACCGGCTCCAGACCTTCCAGCACCTCGATGTCGGCTGCGGTATAGCCTTCGCCGTCGGCGCGCCCGCGGCCCTTCGCGGCTTTGCGCGCAGAAGCCTTGGCGGGAGCCGGGCGCCGTCGCGGCCGGTCGTCGAACAAGTCGGGCGATTTTGCCGATTTGCGTTTCGTGGCGATAGGCGGACTCCTCATGCCGGAGGGCGCCTCGGCCCTCGCGAAACGGAGAGAATCAACGACTTTTGGAACTCATCGTTAGCTCGCACGCGCTTGCGGCTTTTTCAAGAGGCGGGCGTCACCCGATTTTGCCGCCGCCGTCCTTGGTAATCACGACCACCGAAGGTCGCGGTGGCATGGCGGGATCGAAGTCGGGCCAGCGCGTCACGGGGTCCTTGAAGGTAGAGGGCCGACCGAAGCCGATGAAGGCCTCGGCCCCGTCGGCTCCGGGATGCTGTACGGAAAGGAACACTGTTTCGCCGTCAGGCGTGAAGCAAGGGCCGCACATCTCCGCGCCGATCGGCACGCGGAAGAAAAGCTTCGGCGTGCCGCGCCGCGGTCCCTCCGTCTCCAGCGCGAAGAGGCCATCGGATCGTCCCGTGCGCGGCCAGTGATCGCCCTGGTCGGTCGCGATCCACAGACGCCCCCGGCTATCCACCGCCGCGTTGTCGGGTGACGCGAACCACCCGTCCTCGGTGACTTCTGGGCTCCACAGTGCGCCCACCTTGCCGATGCCGGGATCCCCGCACTTCACCAGGATCTGCCAGTCGAACGTGTTGGCCGCGTGATCGCCGTCAGGCGGCGTCATCTCGATGATGTGGCCAAAGGCGTTGTCGGCGCGCGGGTTCGCCGCGTCGGCCTCCTTTCGGCTCGTGTTGTTGGTCAGCATGATGTAGACGCGGCCGGTCTGCGTATTCGGTTGAACGTCCTCTGGCCGATCCATCTTCGTCGCGCCGAGAAGCTTCGCCGCGATGCGCGCGTTGATCACCACGTCGCCCTGGGACGTGAATCCGAATTTCTCCGTAAGCCACGGTTGCGTTCCGTATTCGAGCGGCAGCCAGCGAACGGTGCCGTCATCGTCGAAGCGCGCAACCGACAGCGTGCCCTTCGACAGCAGCGTCATGTTGGCCGCTTTGTTGCCCGGCTCGTACTTGTCCGCGCTGACGAAGCGATAGACGTATTCGCCCCGCGTATCGTCGCCGCAATAGACCACCACCCGGTCGTCCTTGTTGCGGACGCATTCGGCGCCCTCGTGGCAGAAGCGGCCGAGCGCTGTGTGCTTGACCGGTGTCGAGTCCGGATCGAACGGATCGATCTCGACGACCCAGCCGAAGCGATTGGGTTCGTTCGCTTCCTTGTCGATGTTGAATCGATCTTGAAACTTGCCCCACGCCTGCCACAGGCCGGGAATGCCGTAGCGCTCGAAGCTCTTGGCCTGATCGCCGCCAAGGCCTTCGGGGATCGCGCCGCCCGGTTGGCATTGATCGGTCCAGAAGTAGCCGTGAAAATTCTCTTCTGCCGTCAGATACGTGCCCCAAGGCGTCATGCCGCCGGCGCAATTGTTGAGCGTACCGAGGATTTTCTTTCCGGTCGGATCGTCCTTGGTCTTGAGCCGCGGATGATCTTCGTCGGCAGCAGGGCCGTCGATGGTCATCTCCGTCGAGGGACTGATGCGGCGATTATAAGGGCTGTCCAGCACGACTTGCCACTGGCCGCCGTCTTTCTCGACCTCGACAATGGTGACGCCGTGCGCCGCCATTTCGACGTCCACCATCTCGGGTGTCATCTCGGTAAAGCCTGACGTGTCCTGACGCTTTTTGAGGGCCGGAAACATCAGCTCTTCATTGGTGTATTCGTGATTGATGCAGAGCAGCCCATGCGTGCTGCTGCCGTCGATCGGGAAATAGGCGATGTAGTCGTTGTTGTAGCCGAACCGCTTGAGTTGATCTTCCGCGCTCAACGCAGTCGGATTGAATGCGGGCAGGTCGGGAAACAGCGGGTCGCCCCAGCGCAACAGTATGTCCGTGCGATAGCCTGGCGCCACATGGTGGGTTTCGTCGATGCCGGCCTGAAGCTCGGCGAAATCGAACCGATCTGAAGCGGCCGCGTTGTCTTGTGTACCGGCAGCAAGCGCCGCGGGTCCGAACAGCGCCGCCACGGCCGTCACCCCGAGCGTGCCGCGCATGACCGCGCGCCGGCTATAGCGCCGCAAGATCACCTCGCCGATGGTCTCGCCGTCCGGGCCGCTGCGCGTCGCGTCGTCATGCGCCTCGCAGGCCGCGGCCCGGTTGCGGAATGGGTCGGTTTTGGTCATAGACGTGCCCAGCACCTAGAGAAACGCGGCTGAGACCCTAGAGCCGCGCCGTGACAGATTTGCGAAGAGGAATACGCCATGGCGGAGCATACCCCTATCTGCGATTTCGGCTGGAAGGCCCCATCCTTCACCCTTCCCGGAGTCGACGGCAAGACCTACAACCTTGAGCAGCTTCGCGGGCCGAACGGCACGCTCGTGATGTTCATCTGCAACCACTGCCCCTACGTCAAATCCGTGATCGACCGCATCGTGCGCGACGTCAATGCGCTGAAGCCGCTCGGCATCAACGCGGTGGCGATCTGCTCTAACGACGCCACCACCCATCCGGACGATTCCTTCGAGAAGATGAAAGCCTTCGCCCGTGAGAACGGCTTCACCTTTCCCTATCTTCACGATGAGAGCCAGGCCGTCGCCCGGGCCTATGACGCCGTCTGCACGCCGGACTTCTTCGGCTTCAACGGTGATCTTGAGCTGCAATATCGCGGCAGGCTGGACGAGAGCCGCAAAGAGGCTGCGCCGTCAGACGTCCGCCGCGATCTTTACGAGGCGATGAAGCAGGTTGCCGAGACGGGCCAAGGCCCGCGCGACCAAATTCCGTCCATGGGTTGCTCCATCAAGTGGAAGGCCGCTTGAGCGCTTTGGCACACCGTTAAACGCTCGCTTAAGCCTACCCCTTTCCCGTTTCTTTACGGGCGCTCCCTAAAATTTGCCTCAAATGCGAAGGGTCGAAGCGGCATGTTGTTGCGCTATGCCATGCTGATGGGGGTTGCCGCTGCTGCGGTCTGGGGCGCGTTCAGTCTCGGCGTGCACAGTGGCGGTATGTTCCTGGTTGATGCAGGACACACCGGGTCGATCGGCTCGGACGGTGCATCGCTATGGGTGCTTGGCGGCGCCGCCGGTCTCATCACGCTCTCGCTGCTTCGGTTCGTGATTTTCGGCTTGCCGTCGATGATGGACGGTTGGTTTCAGCAGAATAAGTCGTGGATCTATACGGTCGGCCTGGGCGGCCTGATTTACGGGGTGTTCTATTTGATGTGAAGCGCTGCGCGCGCGCGACGGTTTGGGGGAGCCTGGCAACAACCTTGGGCTTCCCGCGTCCGACGGGGGAACGCGGGAGCAACGGCTTAGGGTCTTGCAGGCCGGGCGAAAGAGGGGCGGCCGCTCATCGAGCGACCGCCCCATCTTTGTGCGGAGTCTAACGGGTCGCGTTAGACGCTGTAGTACATATCGAACTCGATCGGGTGGGGCATCATCTCGAATCTCTCCACCTCTTCCATCTTGAGCTCGAGATAAGCGTCGATCGCGTCGTCGGAGAACACGTTGCCCTTCTTGAGGAAGGCGCGGTCGGCGTCGAGCGACTCGCAAGCCTCACGGAGCGATCCGCACACCGTCGGCACCTTCTCAAGCTCCTCCGGCGGCAGATCGTAGAGGTTCTTGTCGATCGGATCGCCCGGGCTGAGCTTGTTCTCGATACCGTCGAGGCCCGCCATCAGCATTGCCGCGAAGGCGAGATAGGGGTTCGCCGTCGGATCCGGGAAGCGAACCTCGACACGCTTGGCTTTCGGACCTGACCCGAGCGGAATGCGGCACGAGGCCGACCGGTTCCGCGAGGAGTAGGCGAGCAGCACCGGCGCCTCGTAGCCCGGCACCAGACGCTTGTAGGAGTTGGTGCTGGGGTTGGTGAAGGCGTTCAGCGCCTTGGCGTGCTTGAGGATGCCGGCGATGTAGTTCAGCGCCGTATCCGAGAGGTCGGCGTATTTATCGCCGGCGAAAACGGGGGTGTTGCCCTTCCAGATCGACTGATGGGTGTGCATGCCCGAGCCGTTGTCGCCGAAGACCGGCTTCGGCATGAAGGTCGCGGTCTTGCCGTACACCTGCGCTACGTTGTGGATCACGTATTTGTAGATCTGCATGGCGTCGCCGGTCTGGACGATCGGTCCAAACTTGATGCCAAGCTCATGCTGCGCGGCGCCCACCTCATGGTGGTGCTTCTCGGTGACGACGCCCATGTCGGCCATGACCGACAGCATCTCCGAGCGGAGATCCTGCGCCGAGTCGACCGGGGGGACGGGGAAGTAACCGCCCTTGGTCCGCGGGCGGTGGCCGAGGTTGCCCATCTCGTACTCGGTGTCCATGTTGGACGGAAGCTCCGTCGAGTCGATCCTGTACCCGCAATTGTACGGTTCGGCCGCGAAGCGCACGTCGTCGAACACGAAGAACTCGGCTTCGGGGCCGAACACTGCCATGTCGCCGATGCCCGTCTGCTGCATGTAGGCTGCAGCCTTGCCGGCGATCGAACGGGGATCGCGCTCGTAAGGCTCGTTGGTCAGCGGCTCGAGCACGTCGCAGAACACCGCAAGCGTGCTTTGCGCGAAGAACGGGTCGATCACGGCCGAGGCGCAATCGGGCATCAGCTTCATGTCCGACTCGTTGATCGCCTTCCAACCGGCGATCGACGAACCATCGAACATGATGCCGTCGGCGAAGGCTTCCTCGTCCATGACCGATGAGTCCATCGTCACGTGCTGCATCTTGCCCCGCGGATCGGTGAACCGCAGGTCGACATACTTGATTTCCTCGTCCTTGATCTTTTTTGCGATACTTTTTGCGTCTGCCATTTCGACTCCCCTGTCATGCATGTTTGAGCCGCTCCTTCAACTTGGCGGCTGAAAGGCTTCTCCGGTCAGTCTCTCTAAAGCTCGTCGGCGATCAGTTATCAGATAGCATCGTTCCCTGTCTCGCCCGTACGAATGCGCACGGCTTCTTCCACGTTCGACACGAAGATCTTGCCGTCTCCGATGCGGCCGGTCTTGGCCGAGGCGATAATGGCTTCGATGGCCTTCTCCACCATGTTGTCGCCAAGCACGAGTTCGAGCTTCACCTTGGGTAGGAAATCAACGACGTATTCGGCGCCGCGATAAAGCTCGGTATGTCCCTTTTGCCGGCCGAAGCCCTTTGCTTCGGTCACAGTGATACCCTGAAGTCCAATCTCTTGCAGGGCCTCCTTCACCTCATCGAGCTTGAAGGGCTTAATGATCGCTTCGATCTTCTTCATTCTTTTCTGCACCTCCCCAGGCGACACACAAACGAAGCCTCGCCGCGTCCCACGCGTCGCCGTCTAAACACCATGCGCCAGCCATAGCACAGCCTGTGCCAATCTCTTGGGCGGAACATTCGTAATAGAATTCAATCGATTAGGCGAGATTAGGAAATTTCGCCGGAGTTGGAGGCAAATCCCATGCACAAATCTTGGACGTATTGCCCAAAAATAGGGCAGGAAAAACCGGTCCCTGAATTGTTTTTCTGAACCGCGCCTGATCTACAAACAGAAAACCTGCCGTCACGCTAGAGGACAATGCTGGAGCTCCTGACCGCCGAACAGATGGGGCACGCCGATCGTCTCACGATCGAGGGCGGCGTGCCTGGCGCCGTGCTGATGGAGAATGCCGGGCGTGGCGTGGCAGACGAGGTGTCGGCGCGGTTTCCTGATGCGGCGACGGTGGTCGTCCTGTGCGGTCCCGGGAACAACGGCGGGGATGGCTTCGTCGCTGGGCGGCATCTTAAGGAGCGTGGCTACCGCGTGCGGGTCGGCTTTGACGGCGACCCCGCCAAACTTCCCGCCGATGCCGCCGCCATGGCAGCGCGCTACGCCGGCAAGATCGAGCCATTGGGCGAGGGGCTCCTCGACGGGGCAGATGTCATCATCGATGCGCTGTTCGGGGCCGGGCTCGCCCGCGACATTGAAGGCAAATTCGCCGCACTGATCGAAGCGGCCAATGCATGCGGCGCGCCCATCGTTGCGGTCGATGTGCCGAGCGGCATCGACGGCACGACGGGCGAAGTTCGCGGCACGGCGATCGAGGCCCTCGCCACCGTCACCTTCTTCCGTCTGAAGCCCGGCCATCTGTTGCTGCCGGGACGGCTCTATTGCGGCGACGTCCGCCTGGTGGATATCGGCATCCCGGCAAGCGTGCTCGCCGCCGTCAAGCCAAACACCTTCGCCAACGGACCTGGCCTGTGGCTTCCCGAGTTTCCCTGGCCGACCATCGAGGGTCACAAATATCTGCGCGGCCACGCGGTCGTGGCCTCCGGCCCCATGTACGGCACGGGGGCGGCGCGGATGGCTGCGCGCAGCGCTTTGCGCGTCGGCGCCGGCCTCGTCACCGTCGCCTCGCCCCGCGATGCGCTCGCCGTCAACGCCGCGCAGCTCACGGCCGTCATGGTGCGCGAGGTCAATGATGCGCGCGGGCTGAGCGAGCTTCTCGCCGACACGCGCAAGAACGCTTTTCTGATCGGGCCCGGTCATGGCGTGGGTGAGGGGACGCGATCCATGGTGCTTGCGGCGCTTGCCGCGAGCCCACGCGTGGTGCTCGACGCCGACGCGCTGACGTCATTCGCCGACCATCCCGATACGCTGTTCAAGGCGATCACATCGCGCGAAGCGCCCGTGGTGCTGACGCCCCATGAAGGCGAGTTCGCGCGGCTGTTCGGCGACGTGCCCGGAGACTCTAAAGTCGACCGGACCCGCGCGGCTGCCGCGCGCTCCGGCGCCACCGTCCTGCTCAAGGGCGCCGATACCGTGATTACCACGCCAAGCGGCGAGGCCTCGATCGACGCAGCCGGCACGGCATGGCTTGCCACCGCAGGCTCGGGCGACGTTTTGGGCGGCATGGTCTTGGGCATGCTCGCGCAAGGGATGAGCGCGTTTCTCGGCACGAGCGCCGCGGTATGGATGCATGGCGAGGCGGCGAGGCAATTCGGGCCCGGGTTGATCGCCGAGGACCTGTCGGAGATGGTGCCCGCCGTGCTGCGCGACCTGGAGACCCGCCGGAATCGCTTGTGAAATGGCGCTATCCCGGCCCGATGACCCTTTGTTGACACACTCGGACCTTATGGGGGAAATCAAGGGTACAAGCCCTTCGAGGGAAACCTGAACCGCCGCTATGGCCTCTATTCGCGCGAAAACCTGCCTCGTCCTCGCCGCCGCATTGTTGCTTGGTGCGGGCCTCCCGGCGCGCGCCGAGGATCAGGTCTTGCTGCGTGCCCGCGAGGGCGCCGCCGCCATGTTCCGCGGCCAGTTCGACCGCGCCGTCGCCTTGTATGACGAGGCCCTCGCCACGCCGGAAGTCTCGGACTTCGTGCAGGCCAGCATCTATAGCGATCGCGGCGTCGCCAAATGGCGCATGAAGCAGACCAAGGAAGCGATCGACGATTTCAACAAGGCGATCCAGCTCGCGCCGGAAAACGCCACCGCCTACAACAACCGCGGTAATGCACTGATGGATCTCGGCCACCCCGAAGAAGCCATCAAGGATTTCGACCGCGCCATCGCCTTGTCGCCGTCCTACGGCGCCGCCTACAACAACCGCGGCAATGCTTACGCTGCGCTTCATCAATACGAGCAGGCTTTTCAATCGTTCCGCAAGGCCGCGGAGCTCTCGCCGCAAAGCGGCGTCGCCTTCAACGGGCGCGGCCGCACCCACGCTGAGCTCGCGCGCTACCACGCCGCCGTGCGTGATTTGACCCGCGCCATCAGCCTCGATCCGAAATACGCCGCCGCTTACCGCAACCGCGCTGAGGCGAACTTCGCCATTGGCAATTACGGCGAGGCGGCCAGCGATGCGACCCAGGCCCTCGATCTCGAGCCCGATCTGCCGCAGCCCAAGCTCGTCTTGCTTCGCGCTGAGGCC
>JAWKWG010000005.1:0-119307 GCA_041397675.1 Hyphomicrobiales bacterium | reverse complement strand
AGAGCATTGAAGGCTGCGGCGACCCGGCCAGAACCAAAAATGGAGAGGGCGCGCAAGCTGGGAGGTAAAGGGCAGACCTTCCCAACTGCGCGCCCTGTTGGCAGGCGGGGCTGCCAAAGAGCTCTTATGCGCGACCGAGCATTGCCGCAGGCCGAACCTCAAAGCATCTTCCGTTCCGGCGATTGGCGCCGGCGCAGCTTCACCCTAGATTCCGGGACCGCCCCAGGCCGCTTCACGGTCTTCGGGGCTGAGGGTGTCCTGAGACGCCTCGGCATCCCAGCTTGCGGACTCAAACGGCATTGCCGCCGGAACCGGCATCACACCCGCATCATCGGTCGTCGCCACCGGACCCGGGATGCCCGAGCCGAAGTTCATGGTCTTACCCTCGACGAGCCCCTGCACCATGTGCGCGCCATACTGGGCCTTCTGGACCAACACCGCGAAAGCGTCCTGACCCGTGGCGCAGGTCTGCGGATTGCGATCGCAGAACTGCGCAATGTCGTTCACCGCCGCCTGAGCCGTGCCATAGATGCGATTTTGCTGGTCCTCGTCGGTCGGGAGCAGCAAGACAAGGACTACGAGCCAAAAGGCCGTCCTGATCAGAAACATCATCACTTTGCCCTCTCTGTTAACTGCGGCTTTGGCGCCGCATTCATCCCCTGCATTCCCCTGCAGATGGCACCAATATAGCTCAAACAAAATAAGGGACGTTCACTGCAATCAATAAATTTTGAATCGAAAATTTCACTCGATTTGAAGCCATACAAAATTATGACTTTGCTAGTACTCACTTCTAATCAGTTTTTGTTTGCGATCGAATTTGACCAAAGTTTGAAACGGATTGTTTAGGCTGACGCAGAGAACGGCGAATTTTGGCCCTCGGTCTGCGAGATCGCAGACCTCCAGCACTACCCGAGCGCCGAGGGTCTTTTATGCTTTCCTTAAGCGCGCCCACCAATAATCCGGGCTCAAGACAATCGGGGACGAAGCGGCTGCTGTCCGCTCCGAGATGCGTGTGTTTAGTAGTGAAAGTGTGCGCGGGCTCGCCGCCTATTTTGGCTCGCTTGTCCACGATTCGGCCCGCGGCGACGCTTCAACTCTCGCCCGCCATCAGTCGTTTATCGCCTCGCGCCTGCTCGGCGGACTTCTGGCACTTTGTGTATTCCCCGTTTATCTCGTGGTTGTCGGCAAGCCCTCACTACTCGGTGCGGCCGCTTTTCTGTGGCTTCTGTCGCCCATCGCCATCGCCATCTTCCTATCGCGCACTGGGCGTTTCGCCGCAGCACACATAATTTCGGCCGCGAACTTTGCTGGGTTGGTCACCTATTGCGCCTGGCTGACCGGAGGGCTCACGTCCGGTCTCATCCCTTGGTTCGTCGTGGTGCCCTTCGAGGCGGCGCTCGCCGCCGACCGCCGCATTGTCGTTTGGTCCGCGGGCGCAGCCGGTCTGGGATTTGCCGTCCTCGCTGCGCTTGGCTTGTTCGGCCTCGTGCCCACGCCCTACACGTTGCCGCTGTCGCCGCAAGAATTTGTGCTGGTTGGAGCTGCGACCGCCACAGCCTATGCGGCGGGCTTGGCGGCCATGGTGCAGATGGTACATCAACAATCGGAAGGAGCGGTGCACGCCGGTGAAGATCGTTATCGGCTGCTGGCAGAAAACGCCAATGACATGATTACGCGTCATGACGAACGGGGCAGGGTCGTCTTTGCCTCACAGGCCGTCCAGCAACTCCTCGGCGAGCCCGCACAAAAGGTCCTGGGGGACGGATTGTTCGAGCGCGTGCATGTCGCAGACCGTCCGGCTTATCTCACTGCGCTGTCGCGCTGCCAGTTGAACAACGAAGCAATGGCCGTGGAGTTCAGGGTGCGCCGCGCGGGCGCTGGCGACGCGGGACGGTATACCTGGGTCGAGATGCGATGCCGACCGATGCGCCCGATGGAAGGAGCCAAGCTCGAAAAACCGGGAATTGTATCCATCACGCGCGATATCTCGGACCGCAAGGCACAAGAGGTGGAACTCCTCAGAGCGCGCGATGAGGCCGAGAGTGCGAGTCGAGCGAAGATACAGTTCCTCGCAAGCATGAGTCATGAGTTGCGTACACCGCTCAATGCCGTCATCGGTTTTTCAGAGATCTTGAATCGCGAATTGTTCGGCGCACTCGGCGAGGCACGCTACCGTGACTACGCGCGTCTCATTCACGAGAGCGGCGAGCACCTACTCAATGTCGTCAATGACATTCTTGACATGTCGAAGATCGAGGCCGGCAAGTTCAAGATTGTAAAGGAGCCGTTTGATGTCGCTGCTCTCGTCAATTCCTGCTGTGACATCATGCGTCACACGGCAGAGCAGAAGTCACTCACATTAGAGGTCGACATTGCGCCAGGCATCCCCGAGCTCGCTGCCGACAAGCGTGCGTGCAAGCAGATGCTACTCAACGTGATTGCGAATGCGATCAAGTTCACCGAGCCAGGCGGCTGGGTAAATGTCTCGGCGAAGGTTGATGGTCAAAATGTGAGCCTTGCTGTTTCTGACAACGGAATCGGCATTGCCGATCAAGATTTGCCGAAGCTAGGGAACCCCTTCGTCCAAGCGAATAGCTCATATAACCGCAGCCATGAAGGCGCAGGACTTGGGCTGTCCGTGGTCAACGGCTTGGCGCGCCTGCATGGCGGCACACTCGAGCTCACAAGCAAGCTCGGCGAAGGCACGACGGCGACGATCATGCTTCCGCTTGACGCCGTGCTCGAATCGGTTGAGGCGCCGCTGCATACGGCCACTGTGTCAGCAGCATGAGGCGTGGCCTTGGGGCTGTTTAGTTTCTCTTTAGTTTCGGGGGTCAAGATGTCCTTGGAGGGGCGGGGTGCCTCTCTAGTAGGGACCTGCAACGGCACTTGTGAGCGATGAGCGTAGTAACAGCGCGACTCGTATTTCTGGCCTTTTTCGGGCTGACCGGGACCATCATCTACAACGCGCTCTATCTTCAGGAGCACGCTCCTAGGGGTGCGGCCACTCCCAGCACGAGTGTGCCGAAGGTCGCCGCGGAATCGCAGACGACCCCGCAAATCGAAGAAACGACACCTGATCAGGTGACCTTGCCAATCGAGCAGGCGTCAGCGCCAACGGCTCCTGAAAACCTGCCGCCGGTAAGCACGGATGCACCACCGTTGGATCCTGAAGCTGGCGAATCGCTACTTGTCGTAAGGGCCGTGCAGCGCGAGCTCGCCGCACGCGGCTACGATGTAGGTGCTTTGGACGGCAATTTGAGCGAAAAGACCCGTGCAGCGATCTCGGCCTATCAGACAAAGCAAGGTCTTGCGGTAACAGGTGTCCCGAGCGACGAACTGCTGCGCCAAATTCTGCTCGGCGATAGTCTGGAAAGTGCTGCCACTACGGGGTCCCTCGCCGCAGAGGACAGCATCGAGGCAAATGCGGCAGAAGGTTCTACCATCAAGAGGGTGCAACAAACGCTGGCGGATCTTGGCTACGCGCCTGGGCCGATCGACGGTGCCTGGGGCACGAACACTGCGCGCGCCATCAGCGCGTTTCAGCGCGACCGCAATATCGCCGAGACCGGGCGGATTACGCCAGAGCTGTTTGTCGAGTTTCAGCGCGTAACCGGACGCGACCTTACCAAGACTGCCGCACATCCTTGAGTTTCGCGCTAGGCTCTAGCCCATGCGCTTGAAGAGCGAGATCTGGGTCAAAGCCTTTCTCCGCCGCTGCCAAACCGAGGCCGTTCCGGCGGTGGTCGTCCGCCATGGAGAGGCGGCCGCGGGCGCAATTTTCATCTGCGTGGACCTGCTTGACGGCACTGTGACTCTCTATGGCCCGGCTCCCGCCGGGCTCGAGGGCAGCGAAAGCGAGCGGCATTGGGTACGCTGTCTTGGAAATAACCCGGTCGACGCAGCCGAAGCGAGCGCTTATCTCTCGCGACAACGTGAATTCGATCCTGATCTTTGGATCGTGGAGATTGAGGATCGCGCGGGTCGTCACTTCCTGGGTGATGATGCGATCGATGAATGAGCCTGCTGGGTTAGCACTTCGTTAACCTTACCTGGCTCTTAATTCGTGACAGGCGCGTTGACGCCAGATATCGCGCTCGAACGCGAGCGACTCCGTGGAGACCTAGAAATGGCGACCATCTTGGAATTCCGCCGAACCGAGGATGCCGCGGTCCGCGCCAGTAAGCCTGTCGGGGGCTCGCTTGGCGAGATCATCATCTTCCCCGGTGTGCGCATCGAGCGACGGACATCGAGCGACGCGCCGCAACGTACTGGGCCAACGACGCGTAGGCGTGCGCCGCGCACTCGGAAGAAATCACGAGCCTGAGGATTAGCTCGAACTGCTGTGTGGCGTACAATTGGCTGCCTTGAGCGCACGCTCCGCCTTTGCGCTACGGCTAGGTCCGGCGAGGGGCGCGCGGATCAGAGCGATACCCTCCACTACCGGTGAGGTCACCACCACGACGTTGTCGAACGCTTCCGGTGCGTCGACGCCAACTTCCGCGACAGTTTGGTCTTTTGTGGCGATGATCAGGTCGACATCGGGGCGTTTCATATCTGCGCCTACGACAGCATAGAAGTTCTCGCCAAGTGGCGTATAGAACGCAATCAGCCAAAGCGGATCGGCAATCCGCGCGCGCAAACGCACGGGCCCTTGCGAGAGGTCGTAGCGGCATACAGCATAGCGAACATCAGGCGCCATCATTGGCATGACCTGCCGGCCCGGAGCCGACGGCGGCAATTCGATCATCGTGTTGGCCGGGCCGAGTGCAGCGAGTCGTGCTTGTGCGTCCCTTGGTGCGAGCATGGGCAGCGTCAGCACGGCAACAACGTGGATCAGCCCAGCGAGCACGATGCCAAGCGCAACATAGAGACCTGGGAGACTTACTCGCATCGCACACGCTCAATTTTCGGCAGGTGCTCCACCGGGATCTGTCCAATTCCACCGATATCAGTATTACGGGCGCCATAAATGCGCAGTACCAAGACCAGACTTCGATCTGAATCACTGCCGCTTGGCAGCCAGTTTTCTGGTCGGGCCTTGGGACCTAAATTGACGTGGAAGCTGCCATCGGCGCGGCGGATCACTTCCTCGCTGTTAAAGCTGTAGCGGTCCGATGGATTAGCGACCAACGAGCCATACCCGTCATAGACGGCGAGTGACCACCATCGTGCGTTGATAGGCGCGCCGATGATCGAGTATTCGCAATCCGCGCTCAATGCACGACCGCGACCATCGGTATATGTCACGAAGTAGCGGGCGGCAGTGGAGGTGAGGGGGAGTCTGCCGCTTCGGGCCAGATGAGCGCGCGTGTAGGGGTCGGCATTTGGATTGCCTTCGCTAAGCCAGCTCCTCCAGGGCCCCGCTTGTACAGTCGTCAGCGGCGAACCGCGCTCAATCATGTACCAGGCGGAGCCGATCCCCAGGATCAGCGCTACAGCGAACGTGCCGATGAAGTAACCGAGCGCGCGCATGGAGGTGCTGCCCTCCTCGCGCCACAAGCTAGTGCGCGACGGGCTCACCGTTAGCGGCGGGGTTTGGAGGACGCTGGTCAAGCGGGCATCGTCTTTCGATTGAGTTGCGACGCAGTCGGCTTCCTATTGAGGAACGGCGGCAGCGGCGTCCGGAGCTGTGGATACCGTATTTTCTGCCGCGGGACCTGGCGTCCCGTCAGCGTTGACGGCCTGCGCCAGGTTGGGCTGCCCGGGCGCGGCGGCTGGCGCTTCAGCGCGGCCAGGTGGAGGCTGACCGTTCGCCGACAGGGGACGCGCGTCTTTGAGCAAGTTGCTCAACTTTTCGAGCGCTTGACGCGTTGCTACGGACATATCTTTTACGTTCTCGGCGGGAGGTGGGGTCGGCAAGTCGGCGGTTGTGTTCTGCGCTAGAACGGCAGCGAGTCTCTCACGTTCGGCAATTTGGAGTGGGTGAGGCGGAACGCCAGGAATGTCCGGGATGTTATCGGTGTCGTGGGCCTGCTCCATGTAGTTCTTCCAGGTCTCGGCAGGGAAGCTACCGCCGGTCACCCGGGCCATGGGCGTGAAGTCGTCGTTTCCTAGCCACACGCCGGTCACGTACTGGCCGGTGAACCCCATGAACCAAGCGTCACGGTAGGCAGAGCTCGTCCCGGTCTTGCCGACGTTGTTGGTATAGGAGAGTTGCGACCGCCGCCCGGTTCCCGCCTCCACGACCGTCCGCAACATGGAGTTAAGCTGCTCGATCACCTTTATGTCGAAGATCCGTTTGCGCTCCGGCTCATCGCGGTCATGGTTGTAGAGGAGCTCACCCGGGATGGTGCGGATCTCTTCGATGCCGTAGGGGCGGACCTCAATGCCGCCAGCGGCAAACACCGCGTAACCGCCAACGTGCTCAAGTGGGGTCATGCCGTTGTCACCCAAAGCCAGTGAGCATGTCTTCTTGAGATGCCTGATCCCCATTTTCTCCATATTGGCGAGCACCTTCTCACGGCCCGCCTGAAGGGAGAGTTTCACAGCAACGGTGTTGATCGACTTCGCAAGCGCCATCCGCACCGTCATCCGTCCCCGAAATCCGCCGGAGTAGTTCTTCGGCGACCAGCGGCCGCAGCTGACGTATCCATCACTCACAACCGTGTCGGGGGTGAAGCCGTTCTCGAGCGCCGTCAGGTAGACATAGGGCTTGAACGATGAACCCGGCTGCCGGTAGGCGTGCGCCGCGCGATTGAATTGGCTTGTGCCGTAGTCCTTGCCGCCGACCATGGCGCGCACGGCGCCATCAGTCTCCATGGACACCAAGGCGCCGTTGTTAAAGTGGCGCGACTTTCCGTACTGGTTGACGGTGTCCTCGAGGGCGTTCTCCGCCGCCTTCTGCAAGCCTAAGTCGACTGTCGTACGGGCAACGAGGATGTGATTCTCTCTTCCCGCCATCAGGCGCTGTACTTCCTCAAACGCCCAATCGAGGAAGTAGTCGGGCGTATTGGAATCGCCGCGCTCGACGATCTTCGCCGGGTTCAACCGGGCGCCGTACACTTGACCTTCGCTTAAGTAGCCGGCTTCGACCATGTTGCTCAGCACCTCGTTGGCGCGCGCGCGCGAGGCGGCGAGGTTGACGTGAGGCGCATAGCGGGTCGGTGCTTTGAACATGCCGGCGAGCATGGCTGCCTCGGCGAGGTTCACGTCGCGGATCGACTTGCCGAAGTAGTACTGCGCGGCGGCCTCAACGCCGTAGGAACCGCCGCCGAGATAGGCGCGGTCGAAGTAGAGCTTGAGGATTTCGGGCTTGGTGTAGTGGTTCTCGAGATAGATGGCGATGAACGCCTCTTTGATCTTTCTCGATAGCGCCCGCTCGGGCGAGAGGAACATGTTCTTGGCGAGCTGCTGTGTCAGCGAGCTACCACCCTGCACAACGGCGTCGGCGCGGGCGTTCTCGGCAAGGGCTCTGAACGTGCCCATGACGTCGATACCGAAATGGTCAAAGAAGCGGCGGTCCTCGGTGGCGAGCGTCGCCTTGATCATGTAGTCGGGAATTTCCTCGAGCGGCACGGAGTCGTCGCGCAACAGGCCGCGCTTGCCGATCTCGTTGCCGTAACGGTCGAGGAAGGTGACGCTGAACTCATCGGACAGATTGATCTTGCCTTGCGCGACCTCGAAGGCGGGCAGCGCAAACGACAAGACGATCAAGAACCCCGCGACGCTCAGCGTGAGCCCCTCGCAGGCGAGCTCGTTGCAGGCACGGAGAAAGCCTTTAACTTCAAAGCGTCCGAAGAACGAGGAGTAGGCGCTCCACCAGTCGCGGAAGCCGATCCACGCGCCATAGAGGCCGGAATCGATCCACGAATCGATCTTCAGCCAATCTATGAGCTTGCCGCGGCGATTGCCTTGTAAGAAGTCCCGCAACGTTCCCCGACCTCTTGAAGCGCGCGCCCACCGGACACGCCAAAACCGGCCGTCCAAAAGGGCAACCCGAGGGCGCACCGTACACCCGGATTGCGGCGTTTTATAGAGATTCTGCGGGGTCCGGGGAGCCCAAAATCGCCAGCAGCCCGAAGCGGCTTGAGGGTACCGGACGAGCTTGCCGTGACCCGGTTAACCAGGGGCCCCGATCCCCGCCCGGGCCCAGAAAGCGGGGATATCCGCGCGCTATTCCATGACGTCGTAGCCGCGCTCTCGCATGCAGTCGGCAAAGTCGGATTTGGAGATCTTGCCGCGCAGCAGGAGGAGCCGGGTCACCGAGGAAATGCCCTTGCGCCGGGCTTCTTCCTCGCAGGCCGACTTGTCGCGCTGCATGCTGCTTTGCGGGTCGACCGCGCGGGTCGGGGTCACCTCGACCGGCGGCAGCTCGGATTTGCTGCAGGCCATCAGCGGCAGGGCTACCAAAAGGCCCGCGAGAAGTGCCGCGCCAACCCGACCCATAACTACTACCCCCGCTCAAACGGCCCGCGTTCCATCATGTGCTGGACGGGGTTGTCTCCCCGCCGAAGGCCGTCCCTCATCCGAATGCGCCTTCCGGCACGCCACGTGCCCGTTTCGCCAGCCACAGGATCGCGCCGAAAGGTCAAGAGCCGCTTACCCCGAGGCAGGGAGCAAAACGGCTCACAACCCGGAGTTTCGCCGGAAACCAAGGCCGCTTCAAGGTTGGGCTCACCACACATGCGGCAAGAGGCGGTAGCGGACGCGGGCGGCGTAGGCGGCGTAGCCGTCGAGCTCGGCCTTCAAGGTCCGCTCCTCCAGCACCGCGCGCCCGGCAAGCAACACGATAAAGACGAGGCTCGCCGCGAGCCCCCACCACGATCCGAGCAGGAGCGGCACGCCGGGGATCAGGAGCAGCGCGCCGGCATACATGGGATGGCGCACATAAGAGTAAGGCCCGGTGCTGATCACCTTGTGAGCGCGGTCCTTCTGGATCTTGACCACCGGCGCGGCATAGCTGTTCTCCCGGAAGGTGAGGCCGATGATCCAGCTGCCGAGACAGATCAGGATAAAGCCCAATACTTGCAGCGCGAGCGGCATGTCGGACCAGTGGTAGCGCCGCGCATCGAGCGCCATCAGCACCAGCCAGCCGAACCACAGCACGCTCATCGCCAGCATGAACGCGCGATCCCAGCCCTTCTGGTCGCGCTGGATCACCGCGCCCAGCCGTTCCTCGAGCAGCGCGGGATCGTGGCGTGCGAGCCAGAGCCCGCCGGCGATGCTCATGACGGCGGAGAGCGCGAGATAGACCCAGGCCGCGGGCCATCGAACCGTGCCGGCGGCGCCGAACAGGAGGACGGCGACCACGACGAGATAGATCGCCGTGCGCGACCACAGCTTGCGCTTGAGCTCAGGGTTAAGAGCGGTCTCGGTCATGGTGCGATCAGACGCCACGATTTTGCGGTTTCACGATGACGTGAGGGTTAAGCGCCAAGGCTGCGGCATCGCGTCCCTACACAGGTTCGTGACGGAACAAGCCGTCATACGCCGCGTTCGGCGGGTGTCCCCTCCCTGCGGGACCAACTCAAACACTAGGAGAATGTTATGCGGACCATCACCACCCCGATCCTCGCCGGCGCGCTGGCGCTCGGCCTTGCCACGTCGGCCTTCGCCGCCACCAGCGGCCAGTTCAAGGACATGTGCGCCTGGGGCCTCGCCAACAGCAAGGAAGTCCAGACCGACTGCACCGTGAGCGGTGACTACAACGGCAAGACCTACTGCTTCAGCAGCGAGCAGGCCAAGACCGACTTCATGAAGAACCCGAAGCAGAACCTGGCCAAGGCGCGGGAGTACTATAAGTCGCACCAGGGCTAATCGCTCTCGACGAGTTCTGTGATGCAGGGGCCCGCGCCAACACGCGGGCCCTTCGCATGTCTGCACGCCCGCGACAAATTCGCGGCGGCGCTGCCGCAATGGCGGAAATCGGCGCGCCGCTAACATGCCGCGCGGCGTTTTGTTCGGCGGCCGTCCGCAATACCGACCAACGGCGCGCGTCTCATCGTCCGTGGCGGTGGGCACGCCGTAACTCTGAACGAGGAGGTCCACCATGAACCGCCAAGTAGCCGTCTTAGCAGCCGTGCTTCTGTTTGGCCTTGCCACGGGCGCCAACGCCGCGACGAACGGCGCGCGGCACGCCGTGCAAGGTCCCAGCGACCCGCAGATGGCGCAGGGCCCGGCCACCGATCCCGATTGCAACATCGCCGGCTCATTCCCGTGGCAAGCCGTATTGCTTCGGCAGCGACGGCCCGCGCCGGCGCATCGGCGAATATGGGCTGAGCGCGCATCACGGCTAAGCCCCGGCTTGGATCGACTGAGTAGAAGGGCCCGCGATGGCACGCGCGGGCCCTTCGCATTTATGAGGCGCGGCCAAGTGTGCTAAGACTTGGGCCAACGAGAAGGCCAACACGCCACGCGCCTCTGGAGGAAGTTTTGTCGATGCCGTACCCGGTCCGTCTTCGTTCGCCGCCGCGCTGCTCGCAGCCGCACCGGCGCAAGCCTCGCCGCAGAGCCCATGCCGGGCCAGCCCGGCGGGCCGCCGGTCGATCCCGGGCCGCCGCCCGACATGGATTGCGCCGGCGAGCCGGTGACCGGCAGCGGGCCGGGCTTCGCACGTCGCGCGACGAGTCGGAAGAGGCCGCGATCGCGAGTTGGCTCGAGAAGGCGAAGACGATCTATCCGGAGGCGACCTGGGACAATGCGTACAAGGCGAATATGAGCTGCGCGGTGCAGGGGCTCTACTCGAAATGTTTCGCGCAGGCCTTCCCGTGCAAGCCGAAGGACGGCGAGGCCGCGGTCGCGCCGCCCGGCGAAGTACCGCCTGAGTCGCCCGGCGATCCCGCGCAAGCGCCCGAGTAGCCTGACGCACGTCGAGAGTCGTTAGAGAGCAGGTGTGCGTGGGCTCCACGCACAGGGAATACAGCCGAAGACGACCGATACTCTACCTGGGGGTCACCCACGCACTGCGATGAGTGTGCGCCCTTTGTGGGCTCGCGTCGAGTCCTTGTTGCCGTTCACGAAATCGATTTGGGCAGCGCGCGTGCTATGCTCAACAGATGACCACGCACATGATCACGCACATGATGAAGACGATGACGACGCTGCTCGGCGTGATGCTCGTTGCCGGCGCGAGCGTTGCGACGGAGTCGCAAGATGAAGGCGACCGCGCCCATGCGCAAGCGTGCTGAGATCAATCCCGTCACCGGCCATGTGATGTGCATCGATCCGCTGGGCGCCGAAGTCGAGGCCCTGCCCGAGGACATCGCCGCCGTGCGACGCCGATCATCTGCGCGGCCAGTGGACCTGGGCGCCGAACTGCGTGCCCAAGGGAGCTAGCGAAAAATCAATCGCAACGATTTGTTGTCGTTGATTGGACCACACTTCCGCGCATGGCTCGGCCAATCAAACCGCTGTTTCGCAGCCGGCATCACCGGAAGCGGCCTGCATGGAATCTCGGGGATGCACTGAAAGGGAAGCCGTCGGCATCCGGTGATCCTGGGCCGGCACCGAGATGGCATTCGGCGACCCGCCTCGGAAACGGCGGCGCATAGATTGGCCATTGGTGCTTCTGGTTCTTCTGATCTTCGTCGCGGGCTTCGTTTGGATCATTCCAGCGCTGGAGCAGTGACCGCCAGATTAGGAAAAAAGTCCTTGACAGCGTGACGCTCATGGGCTAGTGTTCAGGTACAACGCGACAGGTGGGCGAAGTTCCGCGTATCGAAGCCCACCTGACGTGTTGGAATACGCCGCTCCAGAGATGGGGCGGCGTTATTGGTTTCTGGGGCGCGATGCGCCCGCTCACATCACACCAGCAGCAGCAATGACATGGATGACGACGCCGAAGCTCCTCGCGGCGGCGAGCCGGGCGGCGCGAACGGCGCCGCTCCGCCCGCACCCGGCGATATGCGCGCGAGCGAACCCGTGTGCCCCGAGCCGGCCGGGCCCGACGAGCGCGGCATCGACTGGTCGAAGGTCTGGACCGACTTTGTCTATAGCGGCGAGGCGGTGAAGCGCACGCCTGGAAGCACGGCACCACCGCCACGACCGTCAGAAAGCGCATGCACGCCGGCGGGCTGGGAGCGCGTCGTACCTATGAGCCTGCGGCCGCGCGGACGAAAACCCGGACCGCGCAGCGGCGAACCGCCGACCGTGAGCGAGCGGCGGCGCGCAGGCCTGATCAACCGGCTGTTCAAAATGCTGGACGCGAACATGAGCGAGATCGAGACGCGCCTGAAAGCGGACGACGAGCGCGCAGCGCCGCCGACACCGAGCGCGACATGCGCACGGCCTACCACCATCATGCAGGCCTACGCCAAGCTCGCCGCGCTCGACGACGCGGCGCGCGCTGGCGATGGCGCGAGCGGGCGGGAGACGACTTGAGGACCCACGACGATGCGGACCGCCTCCGCCGCGATCTTGCGGACCGCCTTGCACGACTGCGAAGCGGCGGGGACGCTTGAGCGATTTTCAACGCTTTCGCTCCCATGAGCTCACAACGCTTCACTACGATTTCGCGCTGTGGGCGCGGGACGATCAGCTGCCGCCGGAGACGGCTGGCGACGGCGCGGACTGACTACCTGGCTGATGCTCGGCGGAGCGGCGCGGGCAAGACGCGCGCCGGGGCCGAATGGGTGCGTGTGCTGGTGGAGCCGGCGACGCCGCCACGCGCATCGCGCTGGTGGGCGAGACGCTCGCCGACGCGCGCAGCATCATGGTCGAAGGCGTGTCGGGCCTGCTCGCGGTGCATCCGCCGGGGCGCGGCCTCTATGAGCCGTCGAAGCGGCAAGTGACGTTCTCTTCGGGCGCGGTGGCGCAGCTGTTCTCCGCCGACGATCCTGAGAGTTTACGGGGTCCGCAATTCTCCGCCGCGTGGTGCGATGAGCTCGGCAAATGGCGGCGGCCCTCCGATGCCTGGGACATGCTGCACCGGTCTGCGGCTGGGGACGCGCTCGCGGCAGGTGGTGACCACCACGCCGCGGCCGACGCCACTCATAAAGACTCTGCTGGCTGACGCGCGCACCGCGGTGACGCGGGTGGCGACTTACGCGAATGCCATGAATTTGGCGCCGTCGTTTCTCGAGAGCGTGGTCGGACGCTATCGCGGCACGCGGCTGGCCGCCAGGAAGCTCGACGCGGAGCTGCTCGAAGACCGGCCCGGACGCTACGATGCGGGCGCTTGTCGAGAGGTGCCGCGTTCGCGCGGCGCCGGACCCGAGGCGCGTCGTCGTGGCGGTTGACCCTCCGGCGTCGTCGGGGCCGCAGGCCGATGCCTGCGGCATCGTCGTCGCCGGGTTGGGCGAGTGACGCGCGCGGCTACGTGCTCGCCGACCTGACGCGGCAGGGCGTGCGCCGATACCGGGCGCGGGCGGTGATCAGTGCGTACCGCCGGTACGAGGCCGACCGCATCGTCGTCGAGGTAAACCAGGGCGGCGATCTGGTCGAGGCGGTGCTGCGCCAAGTGGATGCAAGCGTGCCGGTTAGAAGCGCGGGTGGGCGATGCGCGGCAAATACTTCTGCGCGCCGAGCCAGTCGCCGCGCCTTGTACGAGCGGGGCCTCGTGTCCCATGTGGGCGCGTTCCCCGCGCTCGAAGACGAGATGAGCGATTTCGGGCGGGTCGGACTCTCCGGCGGGCAAGCCCTGACCGGGTCGATGCGCTGGTGTGGGCGCTGACCGACTTGATGTTGCGCATGCGTTCGGACCCAAGGGTCAGACTTTTTGATGCGCTACCGCTTCGCTACTTGAGCGGCGTGTGACTCCGTAATAGGTGAATCGCGTCAGACGGTTTGACGGCGCGGCCGCGCGATGGCTCGGCCTCGAGGCGAAGGCGAGCAAGACGGCGAAGTTCATCGCCTGGGCGCTCGGCGGCCAGCCGGTGTGGACGCCGCGCGACCTTGCGAGCCTCGCCCGCGAAGGCTTCCTCAAGAACGCCATCGCTCCACGCGCGGTGCGCATGATCGCCGAGAGCGCGGGCTCGGTGCCGCTCTATCTGTTCGACGGCGAGAAGGAGATCGACGAGCATCCGCTGCTCGCGCTTTTGAAGCGCCCCAACGTTACGTAATGCGGCCCCGACCTGCTCGAGGCGTGGTTCGGCCATCTCATGGTGGCGGGGAACGCGTATCTGGAGGCGGTCGCGGTCGACGGCGAGGTGCGCGTGAGCTGCACGCGCTCCGCCCCGACCGCATGAAGGTGGTGCCGGGCGACGGCTGGCCCGAGGCTTACGACTATGCGTGCGGGTGACGGTGCGCTTCTGAGCAGGGGGGCGACGGTGGCTGGGCCCATCCTGCACATGGCGCTGTTCCATCCAACGATCACTACGGCTTGAGCCCGCTCGAGCCGGCGGCGACGGCGGTCGATCTGCAGCCAATGCGTCCGGCGCGTGGAACAAGGCGCTGCTCGACAACGCGGCGTGCCCGTCCGGCGCACTTGTCTATACCGCCAAGGACGGCCAGCTGACGCCGGAGCAACATGACCGGCTCAAGGCGGAGCTTGAGGACTCGTTCCGCGCGAAGAACGCCGGGCGGCCGCTGCTGCTCGAAGGCGGGCTCGACTGAAGGGCATGGCGTTCTCGCCCAAGGACATGGACTTCATCCTCGGCGAAGCACGTGGCCGCGCGCGAGGTGGCGTTGGCTCTGGGGGTGCCGCCGATGCTGCTCGGCATTCCCGGCGACAACACCTATTCCAACTACGCCGAGGCCAACCGCTCGTTCTGGCGCCAGACCGTGCTGCCGCTGGTGACGCGCACCGCCAAGGCGCTTGCCGGTTGGCTCGCGCCGGCCTTCGCCGACGAGGATCTCGATGTGACGATGCTGGAGCTGCGGCCCGATCTCGATGCGATCGAGGCGCTCTCCACCGAACGCGAGGCGTTGTGGGCGCGGGTGCAAGCTAGCGACTTTCTCACCGTCAACGAGAAGCGCGCCGCGGTCGGCTACGGCGAGATCGACGGCGGCGATCAGCTGTCCGGTGCGCCGCCGCCTTAGCGTGGCCATAGGCCGTGCCTGTTCGCCGTGCTAGCGTTCCCGCATCGTCTTTGATGGGGGCAACCATGGCGCTCAGGCTCACACCGCCAACCAAATATGTCTTCCTCGTCTCGATCCTGCTCGCGCTCGGCGCCGTCACGCTCTACCTGCTCGGCGTGCTCGGCTTCTTCGCCGGCGGCTTCGCGGCGGTCGCGCATCTCGCCTTCTGGATCGCAGTCTTCAGCTGGGGGCTGCTCGCCGCGGGCGTCGCGCTGAAAGGCGTCTAGGGCCGGCGTCCCGCGCGGGGCGCGCCGCCCCGCATCCTGAAAGATTTCAACATGCTGCAACGCTTTGGCGATGACTGGCCGGAGCGCGAGGTCAAGTTCGCGCCCGTCGATCTCAAGTCGGTCGAGGCCGACGGCACGTTCTCGGGCTACGCCAGCCTGTTCGGCGAGGTCGATCTCGGCCAGGACGTGGTCATGCCCGGCGCGTTTCGCGAGAGCTTGCGGCTTCGCGGCGTGCGCGGCGTGAAGCTCCTGTTCCAGCACGACCCCAACGAGCCGATCGGCGTGTGGCTTGAGCTCGGCGAGGACATGAAGGGCCTCTACGCGCGCGGGCGGCTGATGCCGGAGGTGACCAAGGCTCGCGAGGTGCTGTCGCTGATGCGCGCCGGCGCCCTCGACTGGCTGTCGATCGGCTTCCGCACCGTGCAGGGGCGCACCGATCCGGCGTCGGGCGTGCGCCGTCTCGACAAGATCGATCTGTGGGAGATCTCGGTGGTGACATTTCCCATGCTGCCGGAGGCGCGGGTCAGCGCGGTGAAGCGGCGCGCCGAGCGCGACTTCGCGCACGTGACCGGCGGCGATGCGCGGCTCGCCGCCAAGTTCCGCCGCGGCGCAGCTGCGATGCGCGCCCGCTAAATCAGAGACAAGCGATGGTGTCGACCGACGCGGGCCGCGCGGTCGCGCCAGCTTCGGCGCGTGGGTTGGCTGTTGCATGCGCACAACGGAGACCGCCCAGACGCTTCGCCATGCGGTCAAAGTGAATTTCGATCTCAACCATTGCGCTGGCCGGCAGTTCCGACGGCGCCAATGGACGGACGGAGGCGGCGATACGACCAGCGGCAGTGGCAGCGATACACTTATCGGCGGGCGCGTACGAAGAGTTCTGGGGGTGGTTCCGGCTATATCAGGCTAAGTGATCAAGGCTTCTGCCCCAGCAACACCGGGGTAAGAAGCGCAGAACTTGCTGTTCTTCAGGCATCGCGACTGCTGAGCCAAGTTCGCGAGCTGGATCCCAAATGGAGTCCGAGACCGAGCCTCACGGACACGGTGGAAGGTGAAATCGAGGCGGCAGTATGAAGCCTTTGAAGCTGAAAGTCTCACCTTCAAGAGCTATCTCTCATTGGCATCGGCTCCGGGCTCCGTTTGCAGGAGTCACTTGCGCGAGAGGCGCGACCCGCAGAATTCCAGAGTCCATGAGCGCCAACGGTAAATCGCATCGGTTCTGAAACAGGTTGTCACACGTGTGGTAGAACCGATCCTGCACAGGCAGCGGGAATTTCGTGCCGGATCATCAACCACCGAGCGCGCTTAAATTCCTTCGGCAGACCGCAGAGGCTCTTTCCGCAATGCGTGCACTGCAGTCGAACGCAAGGTGGACTGACGACAAATCTGAAGGGGCCGCAAATAATGCTTCTTACCACCAGAGTTTCGCCTCCAAACTCGATCCTCTTCATAGCCCATGAAATTGGCGTCCGCCGGAGCCATTCAAGGGTGAACTTATCCTGTCCCTGCCATCTTGCATCTCTGTGGGTTGTTTGATGTTTTTGGATGGCGAGAGACAGAGGTTACTCTAGGGTCCACGGCGGAGGTGATCCAGGCGATTCCGCATTGGATGCCGCGCCGAGACGCCTAACCGCGCCGTCGTGGTGTGGACTGTCGAAGACGAAACCGTTCTCAGCGCCCAAGTGCCGGACGCGGAAACGGGCGCGCAGAGGATTTGGGTGAACTATCCGGACTGGAACCCAACAAGATTATTATTGGTCTGGGATAGGTGCGCGGAGTTCTGAAGCCATGAGGTGTACCTCGAGCTCAAGAGGTTGAGCGTTGAGGAGCTATTGGAGTCACGTGGCAATCGGCGAGGCCGAGGAGAATGCCGTTCTGTACGACGATCTCGCCACAACGAGCTGTTTCGAAGATGGCTGGGGATGAGCTGGAGAGTCGCCCGGGGACCAGCGGAAGAGTCTCGTGACGCTTTACGAGCATGAGAATCTGTGGGTTCGAATGAATGCGGCCAAAGATACCCTCGCATTGGCGCCAGAAGATGGGCGGCGGGTTCTGCAAGAGATTGCTGATTCCAAGAAGCAGCCATACGCCGGCAATGCGGGCATGACGCTTTGGACCTTTGGATGAAGGCATCTTCAAACCGACCTAGTCAGCGGAGCGGAGGCGGGAATGCTCGATTTCAAAGACAAGGTCGTGTCACCGGCGCCGCGCAGGGGCGCTTCGGCCGCGTCTTGGCGCAAGCCTTCGTCGCGCGTGGCGCGAAGCCTGCGCTGTGCGACATCAACGATGAGGGTGGCGCGGCGACGCTCGACCTGGTCAAGGCGGAAGGCGCCGACGGCTTCTACAGCCACGCCGACATCTCGCAAGAGGCGAACGTGGAGAGCAGACGGCGACGGTTCAGCGCTTCGGCCGGCTCGACGTCGCCATCAACAACAACGAAGGAGATCACTGGCCCGACGCTCGACCTGCCGTCGGAGATTTCGCCACGGTGGTCGACACCAATCTCAAGGGTACCTATTACTGCATGAAGCACGAGGTCGCTGACGGAAAAGACCGGCGGCGGGGCCATCGTCAACCAGGCCTCGGTCACCAGCAGCATGACCGGCGTGCTGACAACGGGCTCTACGCCGCGACCAAGGGCGGCATCATCGGGCTGACCAAGTCCGCCGCGCTCCAGGCGGCGGCCGACAACATCTCGATCAACGCGATCGCGTCCTGCGCCATCGACATCCTGGACGACATGTTTCGCGCTGGATCGACGATCACGTGAGCCGCAAAGAGGCGGAAGGCTGGTTCCCGATCAGCCGGCTGGCCGCCCGAGGAGATCGCTGCGGCGACGCTCTATCTTGCGTCGGACGAGGCGCGCTTCGTGGTCGGCACGTCTTGATCTTCCATCGACGGCGGGTTTACCGCGCAGTAGAGGTTCGACGCCTTGGATCTGACCCAAGGCGATATTGAAGGGTGATTGCGTAAACGATCTTCCCGGGCGACCGGGCTTCACGATATAGTTCACCTCTTGAAGCTGACGGAGGTTTGCGTCCCCCAGACGCGAAGATCGCGCTTCCGAGGACCTGCCCGTACCAAGGGCACCTAATCGATCTCTGCGGACTTCGGATCCGAGGCGAGCTCAGGTTCGACGCCGGCTTGTCTGAGCTTGCGGGCCGTGGGCCGGCTTGGCTCAATCGGTGGAGGTCGGATCATGGCTGACATTGCTGCGAGTACATCGACCAAAGCGGGGCTGTC
Source organism: Hyphomicrobiales bacterium (assembly GCA_041397675.1). Lineage (GTDB taxonomy): Bacteria > Pseudomonadota > Alphaproteobacteria > Rhizobiales > Methyloligellaceae > Methyloceanibacter. The sequence continues at coordinate 100,876 of JAWKWG010000005.1, read as the reverse complement.
CGGGCAGCTCGACCGGTTTCCGGCGAACTGGAGCCCGCGGCGATCACGACTGGTTCAGGGTCGATCTCGTTGCGGCATCACCGCCAACTTTTACCCCTGCTTTCTCAACACCGGCCCGATCTCCGAAGGGGATCCAGTCCTTCGTTTGCGCGCCAGCGATGGAACGCAATCACGTCGGACGACGATTCCGGCGTCGGCAGGAATTCGGCGCTGACGTTCACCCCAGGGGCGTCCGGAACCTATTTTCTCGATGTCGGAGAGTTCGAGACGACGACGCCGAGAATACAGCTTCCGTTCGCCTCGGCATTGGCTACGGCGTTCTGGGACCAGCTGACCGACGGGCACGACGAAACCACGATCGCTTTCCTTCAACACAGGGTGTTTGGCGGCAAGGGTGCGGACAAGATTACGTTGGGAACGGACCCTTGCGAGGCCTTAGGCGAGCAGGGAAACGATCTCATCATCGGCGGGGACGGTGGCGACCGCATCTCGGGTGGGCTCGGCAACGATACCCTCGAGGGTGGCGCGGGCACCGACATCCTCTGGCGACGCCGGCAACGATACCCTCTTTGGAGTGAAAGCGAGTTGGACGTCCTATTGGAGGAAGGGTGACGATGTTCTCGACGGTGGGACCGAGGGCGATGTCCTCAACGGCGGTGGCGGCAGAGACCTCTGACCGGCGGCGCCGGCGCCGATTTTTTCGAATTCATCGACATCACCGATCCCGCAAAGGGCGCACGAGCAGACGTGATCCTGGATTTCGATGTTGGCGGTTGACCACATCGACCTGCAGAGCATCGATGCCAAGAAGGGCGGCGGCGGCAACAAGTTCATCTGGATCGGCAAAGCCCACTTCCACGGCAAGAAAGGCGAGCTGCATTACGTCAAGAAGGCCGGCTATGTGGCGGGTGGAAGGCGACGTCACCGGCAACGGCAAGGCCGACTTCAGATCAAGGTCGAGGACGTCAGCAAGCTCTCCGCAGACGATTTCGTTCAGGCTGGATCGACGATCATCACGTGAGCCGCAAAGAGGCCGAAGGCTGGTTCGATCAGCGGCTCGGCCGCCCGGAGGAGACGCCGCCGCCACGCACTATCTCGCCTGACGAGGCGCGTCGTCGGCACCGTGCTGACCATCGACGGCGGGTTCACCGCGCAGTAGGGGCGCCGTGACGCGGCCGGCAACGCCTTGGCTTTGGCCGGCGTTTCGGGCGCGTTTACCGCACATTAAGCAAACTCTTCGAAAGTTTTTACCGGTGTCTTTCAAGGGGCCGGCCGGCGGGGTCTGATCGCAAAGTGGTGATTGGCCCCCCTTTGAAACGCGGGTTTCGGGCACCTACATGTTGGTTAATCACTGGTTAGTGGAGACCGGCCGCCATGACGACAGCAGCAAGTTGGGCACTTCAGCGCAGCATCTATCAGGCGCTGACGGCATCGTCTGAACTGATGTCGCTTCTGGGTGGCGCGCGCATCTACGCCAAGCCGCCGCAAGGCGCTGACTTCCCCTACATCACCATCGGCCAGACCGTGAACCTCGATTGGAGCACGGGCACCGAGGACGGTAACGAGCACAGCCTCACGCTTCATGTGTGGTCGCGCGCCGGCAACAGCCACGAGGTGCACGAGATCATCCAGGTGATCCGCATGGTGCTGCACAACCAGGCGCTGTCGCTCGAGGATCATTATCTCGTCAATCTGCGCCACGAGTTCACCGAGGCGCGGCTCGACCCCGACGGCGAGACGATGCACGGCATCGTGCGCTATCGCGCCGTGACCGAGCCGGCACAGGCCGTCGCGGCCTAGGTTTCTTTCTTTGATGGCGAATGTCATGGCCGGGCTTGTCCCGGCCATTTGCGTCCTGTAGGTGTGCGGGCCGAGGATTGCCGCATGACCTTATGGACCAAGCTCAAAGATCTGGTCGAAGGCGTGTCCCAAGACGAGGGGCGCGCCAGGAACCTCCACGAGGAGGAGCTGCGCATCGCCGCCGGCGCGCTGCTGGTGCATGCGGGCGCCATCGACGGCAATTTCGATTCGACCGAGCGACGCAAGGTGAAGGCGCTGCTGCAGAACCGCTTCGATCTCGAGCCCAAGGAAGTGAAGCGCCTGTTCGAGGACGCAGAGGCGAGCGAGCGCGACTCGGTCGATCTCTACCGCTTCACCTCCGTGCTGTGCCGCCAGCTCGACCAGGACGGCCGCAAGCGCATCGTCGAGATGTTGTGGGAAGTGGTCATGGCCGACGGCGTGGTCGACGAATTCGAGAGCAATCTGGTGTGGCGCGTGGCCGAGCTGATCGGCGTCTCGACGCGCGACCGGGTGATCTTGCGCAAGACGGTCGAGGCGCGGCTCAACGACTGATCAGCGACGACGAGTACGACGAAATGGACGCGGGCGGCTTCGGCCGCCTTTTTGTTTGCCTTGCAACGTGAGGACGACACATGACGCTGGCCGATCTCGTCACCAAGCTTCCGGTCGTGCTGGGTGGGCTTGGGCTTGCGGCTCTAGGCGCCAAGGTGGACGATGCCGCTAGCAAGCCCAGCGGTGCCAAAGGCGCCGCGAGGAAATAGGCTAAGGTCGACTGTTCATGCGCCGTTCATTGCCGGTCCCTTAGGGTTACCGGCAAGGAACGATATTTTGGGACTGAGACGATGAGTCGGGCGATGCGGCGAACTGCCATTGCGGTGCTGGCCGCGGTCATGTTGACCGCGGTCGGAGCGTCGGCCCGTGCGGGTTGCCTACCATGGAAGTCGGCCGGCGCGCTCATTGCGCAGAACTCGCTCATCCCCGGCAACGTTATCTATCAGATGGTCCAGTCAAAGACCGGCGGAAAGGTGATCTCCGCAACCCTGTGCGAAAATGGCGGCAAGTTCGTTTATAAAATCGTTGTGCTTGGCAAGAAGGGCGACGTTACCAACCTCAATGTTGACGCTCGCACCGGGCAATTTTAGGAGAGGCTGAGGGCCTTCAGAGCTTGGGAGGAGAAGAGTTTTGAGACTTCTCGTCGTCGAAGACGATCCGGATCTCAACCGCCAGCTCGTGACCGCGCTGGGGGAGGCGGGCTACGCCGTCGATACTGCTTTCGACGGCGAGGAAGGGCACTTCCTGGGTGACACCGAGCCTTACGACGCGGTCGTGCTCGATCTCGGCCTGCCAAAGAAGGATGGCATCTCCGTGCTTGAGCAGTGGCGGCGCGACGACCGCAAGATGCCGGTGCTGATCCTCACGGCGCGTGAGCGCTGGAGCGACAAGGTGGCCGGCATGGACGCGGGCGCCGACGACTATGTGGCCAAGCCCTTCCATATGGAGGAAGTGCTAGCGCGCCTGCGTGCGCTGCTGCGCCGCTCGGCCGGCCACGCCCGGAATGAGTTGGAATGCGGGCCACTCCGCCTCGACACCAGGACTGCGCGGGTCACGGTGGATGGCCAAGCCATCAAGCTTACCTCCCACGAATACCGCGTGCTCGCTTACCTGATGCTACATCGGGAACGCGTCGTTTCGCGTACCGAGCTCGTCGAGCATCTCTACGAGCAGGACTTCGACCGAGATTCGAACACGGTCGAGGTGTTTATTGGCCGCCTGCGCAAGAAGCTTCCCATCGACCTGATCAAGACCGTCCGGGGGCTCGGCTATCGCCTCACGGACAACGCCGATGGGGCCTAAATCTCTCGCGTTCAGGCTGTTTGCCTCGGCCGCGGCATGGACCCTCGTGGTCATCCCCGTCGCCGCCATTCTCCTCATCTCCCTCTACCGCAGCGCCATCGAACGTAACTTCGATGCACGGCTCAACGTCTATCTGACGAGCCTCGTGGCCTCGAGCACGGCAGAGGGGGGCACCTCCCCACAAGAACCCGCCAGTCTCGGCGATCCCATCTTCACCATCCCGTTCTCCGGCTGGTACTGGCAGATCAAGCAGATGAAGGGCGCCGCGCGTCCTCTTTATGTCTCTGACTCGCTGCTCGATCAGCAACTCGATTTGCCCAGCCACGACGGCACTCCCCCCGACGATACCCTGACACGGCGGAGCTATGCGCCGGGCCCCAACGGGCAAAACTTGCGCATTGTCGAGCGCGAGATCAGGCCCGAAGGCGAGAAGCCATACTCATATGCGGTAGCCGGCGATGCTGGCGAGATTGACGACGATCTCGCTCAGTTCACCACCATGCTGATTCTTGCGCTTGCAGTGTTGGGCGTGGGACTTGTGGTGGCGACGTTCTTCCAGGTCCGGTTCGGACTTCTTCCCTTGCGCGCGATTCGCCACGACCTGGCCTCAATCCGCTCGGGCGAGGCGGAAAGTCTCCAGGGAGAACTGCCCGACGAGATCAGGCCGTTGCAGCAGGAACTGAATGCGCTGATCCACTCCAACCGTGAGATCGTGGAGCGGGCCCGCACCCATGTCGGCAACTTGGCGCATGCGCTCAAGACGCCACTCAGCGTGATCAGCAACGAGGCGCGAACGCACAAAGGTGCGTTATCCGACAAGGTGGTGGAGCAGGCGGAGATCATGCGCACTCAGATCACCCATCATCTCGACCGTGCGCGGGTAGCGGCGCGCTCGAGCGTGATCGGCGATGTGGCGGATGTCGCGCCAATCCTCCAGGCGCTCAAGCGAACGCTCGACCGCATTTACGGGGAACGGGGTATAGCCCTGTCAGTCAGCGCGATCCCCGGCTTGAAATTCCAAGGCGAGAAGCAGGATTTCGAGGAGATGGTGGGGAACCTGATGGACAACGCTTGCAAGTGGGCAAATGCGAGCGTGGCGGTCAGCGCGGAACGACTGCGCGATGGCGCACAGTTTGCGGTTGTGGTCGATGACGATGGGCCCGGGCTGACCGAGGCGGAACGCGCAAAGGCGGTCAAGCGGGGCCAGCGGCTCGATGAGAGCAAGCCGGGCTCGGGCCTGGGGCTCTCCATCGTGGCGGACCTGGCACATCTTTATAAGGGCACGTTTGAGCTCGAACCCTCGCCAAAAGGGGGCTTGAGAGCCCGACTTACACTGCCTGCGGCTTGAAATTTAGGGGGTTGCCGGACGCAACCTAATTTGGCCAGATTTGTTATTCTTAAGAACCTTAGGACAGGATAAACTCCTTCTAATTCAGTCTCTCGCCGAGGGCCGACTGGTTAACTCTGGGCTGAGGGGGAAACAAATGAGACTAACGCAAATTATCGCGATCGCCCTTGTGCCGCTTTTTCTGACGGCATGTGGGCCGGGCAACAAGCAGGGCACGGGAACGATCGTCGGTGCCATCGCTGGCGGTGCGGCGGGTGCTGCGATTGGCGGCAAAAAGAACCGCGCGGCGGGTCTCGCGATCGGCGCGGTGACGGGCGGTGTCCTGGGCAACCTGATCGGTGCCGATTTGGACGAGCGTGGATCGCCAACTGGCGGCCGCCGCGGAATACCGCGCGCTCGAGTACGGCCAGGCCGGTTCGGCAACGCCATGGAACAATCCCGCGAACCAACATCGCGGCCAGATTGTGCCAGGCAAGCCTTATCAGCAGAACGGCACTTACTGCCGGCCGTACACGCACACGATCTACGTCAGCGGTCAGCCGCAGACGGCTCGTGGCACGGCTTGCCGTCAGGCTGACGGGACCTGGAATACGGTCGGTTAGCCGCCCGCGAGGGGCCGCGTGCCCGCTGGATTGCGGCGAATTAATCTTGGCGAGGCGCCCTGAGCTTGCCCCTCCCGGCGCCTTTCCCTATGCCTAGCCTTGACTTGGATTTCGGAGGCTAGCGCCCCTCGTGCTGCTTTGGGTCATTCTCGCCTGTCTCACGGCGATCGTGCTGTACTTCTTGTTGCGGCCGCTCACGGCGGGAGGCAGCGGCGCGCCGGCGCGCGAGGCATTCAACGCCGCGGTTTATCGCGACCAGCTTGAAGAGGTCGAGCGACCTTGCCCGCGGTCTGATTGGCGAGGCGGAAGCAGAGGCTGCCCGTCTCGAAGTCGCGCGGCGCTTGCTCGCGGCCGACAGTGAGGAGCCGAGCGAGGGCGCCGCATCGAAGCGCGGCATGCCGGCGCGGGCGGCGCTGATCGCGGTGGCGCTTGCGTTGCCCCTTGCCGTTCTCGGCCTCTACTTCGTTTACGGTTCTCCCCGTCTTCCCGACCAACCCCTCACGGCACGACTCGAGGATCCCGCGAGCGATCAGAATATCGCGGCGCTTGTTGCGCGCGTCGAGGCGCGGCTCCGCGAGCATCCCGAGGAAGGGCAGGGATGGGACGTAATTGCTCCCGTCTATTTAGTCGGCCGGCGCTACGACGATGCTGCAAACGCCTACGCGCAAGCCATTCGACTGCTTGGACCTTCTGCGCACCGACTTTCTGGCTATGGCCAAGCGCTGGTCCTGGAGAAGGGCGGCGTGGTGAGCGAGGAGGCGCGGCGCGCACTGGATCAAGCGCTTGTGCTCGACGAGACTCTGATCGAGCCACGTATACTTATTGCTATTTCCAAAGAGCAGGATGGCAAGTTCGCAGCGGCCGTCGAGGATTGGCGCGCGCTGCTCGACAGAAAGGGCGGGGACGAACGCTGGCGCGCGATGGTTCAGGCGCGCATCGAGGCAGCAGAAGCGCAACTCGCGGGCAAGAGCGCGGCGCCGGTCCTGCCAGAAACGTCTGGGCCGAACGCGGCCGATGTCGCCGCTGCGCAAGATATGAGCCCGACCGACCGCCAGGCAATGATCGAGAGCATGGTGCAAAGGCTTGCGTCGCGGCTCGAACAGAATAGCGACGATCTAGCCGGTTGGCTCCGACTGGTCCGTGCTTATACGGTTTTGGACCGCAAGGACGAGGCACTCAAGGCACTTGCGCGGGCGAAAAGTACCTTTGCCGGCAATGAGCAGGCCATAGAGCAACTCAACGCACTTGCAGCAGAGCTTGGGTTGAAGTCATGACGCGAAAGCAGCGCAGAGGCGTTTTGATCGGCACGTGCCTCTTGGTGCTTGGTGTCGCCGTGGGGCTGGTGCTCTACGCCATGCGGGATTCGATCGTGTTCTTCTATAGCCCGAGCGACATTGCCGAGATGCAGGTGCCGCCTGGACAGCGCATCCGTCTCGGCGGCTTAGTCGAAACTGGCAGCGTGATGCGGGACGCAGGTACGACAGTGCGCTTTGTCATCACCGACGGAGCGAAGACCTTGCCCGTAACCTATACCGGTGTGCTACCCGATCTTTTTCGCGAGGGGCAGGGCGTGGTCGCTGAGGGAATGCTTGAGCCCGATGGGCTTTTCCATGCCGACAGCGTGCTCGCCAAGCACGACGAGAACTACATGCCGCCCGAGGTTGCCGCCAAGCTGAAGAAGCAGGGCGTATGGCGCGGCGATGACGGGCAGAACGGGCCGAGCGCGGCCAATTAGAGAAAGACTTAGGGGATGATTGCTGAGACCGGCCACTACGCACTGATCCTCGCCCTTGGCGTTGCTGTCGTGCAGATGCTGCTGCCTGTCATCGGCACGCGGTTGCGCGATCCTCAGCTGACAGCGGTCGCCGTTCCCGCAGCACAGGCCGAGTTCCTTCTCATCGCCATCGCGTTCTTCGCGCTGATGACGGCCTATGTGACGTCGGACTTCTCGGTCGCCAATGTTTGGCAGAACTCCCATGCGGCGAAGCCACTGCTCTACAAGATCTCCGGCGTGTGGGGGAATCACGAAGGTTCGATGATCTTGTGGGTGCTGATCCTTGCGTTGTTCGGCGCGGCGGTCGCCACCTTCGGCACGAACCTGCCGCGGCAGCTTCAGGCCAACGTGCTTGCGGTTCAGGGTTCGATCGCGTTCGCCTTTCTTCTCTTCATCATTACGACCTCAAATCCTTTCATCCGGCTCGATCCCGCGCCGTTCGAAGGGCAAGGGCTCAACCCCGTGCTGCAGGATCCCGCGCTGGCTTTCCATCCGCCGTTCCTCTATGCGGGCTATGTCGGCTTCTCCATGGCGTTCTCGTTTGCAGTCGCCGCGCTGATCGACGGGCGGATCGATGCGGCGTGGGCGCGATGGGTGAGACCATGGACTCTCGCGGCCTGGATGTGCCTCACACTCGGCATCGCCATGGGCTCGTGGTGGGCGTATTACGAGCTCGGCTGGGGCGGATTTTGGTTCTGGGACCCGGTGGAGAACGCCTCGTTCATGCCGTGGCTCGCCGGCACCGCGCTGCTCCACTCGGCGTTGGTGATGGAAAAGCGCGACGCGCTTAAGGTGTGGACTATTCTCCTCGCCATCATCACTTTCTCGCTGAGCCTCATGGGAACATTCCTCGTGCGCTCGGGTGTGCTCACGTCTGTGCATGCCTTCGCCGTCGATCCGGCGCGCGGCGTGTTCATTCTCGGCATTATGGGCGTGTTCATCGGCGGTGCGTTTGCGCTGTTCGCCTGGCGCGCGCCGCTGTTGAGCCAGGGCGGATTATTCGCGCCTATCAGCCGCGAGGGCAGCCTCGTTCTCAACAACCTCCTTCTGACCGTGGCATGCGCGGCGGTGTTTGTCGGCACGCTTTATCCGCTCGCGCTCGAGGCGTTGACTGGCGACAAGATTTCGGTCGGGCCGCCGTTCTTCAACTTGACGTTTGTGCCGCTCATCGTGCCACTGCTGATCGCCGTGCCGTTCGGACCCTTGCTTGCGTGGAAGCGCGGCGATCTCCTCGCAGCGGCGCAGCGTCTCACAGCGGCGGCGGTCGTAAGCCTTATCGTGATGATCGTGGCGCTAGCACTCAATCAGCGGGGGCCGTGGCTCGCGCCGCTCGGCATCGGGCTCGGGGTTTGGTTGATCATGGGCTCAATCACCGAGATTGCCACTCGCATCAAGTTGTTCGACGCATCGCGGGATGAGGCGTGGCGTCGCCTGCGCAACCTGCCGCGAGCGGCCTTCGGGGCCGCGTTGGCGCATGCAGGTCTCGGTCTCGTCGTCATCGGCGTTGTGGCCACGACCGCGTGGCGAGAGGAGCGGATCGAGGCGTTGTCGCCGGGCGGAACCGTCGACATTGCCGGGTACCAGCTCGTCTTTGAAGGCGTTGCGCCGCGCCAGGGACCCAACTATCAGGAACGAGTCGGTGTCTTTGAGGTGTCGCGCGGCGGCACGCTTGTTACCGAGCTCACGCCGTCGAAGCGCGCCTTCACCGTGGAGAAGAACACGACCACCGAGGCCGGCATTCACAACAGTTGGCGCGGTGACCTTTATGTTGTGCTGGGGGATGAGCTGAAAGACGGCGCCTACAGCGTTAGGGTCTATTTCAATCCGCTGGTGCGGCTGATCTGGATCGGGGCGCTGGTGATGTTCTTCGGCGGTGCTGTGTCGCTGTCTGATCGTCGCTTGCGGGTAGGCGCACCCAAACGGGCGCAAGCGAAAGTCGCTGCCGCGACAGGGAAATGACGATGGCGTTTCGCTCGTCCTTGCCAACCATTCTGCTATCCCTCGTGCTCGGGCTTGTGACGGTCAGTGTTGCGCATGCGGTTCAACCCGACGAAGTTCTGGACGACCCTGCGCTTGAGGCTCGCGCTCGGGCGTTGTCAGCGGGCTTTCGCTGCCTGGTCTGCCAGAATCAGTCGATCGACGATTCAGATGCGCCGCTTGCCAAGGACCTCCGAGTGCTGGTGCGCGAGCGCCTGAAAGCCGGCGATAGCGATCAGGAGATCATTGATTTCGTCGTGGCGCGATACGGGGAGTTCGTTCTGCTCAAACCCCGGTTTTCGGCCCATACCTGGTTGCTCTGGCTCGCGACGCCGCTGGTGTTGTTGGCTGCGCTGGCCGCTATCATATTGGCTTCTAAGCGGCGAGAATCGGCTGCCGATGGACCAAAGCCGCTAACGGCTAACGAGAAGCGTCGTTTGAGGCGCCTCGTTGGAGAGGGTTGAGCTCGCAAGGCGCCCAAAGCCTTGAAATTCTGGTGTGTTCCGGACGGCGAACCTTACTGAAATTTAATCCTGCCGAAACCGCAGCGTAATTGGTGGAGGTCTATATCTTCTAATTACTAGACGCCTGCCTCGTGGAGTCGGGCCACATCAACGGGATTCTTCCATCTCAGGAGAGAGGTGAACAATGACAACTGACCGGAGCCCTGCAGCGAACGAAAGCCCGCGGTTGCGGAAGCTGACCCGCAAACCTGCGCTGCTCGCCGTTGCCGCCCTGATCGCCGCGGGCGCATTGGGGCTTACCTTCAACGCGAAAGTGCCATTCGCCGTCGCCGAGACGGCGCAACCGCAGACGATCGAGACGCCCTATGGCCGCGCGCCGCTCTCCTTCGCCGATCTCGTGGCAAGGGTCAGCCCGGCCGTGGTGAGCATCAACGTCAAGGGCGACATGAAGGTCGCCGAGAATGACATGGAAATCCCCGGTATGCCGGACATCCCGGAGGACAATCCGCTCTACGACTTCTTCAAGCAGTTCCGTAAGGGCATGCCGCACGGTCCGCAAAAGCCGCAGCCAAGCCTCGCGCAAGGTTCCGGGTTCTTCGTGACCGAGGACGGCTTCGTGGTCACCAACAACCACGTGGTCGAGGATGCCGAGGACATCACTGTGACGATGGAGGACGGCGAGAAGTTCGACGCCAAGCTCGTCGGCACCGATCCGCGCACCGACGTCGCGTTGATCAAGGTGACCGACAAGAGTGGCAAGAAGTTCCCGTATGTAAAGTTCTCCGAGAAGGATCCGCGCGTCGGTGATTGGGTGCTCGCGGTCGGCAATCCGTTCGGCCTCGGCGGGACGGTGACTGCCGGCATCATCTCGGCCCATAACCGCGACATCGGCTCCGGTCCGTATGACTACCTCCAGATCGACGCGGCCGTGAACCGCGGCAACTCTGGCGGTCCTAGCTTTGACCTCGATGGCAACGTTATCGGCGTGAATACCGCCATCTTCTCGCCCTCTGGCGGCAATGTCGGCATCGCCTTTGCTGTGCCGGCGGCGCTGGTCAAGCAAGTGGTGACCGAGCTCAAGAGCCACGGCAGTGTTGATCGCGGCTGGCTTGGTGTTGTCATCCAGAACGTGAACGACGACATCGCCGACTCGATCGGTCTTTCCGAGCCCAAGGGTGCCATGATCACCAAGGTGACCGAGGATGGCCCCGCCGCCAAGGAAGACATCAAGGCTGGCGACGTCATCGTCGAAGTGAACGGCGAAGAGGTCGAAGACTCTCGCGATCTCGCCCGCAAGATTGCCGAGCTTGCGCCCGACAGCAAAGTTAAGCTGTCGATCGTCCGCTACGGCGACAAGCGTGACGTCAACATGAAGCTTGGCGCATTCCCCAGCGCCAAGAAGTTGGCCTCGCTCGAGCAGGATGAGCCTGCCGATCAGAGCGAGCAGATGGAGGACCTCGGCTTGTCTCTTGCGCCGGCGATGAAAATCCCGGGTGCGGGCGACGAGGGCGTGGTCATCACGGAGGTCGATCCTTCGAGTGATGCTGCCGACAAGGGCCTCAAGCCAGGTGACGTTATTCTCCAAGTCGCTGGCGTGGACGTCTCCGACCCAGCTGATGTTGCTGCCGGCATCAAGAAGGCCATGCAAGGCTCCCAGACGGATAAGGATACCGTCAAGGTGCTGATGCAAGTGAAGACCGGCGATCAGACGCGCTTCGTGGCGCTTTCACTGAAGAAGGCTTAGGACTAAGTCTTCTTTCGCCGGAGGGCGGCGCGGTTTTCCCCCCAACCGCGCCGCCCACCGTTTTATCAGCCGCGTAAAACCGTCTTTCCTGGGAGGCCTCACGACATGCGCGTTCTGGTGATCGAAGATGATCAGGAGACCGCGGCCTTTCTCATGAGGGCGCTGAAAGAGTCCGGGCACGTCGGCGAACTTGCCACGGACGGACAGGCCGGGCTCGATCTCGCCAGGGCAAATGCCTACGACGTCATGATCGTCGACCGCATGCTACCTAAATGCGACGGGCTCGCGGTCATCCAGGCGCTGCGTAACGAGGAAATTCGGACGCCCGCCCTTATCCTTTCGGCGCTCGGCGAGGTCGACGACCGGGTTAAGGGGTTGCGCGCCGGGGGCGACGACTACCTCACCAAGCCCTATGCTTTCAGCGAGTTGCTCGCTCGTATTGAGGCGCTGGCGCGGCGTACCTCTCCCGAGGAGGGGTCGACGCGCTTCGTGGTCGGCGATCTCGTGCTCGACCGCCTGTCTCATAAGGTGACGCGCGCCGGGGAGGCGATTCTTCTCCAGCCCCGCGAATTCAGGTTGCTGGAGTATCTGATGAAACACGCCGGGCAGGTGGTAACGCGGACCATGCTGCTCGAGAACGTTTGGGACTACCATTTCGACCCGCAGACCAATGTCATCGACGTTCATATCTCGCGCCTCAGGTCCAAGATCGACAAGAACTTCGCGAACCCTCTTCTCCACACCGTTCGCGGTGCTGGCTACACGATCCGTGACAGCGCTCACTAAACTCTTCCGAACCACGACATTTCGGCTGTCGCTGACCTATCTTGCGCTGTTCAGCGTCGCGGCCGTCGTGGCGATCTTCTACATCTACTTCAACACGACGGTGCTGCTGACGCGGCAGCTCAATCAGACGATCGACGCGGAGCTCAAGGGACTGGCGGAGCAATATCGTGCCGGCCGTCTCGATCAGCTCGTCCGCACCGTGGCCGAACGTAGCCAGACGCCCGGCAACAGCCTTTATCTGGTCGCCGACAAAGACGGGAAGCAGCTCGCCGGAAATTTGAGCGCGGTATCGCCGCAACTGTGGAATAGCCTTGGACCGGTCGAGTTCTTCTACAGCCGGCCTGCGCAAGGCGGAATTGAACGGCGGCTTGCCTTCGCCAACGTGTTTCGGTTGCCCGGCGACTATCGCCTAATCGTCGGCCGCGACATCGAGGATCGACGAGATCTGTCGCGGCTGATCCGTAGGACGATGCTGTGGGGTCTGGGCTTCATGGCACTCGTCGGCATCGGCGGCGGTTATCTGGTGAGTCGCCGACTACTCAAGCGTATCGACAATCTCTCGGCCAGTACGCGCACGATTATGGAGGGGAATCTCAGCCGGCGCCTACCCGTGAGCGGTTCCGACGATGAGCTCGACCGTTTGTCCCAAAGCCTCAATCTGATGCTATCGCGAATCGAGCAGCTCATGGCAGGTCTGCGCGAGGTGTCCGACAACATCGCGCATGACCTCAAGACGCCGCTCAACCGCTTGCGAAACCGCGTCGAAGAGGTGCTGCGTGAGACTCATGACGAGGAGGTTTATCGCAAGATCCTGGAGCGGACCATTGAAGAGGCAGACGGTCTTATCAAGACGTTCAACGCGCTTCTGTCCATCGCGCGGCTCGAGGCTGGCGCGGCCGGTGAAACCCGGGAGACCCTCGACCTTGCGGCGCTCGTGCAAGATGTCGCCGAGCTGTACGAGCCGGTGGCGGAGGAGCGCGGCATCACCCTGACCGCCTCAGGCACAAGCCCCCTCATCATCCATGCCGATCGTCAGCTGCTCGGGCAGGCGATCGCCAATCTGATCGACAATGCCCTGAAATACGGGGCGCCCGCGGCTCAGGGCGGGAATGGCTATGCGCCTGAGGTTGAGATACGCGCGGCGGCGCGCAAGGGTGTGGCGGACATCGTGGTAACGGATCGCGGACCCGGTGTGCCGGCCTCGGAGCGTGAGCGGGTTCTCAACCGGTTCGTGCGGCTCGAGGCAAGCCGGTCGGAGCCAGGCAGTGGGCTCGGCTTGAGTCTTGTCGCAGCGGTGGCAAGGTTGCATGGTGGGACCCTGAGGCTTGAGGACAACGAACCCGGCCTCCGCGTCGTCCTCGCCTTGCCCACGAATGGAGACGCGCTCGTCAACGGGGCGGCCCCCGAACCGCCCCCGGGAGCTGAGCTGAGAGCCACGTGACGGCGTTTGCCGACCGCATCACCGAGCTTCCACAAATCTATGACGCGGCGCGCGGCGCCGATGTGCTCCAGGCCGTTTCTAAGGCGATGGAGGCGGCGCCCGCACTGACGCCGGCGGCCAAGCTGGCTGCTGCGCCGAGACCAAAGGCGCTACTCGAAGCCGCATTCTCCGGCGCCCCCTATCTCGCTGCGCTGGCCCAGCGCGCTCCCCACCTTCTTGCCGATTGCCTCACCCGCGACCCCGATGCGCACTTGGCTGAAGCGCGCGCGGACCTCGCCCGGGACATGGCGAGTGCGCCCAGCACCAAAGAGGCGATGACACTGTTGCGGCAGTTCAAGCATCGCACGGCGTTGCTCGCGGGTCTTGCGGATCTCGGCGGCGTGTGGCCGACCGAGATGGTGCTGCGGGCTTTGAGCCTCGCGGCCGACGCCTGTTTGCAACAAGCAGTCGCCTTTCTGTTTCGCAAGGCGCGTGAGGCGGGACAAACCACTGCGGCGGAAGACGCGTCAGGTTATTTTGTCATTGCCATGGGCAAGCTCGGCGCCATGGAGCTCAACTATTCGAGCGACGTTGACTTTGTGGTCTTTTACGACGCCGAGCGTGCTGGACTGTCTCCAGACATTGAGCCGTCGTCGTTTTTCGTCAAACTAACGCGCGACCTTGTGCGCTTGCTGCAAGAGCATACGGGCGATGGCTATGCCTACCGCACCGACCTGCGGCTTCGCCCCGACCCCGGTGCGACTCAGATCGCGCTTTCCACGGACGCGGGCCTGACCTATTACGAGAGCTTCGGGCAGAACTGGGAGCGCGCCGCGCTGATCAAGGCGCGGGTCGTGGCCGGGGATGTCGCGCTCGGCGAGGAATTCTTACATCAGCTCTCGCCCTTCATCTGGCGCAAATATCTCGACTTCGCCGCAGTCGCCGACATCCATGCCATGAAACGGCGTGTGCACACCTACAAGGGGCATGGTGCCATCGCGGTTGAGGGCCATGACATCAAGCTTGGCCGAGGTGGAATCCGCGATATCGAATTCTTCGCGCAGACCCAGCAGCTCATCGCCGGCGGTCGCCATCCGGAGCTACGCACCCGTGGTACCATCGCGACGCTGAACCGGCTCGCCGAAGGCGAGTGGATCGAGAAGACGGCGGCGGAAGAGCTCACGCGCGCCTACCTTTTTCTACGACGGGTCGAGAACCGCCTGCAGATGATCGGCGATCAGCAGACCCACATCATTCCAGAGGACCCCGGAGAATTCGAGCGTATTGCCAAGCTTGCGGGTTTCGAGACCACGAATTCATTCGCAGAGGTCCTGGTCGATGCGTTCAAGCTTGTCGAATCTCACTACGGCGCGCTGTTCGAGAAAATCCCCGAGCCGCCCACGTCAGCCCCGGCGATCGTGGTAGCTGACGACAGCGATCCGGCCGCACTCGCTGGCCTTGAAAAGCTTGGCTTCCAGAATCCCGAGGCTGCCATCGCAGCCATCCGCGCCTGGCAGTCCGGCCGGTATGCTGCAACACGCAGCGCCAAGTCGCGCGAGCGGCTGATCGAATTCCTTCCCTTGCTACTCGAAGCGTTCGGGCGTACCGCTGAGCCGGACCTTGCGCTTGCGACATTTGATAAAGTGATCGCGAGCATGCCCGCTGGGCTCCAGCTCTTCTCGCTCCTCGCCGCCAATCCAAGCCTATTGCGCCTCGTGGCAGACATCATGGGGACGGCGCCGCGACTTGCCGCCATCCTCGGCCGGCGTCCACGGCTGCTGGACGCCGTACTCGATCCGGGCTTCTTCGGCGCTGTGCCGTCGCCCACGAAGCTCAAAGAGCTCGTGGGTTCTGCCATCGCCCAAACAGCTGACTATGAGGGCGCGCTCGACCAAGCGCGGATCATTGGTCGCGAGCAGGGTTTCCTCATTGGCGTTCGAGTAATCTCCGGAACGATCTCGGCGCGCCAGGCGGGTGCGGCGTATGCGGCTCTCGCCGAGACGCTGATCGAGACGTTGTCCGACCGGGTCGGGGATGAGCTCGTGCGCCAGTACGGGCATTTGCCCGACGGTGCCGCGGCGGTGATTGCCATGGGCAAGCTCGGCGGCAACGAGATGACGGCGGCATCGGACCTCGATCTCATCATCGTCTATGACTTCGAAGGCGACAACGCGCAATCCGACGGCGCACGAAGCCTGCCGGGAACGCAGTACTACACGCGCTTCACCCAGCGGCTGATCGCGGCGCTCTCGGCGCACACTGCCGAAGGAGCTCTTTACCAGGTGGACATGAGGCTCCGGCCGTCGGGAAGCCAAGGACCGGTGGCGACCAAGCTCTCCAGCTTCATCGAGTACCAGACGAAATCGGCTTGGACCTGGGAGCATTTGGCCGTGACCCGCGCCCGCGTTGTATCGGGGCCGGTGGCGCTGCGGAGCGAGATTAATGCCACCATCAAAGCGGTACTCTCGCGGCCGCGCGACCGGGCGAAGGTGGCCGACGAGGTCAAGTCCATGCGGGCCAAGATTGCCGAAGAGAAGGGCACCGAGGATATCTGGGACTTGAAACAGGTCCGCGGCGGGCTGATCGATCTAGAATTCATCGCTCAGTTCCTCCAAATCGTCAGCGCGGCCGAGCACGCGGACGTGCTGCATCAGAACACAGAGATGGCGCTCACCAAGCTCTCGGCTGCGGGTGTACTTGCGCCGGGCGACGCTGAAATTCTAATCCCTGCAGCGCGGCTCTATCACACGCTCACGCAGGTCTTGCGCCTTTGCCTCGACAAGACTTTTGTTCCGGCCGAGGCCCCGCTTGCACTTCGGGAACTGTTGGCGCGCGCATCTGACATGCCGGACTTCGAAACTCTGGAGGCGATGCTGAAAGATGCGCTCGCGGCAGTGCACGAGGCCTTCGATCGCATCATTGCTTGAATTGGTGGGTCTAGGCGCTCTCGGCGAGCGGCGCCTCATCTTCGTCTGCAATCACCGCCTTCAGTGGCAGTGTACAGGTGACCGTGGTGCCCTGACCTTCGCGGCTCTTGATCTGGAGCGTCCCGCCATGGAGTTCGACCAAGGCCCGGGAAATGGCGAGGCCAAGCCCGCTGCCCTGATGGCTCTTGGAGAACTGGTTCTCGACCTGCTCGAAAGGTCTGCCGAGCTTGGCGATATCGGCATCGGCGATGCCGATGCCGGTGTCCTTTATGGAGATCTTCACCTGGCCGCGGGAGCGGGAGAAATGCACGTCGACGCGGCCGCTGTCACGGGTGAACTTGACTGCGTTGGATAAGAGATTGAGGAAAACCTGTTTCAATGCGCGCCGGTCGGCCTCGATGGCAAGATGTGCGGGACCGTGACGCTCCAGCGTAATATCCCGATCGGCCGCCGCCTGGCTCACCACCTTTATGCTGTCCTCGACGATGTCGGCGACGTCGACCTGAACGATGTCAAGGCTCATGCGTCCAGCCTCGATCTTGGACATGTCGAGAATGTCGTTGATGACCTCTAGGAGATAGGCGCCGCTCGCGTAGATGTCGCGGGCGTATTCCTGATACTTGGGATGGCCGAGCGGGCCGAACAGCGCTTGCTGCATGACCTCGGAGAAGCCGATCACCGCGTTCAGCGGCGTGCGCAGCTCGTGGCTGATATTGGCGAGGAATTCGGACTTGGCGCGGTTGGCGGCCTCGGCCCGGTTCTTCTCTAGCGCATATTTCTCAGCTAAATCAACAAGTTGCTGCTTCTGATGCTCGAGCTCGCGGCGTGACAGCCTGAGCTCGGCGACGCTGGCGCGGAGCTGATGCTCGCTTTCTGCCAATCGCTGCTGGCTCGCTTTCAACACACTGATATCGGTGCCGACGCTCACATAGCCACCATCACGCGTGCGGCGCTCGTTGATGTGGAGCCAGCGGCCATCCTCGATCTGCGCTTCGTAGGTGCGGCAGTCGTCGACCTCTTTGCCGGCGACGGCGATGCGCTTGGAGACGATGGGCTCAGACGCCGCGGCGATCACCTCGTCATAAGGGCTGCCTGCCTGCACCATGTCGTCGGACAGTCCGTGGAATTGCTGGTACTTGCTGTTACACATCACCAACCGGTTTTGGTTGTCCCACAGCACGAACGCTTCGGAAATCGTCTCCACCGCGTCGCGTAGGCGCGCGTTGGCGTCCGGCGATCCGGAAATCGCATCCTGATCGGCGAGTACGACCATGCCGGTCAGGTAAGGTTCGCCATCGATCCTGGTGATGTGACCGCGCAGGCGCAACGACACCCAATGCCCCTCGGCGTGACGAATGCGGAAGCATTGATCGAAGAGAGAAACGCCTTCGCGCAAATGACGCTCAAGTTCGGCGCGGAGGTCGTCGTCGGGATGGAGTGCCTTGGCCAAGACGCCAAACGGCATGGCGTCAGCGACGGGCTCAAGTCCAAGGAGCCGGTACATCGGGCTCGACCAGTGCACATGACCCCGGGCGAGGTTCCAGCGCCATACGCCACAGCCGGGCAACGCCTCGGTGAGTTCCTGTGCCAGGGCGTCATCGTCTTCTTTGCGAGCCGTGGCGGGCACCAGATACCAAAGGGCGCCGGAGATCAACGTGAGCACGAGGCCAGCGCACACCAGCAAGGTGACTTCGATGAGGGTGTCGCTCCGCCACGCGCCAAGCGCGCTCGCAATGGGCTGGACGACGGCGACCTGGGCATCCGTCTTGGGAATATTGCGGACCGTGACGATGGCATCGGTGCCGTCGAGCATGAAAATGCGCAGCACACCTGCGTCGGCCCCCATGATGGTCAGGGGCTGCTGCGGGCCGAGAATTGTGAGGAGATTCCCCCGATAGGGACTATCGATCGGCGCGCGAGCTTGGATATTGCCTTCAGCATCAGCGAGAAGCGCGGTGCGGCCGTCGCGGGTCGCGCCTTTGGGCAAGCTTTTGGCCAGTTCGCCCTGCCAATCGGTGTTCGAGCTCAAACTCTCGGCCTTGAGGTTCAGGGCCGTGATTTCGGCAATCAGGGCGAGTTGGCGTTCGGAAGACTTGAGCGCCGCGCTGTTGCCGTTGCTGATCTGGTGGACGAAGCCCAGAATCGCGATCGCCGCGAAGCCGATCAGAAGCATCGGGACGAGGCGGCGCAGAGCCTCGGATGAGGGAAGGTGGCGGTCGATGACGGCCCGCAGGTCCTGCAATTGCGGGCCCGCGATCGAGAAGAATCCGTCACCACGCGCAGAACGCGCCCGCGCCATTCGGTCCCCCTTAGTCTTCTCCCGTTTCCGGTCGCCGGAGAAGTTGCCGCATCTCCGAATCGCTTCACCCATTGGAGGCGATGATCGGGCTGCCGTCCAGAGGAAACCTGTGGAAATTGGGTTAATAACCCGTTGACAAGCTCGGCGACTCTAGGCGCTGCCGAGGGTCTTGGAGACGATCTCGAAGCTGTCGGTCGACAGAGCTTGGTCTGCGAGATCCTCAAGCGTGGCCTTGGCTTGAGCCTGGCGATGCGGTTCAAGCGTCCGCCAGCTCTCGAAGGCGCCGAGCAGGCGCGCGGCCACATGAGGGTTGAATCTGTCGATCTCCAGCGCTTGGCCGGCGAGCAGCCGATAGCCCTCGCCATCCACGCGATTGAACCCGGAGGGGTTAGCGTGGGCAAAACTGCCGATCAGGGCGCGGACCCGGTTGGGGTTCTTCAGGGAAAACTTGGGGTGTGCGAGGAGGTCGCGCACCATCTCCACGGAATCCGGACGCGCCGCGCGAGCCTGCACGGCAAACCACTTGTCGAGAACAAGCGGCTCGTTCTCCCAGCGTTCATAGAAATGTTGAAGCGTCGCGTCCCGGATGGGCGAGTCGAGGTGCGACAGTATCGAAAGCGCCATGATGGCGTCGGTCATGTTTGATGCCTGGCGGTAGTGGCGCTCGGCGCGGTCGATCTCCGCCGGCGCTCCGGTCGCGACCAGTAGATCGAGCATGGTGATACGCATCGCGCGCCGACCCGCGCTTTCCGAGTCCGGCGAATAGGGCCACTGTCGGCAAGCGCTGCGTAAAGCTCGGTCAAGGTGTCGCTGATGTCGGTGCCGATTTTGGCGCGTAGTGCGTCGCGTGCCGTGTGCACAGCGTCGGCGTCGACATTGCGCGCGAGCTCGCGAGCGATGTCGGACTCGCTCGGAAGCTTGAGGCTCTCGGCGCGATAGGCGGGGCGCAAGCTCTCATCGCGGATGGTCGCGGCGAGCGCTTGAGCAAGACGCGCAGCTTGCTTGGTATCAATGAGACTCGGATCATTCTTTCGCGCGGCCGCAGTGAGGAGATTGGCGGCAAAGGTCTGAGCAGCCTGCCAGCGATTGAAGGGATCGCTGTCATGAGTCATGAGGAACTCGATCTGCTCGAGATCGAGGCTCGTGGTGAGCCGCACCGGCGCTGAGAACCCGCGCAGCAGCGACGGTGTGGGCGCGGTGGGCACATCGTGGAACTCGAAGACTTGCTCGCGGTCCGTGACTTCGACCAAACCGTCGACAAGCGGCTCGCCACCTTCGCGCTTGAGCGGCAGTTCGTTGCCGTTGGCGCCGATGAGCCCCACCTTGAGCGGGATCAGCATCGGTTCCTTATTGGTCTGGCCCGGAGTCGGTGGCACAACTTGGCTGACGCGCAGCCGCGCGACCTTGGCGTGCTGGTCGTAATCGAGCGAGCAGGCGAGTTCCGGCGTGCCGCTTTGCGTGTACCACAGCATGAACTGCTTGAGGTCGCGGCCCGAGGCATCGGCCATGGCGTCGACGAAATCTTCGACCGTCACCGCCTCGCCGTCGTGGCGCTGAAAATAGAGCTCAAGGCCTTTGCGGAACGTGTCGCGTCCGAGCAGGGTCTGCAACATGCGGCACACCTCGGCGCCCTTCTCGTAAACCGTCGACGTGTAGAAGTTATTGATCTCGATATAGGAGCCGGGGCGCACGGGGTGGGCGAGGGGGCCTGCATCCTCTGGGAACTGATGAGTCTTCAAATTGCGGGTGTCGACGATGCGCTCGACGGGGCCTGAGCGCACGTCGCCGGTAAATTCCTGATCACGGAAGACGGTGAGGCCTTCTTTCAAGCAGAGCTGGAACCAATCGCGGCAGGTCACACGGTCGCCGGTCCAGTTGTGGAAGTATTCGTGGGCGATCACGCTCTCGATCGAGGCGTAGTCTGCGTCGCTCGCGGTATCGGGCCGGGCCAGCACGAGCTTGTCGTTGAAGATGTTGAGGCCCTTGTTTTCCATCGCGCCCATGTTGAAGTCGCTGACGGCGACGATGTTGAACACGTCGAGGTCGTATTCGAGGCCGAAGCGTTCCTCGTCCCAGCGCATGGCGCGTTTGAGGGATTCCATCGCCCAGGCGCAGCGATCCTCCTTGCCGGGCTCCACGTAGATCGCGAGCGCTACCTCGCGCCCCGAGGCGGTGGTGAACGTGTCGCGCACCGCGGCAAGATCGCCGCCGACCAAGGCAAAGAGGTAAGACGGCTTGGGGAAAGGATCATGCCATACGGCGTAATGGCGGCTGGTGCCGGGCAGGTCGCCGCGTTCGACGAGATTGCCGTTCGACAGAAGGACCGGGGTTGTCTCGCGGTCGGCCTCGATTCGTACGGTATAGACCGCCAGCACGTCGGGTCGGTCCAGGAAATAGGTGATGCGGCGGAAGCCTTCCGGCTCACATTGAGTGCAGTAAGTGCCGCGAGACCGGTAGAGGCCCGATAGCTCGGTGTTTGCCTCTGGGTCACACAACGTGACGATTTCCAGCGTGAAGGGTTGGGACGGCACGTGCGGGATGCTGAGCGACTTGTCGCTTAAGACATAATCTTGAGGTGCCAGCGGACGCCCCTCTAGAGACACGTGCTCCAGGGTCAGTTCCTCGCCGTCGAGCACAACGTGTTTTCCGCCCGTTGCGACCTTCGGATTGGGGCGGATGCGGAGCTTAGAGGCGACACGGGCGGCGCTAGGGGACAGCGCCACGTCGAGCTCGACCTCCTCGATCAGGTAGTCGGGTGGGGCGTAGTCCTTGAGGTACTTCGTTTGGTGGCTGGAATCGTTCATGGCTCGCTCTTAGAGGCCCGAGCGCGGCGTGCCAAGCCCGAACCTTGGATGGAAACCCATGGCCTCGGGGGGCGTTGAATAGAGACAATGAGTAAGGAGGGCCCATGCCCGTTACACGCGAAATCCAAGGATTATCGGGATCAGTACGGCAGGTGTCCCCGCAGGCCTATCCCGCAGAAAAGGCCCGCCAGGGCGAGATCGTCCTGAAGACGAAGCTGTCGCGCATTGTGTTTTTGGCGGGGCTGTTTGGCGGGCTTTTCTTAATGGCTGCCGTGGTAGTCTATCTGGCATTCGCCCCCTAAACAGGGAGAACTGCCATGACGACGAGCGAGCTGGAACTGCGTTCGACCTGTGCCCGGCATGAACTGACGGCCGAGGACTACCCCCTCGAGTCGGCTCGTCAAGTCGAGCTCTTTTTGGACAAAGAGCAAAATCGCCTTTGGTTGTTCGGCGGACTGTTCGGTTGCTTCATTCTCGCCGTGGTCGTTGTGCTGGCCGTCGCGACCATCACGCATTGACGAGATCAGTCGAGATCAATCGTTCGTAGACGTAGCGCGTTGCCTACCACAGACACCGAGGACAGACTCATCGCCGCCGCAGCGACGATTGGCGATAGGAGAATTCCCGCCACGGGATAGAGCACGCCGGCGGCGATCGGTACGCCGATCGCGTTATAGAAGAACGCAAAAAACAGGTTCTGCTTGATATTGCGCATTGTTGCCCGGGCGAGCTTTACGCCGCGTACCACGCCGCGCAGATCGCCCTTGAGCAGCGTGAGGCCGGCACTTTCCATGGCGACGTCTGCGCCGGTGCCCATAGCGATGCCGACATCGGCTTTGGCGAGCGCCGGCGCATCGTTGATGCCGTCGCCTGCCATGGCAACCACGGCACCTTGCTTCTGCAAGTCTTCGATCAGAGTGAGCTTCTCCTCCGGGCGAAGACCTGCGCGTACCTCGTCAATCCCGAGCTTTGCGGCGACGGCGTTGGCCGTCGTCTCGTTGTCGCCGGTGGCCATGACGATTCGAAGCCCGAGCCTGTGAAGTTTGTTGATGGCTTCGGGCCGCGCCTCTTTACCGAGATCGGCGACCGCGACGATGCCGGCGAGCTTGCCGTCGACGCCCACGAACATCACGGTCTTGCTGTCTTTGCGCCGTGTCTCGGCGACTTTGCCAATGGGTTGGTGTCGATGCTGGACGCTTCCATGAGCCGGGCATTACCGAGCAGCAATATTGCGGCCGCGGTAACGCGTCCTTTAACGCCTTGGCCGGTGACGGATCTGAAGCCTTGCGCTTTTTCGCGTTTCAAGCCTTTCTTGATCCGCACCACGAAGGATCGCTTCCGCCAAGGGATGCTCGCTGCCGGTGGCTTCGAGCGCGCCGCCAGCGTCAAGACCTCGTCTGACTCAAAGCTCCTCTGCGGGCCGCCCCGACTTCCGGTCAAAGCTGGCTTGCCTTCGGTGAGGGTTCCGGTCTTGTCGGTGATGAGGGCATCGACAGCAGCAAGACGCTCCAGCGCCGCGGCGTTGCGCACCAGCACGCCTGCCTGCGTGCCACGGCCGGTCGCGACCATGATGGAAATTGGCGTGGCGAGGCCAAGTGCGGGACAGGGAAGGATAGTGACACGCTCGACGGACGGTTGCTGGCAGCGCATAGGCGAGTTGTGGTGCTGACCTGAAAAAGAACCATATGACAAGGCGATCACGGCGACCGCGATCACCGCCGCACGAAGCAGCCGCCATAACGTCGGCAGCGCCTGTATGGGCGCGCGAGAACGCTGCGCGCCTCGGCGACCATATTTACGACTTTGGGCAAGAGTGGTCTCGGCGCCGCCGGTACGATCGACACGCATGTCGAAACTGCCCCGACCATTCAGTGCCGCCGGTGACACCGTCACCCGGGGTCTTTTCAACTGGAACCGGCTCGCCAGTCAGCATGGATTCATCAACGGCGCTGTGGCCTTCGGTGACGGTTCCATCGATGGGGATCTTATCGCCAGGGCGCACGCGGAGGACGTCGCCCACCTTGACCTCGGCAAGTGCTACGGTCTCGGTCTTACCGTCTTCGAGCACGCGCAAGGCTGTTTTGGGCGCCAGGTCTAGCAGAGCACGGATGGCGCCCCCGGTCTTCTCGCGGGCGCGCAGCTCGAGCACCTGGCCGAGCAACACGAGCGCAACGATGACGGCAGCGGCTTCGTAGTACACGGGGACAAGGCCGTGCGCGTCGCGCATTGACGCGGGGAACACATCGGGAGCGAGGGTGGCGACGAGGCTGTAAACGAAGGCCGCGCCGGTGCCGAGGCCGATCAAAGTGAACATATTGAGCCAGCCTGAGCGGATAGACTCGAAGCCGCGCACGAAGAACGGCCAGCCGCACCACAAGACGGCAGGAATGGCTAGCGTCAACTGGAGCCATTGCTCGGCTCGCGGCGACATGAAGGGTAGGATGTCGACGCCGAAGGCGTGGGCACCCATGTCCATCGCGACAAACAGTAGCGACAAGGGTACGGCCACCCAAAGCCGACGCGTGAAGTCGACCAGTTCGGGGTTCTCGCCCTCCTCAGGTGGAACACCCATGGGCTCGAGCGCCATGCCGCAGATCGGACAATTGCCCGGGCCCTCCTGCACGATCTGCGGATGCATGGGGCACGTGTAGAGCGTGCCGGGCGCGACCGGCTCAGGCCCACCCTTCTTATCAAGGTAACGCTTGGGGTCGTTTGCGAACTTGGTGCGGCAACCTTCCGAGCAGAAGTGATAGGTGTGGCCCTGATAGACGTGGGTAGGCTTGTCGGCATGAGGATCGACCTTCATACCGCACACGGGATCGATAACGAGATGGGTTTCGGCGTGGCCTTTGTTCATGATTGCGACTCTACCGTGATTTCGTCACGCCGAAACCGTGCTTCAGCGGCGCGCTAGCGCATTAAATACCCACGTTCCAATGGCCGCGAAGAACCAGCCGAATGCAACGCTGCCGGCAATGCCCTCCACCCAGCCGAGCCCGGACGTAACCGGCCGGAGCGTGAACAGTCCGACCCAGCCGTGAGCGACCGGAATATTGGGCGCGATCAGTTCGAACCCTGCACAAGCGATGAAGGTTGCGACGAGCGCGGCCGAAAGGGCCCAGGCGGTAGGTATGAGCGGAATGCGATCACTCTTGTCTGACATTTTGACCTCCTATTTCAGGAGCTTGAATACCCATTACCGGTATATTATAGGTACCCCATGGGGGTATATTCAAGGCCATGACACCTGAGACCCGAAAAAATGTCCGATCGCGCCTAGCCCGCATCGAAGGCCAGGTCCGCGGCCTCGTGCGTATGATCGACGACGACCGCTATTGCATCGATGTCATCACGCAGATTCAAGCTGTTGATGCTGCGCTGGCGCGGGTCGAGCGACTCGTGCTGCAGGATCACATCGAGCATTGCGTCACCGAGGCGGTAGCTTCAGGGAATAAGGCCGAGCGCGAGCAGAAGATCGGGGAATTGATTAGCGTTATCGACCGCGCTTCCAAAGGCTAGAGACGCGCTCCCGCGTCATTGCGCTGCAGCTTGGAATTTTCCTGTCTGTCGAGCAGCAGTCAGCATAATGTCGCAGAGCGCCTTCATCGGCGGAGGGGGCAGGTGCGCACCGTTCTCATCGAGATTTTGATCGTGCTTGTGGCGGTGGCCGGTCTTGGCGTCGGCTGGATGATGTGGGACCGGCCGGTCGATTGGTACGCCGCAGACATATCGAAGCTCGGTCCAGGGCCCGAGAACGATCTAATCCGCTACGGTAGGGAGCTTGTCGTCAACACGCCGCGCTATATCGGCAAGAGCGCAGAAAATCCTGATATGCGCTACGCGGGCAACGACCTATCGTGCCAGAGTTGTCATTTGAAAGCAGGGCTCCAGCCGTTCGCCGCGCC
Organism: Hyphomicrobiales bacterium; assembly: GCA_041397675.1. Lineage (GTDB taxonomy): Bacteria > Pseudomonadota > Alphaproteobacteria > Rhizobiales > Methyloligellaceae > Methyloceanibacter. The sequence goes on along the minus strand of JAWKWG010000005.1, from coordinate 75,172 downwards.
GTTCGTCTCCACCGTCACAAGCTTCCCGATGATGGTCGACAACAAGGTCATTCCGCTCAGCGAGCGCATCAATTCTTGCATTGAACTCGGGCTCAATGGCCGACCGTTGCCGGCCGATAGCCGTGAGATACAGGCGTTGGTGGCCTACATGGTATTCCTCGGCAAGGGCACGCCTAAAGGCGTACGCGTGCCAGGTATGGGGCTGATGCCGCTCGCCTTTCCCGAAGTTCCCCCAGACGCGCGGCGCGGGATCGAGGTCTACGCTCGGCATTGCGCCAGCTGCCATGGCGCAGACGGAGAGGGGGCGCCGAAAGCAAGCCCGGAGGTTGGTTATGATGTGCCGCCGCTCTGGGGCGGTGGGAGCTTCAATGGTGGTGCAGGCATGGGCAAGATCGCCTACGCGGCCTCCTACATCCACGCCAACATGCCGCCCGGGGCTGACTATGAGGCACCGGTCCTCACGGTGCAGCAGGCCTGGGACGTGGCGGCTTATATCAACTCCAAGCCGCACCCGGTGGCGCCGCCTGAAAAGGTGGAGGCGCCCGCGGCCGCAGCCGCAGACGTTCCCGATGACGATGAGCCGGCTGGCGAAGAACCGTAATTCTGCCGCGCTGATCGTTGGCTTGGACGAGGATGTCGCCCCGAGCCGCTTCACGGGATGGTCTTCGAGCCTCGCGAGGCGCTCCGTAGCTTCGGCTTCTGGCTGAGGCTTCATCGATGACGATGCGCGCAACCTCTTCCGGGCGCTCGAGCGCCGAGAAGTGACCGGTGTTTGGAAGCGTGATGAAGCGGCTGCCTGGGATGAGTTGCGCCACCTGCTTGCGCTCTTCCGGCCGTGACCAATCGTGATCGCCATAGACGAGGGTGGCGGGAGCTTTGACGCGCGGATAGAGGCTCCGCGCGGCGATGAAGCTAGGCAGCGACCGGAAATACTTCGTTTCAGCCGAGGCGTAGCCTGGCCGCTTGGCGCTGCGCAGCTGTTCCCGGACGAAATCCTCGGGCAGCTTTCTGCCATCATAGAAGCCACCCCGCATGATGCCGCCGAGGATCATCGGGTTCGACAGCTTGGAAAACATCAGGCCAACGATTGGAGTGCGGAGCATCTTGACGATAAACCAGGCGAGCGCGTTGGCGCGCTCGACGCCTTGCGGATAGTCGTAGCTATTGAGCGCCACGATCTGCCGCACGCGCTCGCCGAGCTCCGTCGAGGCGGTCAGCGAGAGCGTCGCGCCCATGGATTCGCCGACAAGGGTCAGATCCTTGAGATCGAGTCCTTCGACGAACTCGACCACGGCTTTCCGCAAGTCAGGCTCGTCATAGCCGGCGCCACGACGAATGTCGGACCAGCCGAGCGCGGGATAGTCGATGGCGTAGATCGTGAAGCGGTTGGCAAGCAGCGGGATCAGGCGCTGGAAGTAGTCGAGTTGCGTTCGGAGGGTGTGCAGCAGCACGAGGGCGGGGCCCTTACCGGTCTTGAGATAGCGAAGGCGGGCGCCGTCGGAGAGAGTGAAGAAGGCGATTTCGCCATCGGGGCTCCAGGATCGCGTGTAGCTAAGGGGGTCGGTCTTGGACATCACTCGGCTCCTTCTCATGACCAGCTTGCGCCCAGTAGCTATTTATCTTATAGTCACTTGTCAATAGCTAGGTACTTGACATTTAGAAGGGGCACGCTAAGTAGCTGGCATGGCGAACGGTTATGGAATCGAGGATTGTCCGGTGGCCCGGGCGCTGGATGTGGTCGGTGAGAAGTGGTCGCTGCTGATCCTGCGCGACCTTTTCCGCAAGGGGCCCTTGCGGTTCCAGACGCTTGAAGAGGGATTGCCGGGTGTCGCGCCCAATACGCTGTCTGCGCGTCTCAAGGCGCTGGAGGCGAGGGGCGTGATCATGACGCGTCTCTACGAGAGCCATCCTCCACGCTATGAGTATCTCTTAACCGACAAGGGACGGGCGCTCGGCCCCGTGCTCAAGGCGCTCTACACTTGGGGCGACACGCACGGTTAGCCTGCTCGACTTGCGCCAGTCGTAGGCCAGAGCCATGTTCAGACTTTGAATCTTGTGGAGACCCTAAGCCTTTGAAATCTGACTCCCACCGTTTTTGCGTCGCACCGATGATGGAGTGGACCGACCGCCACTGCCGCAGCTTCATGCGGCTGATCTCCAAGCACGCATTTCTCTACACGGAAATGGTGACGGCAGAGGCGGTGCTCTTTGGTGATCGCGAACGGGTGCTCGGCTTCAGTGCGGCAGAACATCCGGTCGGGCTCCAACTCGGTGGCAGCGATCCTGAGAAACTCGCCGAGGCTGCACGCGTTGGGACCGAATGGGGTTATGGCGAAATCAACCTCAATATCGGTTGCCCCTCGGACCGCGTGCAGTCGGGACAGTTTGGTGCCTGCCTGATGGCCGAGCCGGACCTCGTGGCGGATTGCGTGAAGGCGATGGACAATGCGGTGTCCCTGCCAATTACGGTCAAGTGCCGCATCGGCATCGATGATCAAGACGGGGAGGAAAGCCTAAACCGCTTCATCGACACGGTGTCCGATGCAGGTTGCCGAACGTTCATCGTCCATGCGCGGAAGGCCTGGCTGCAGGGCTTGAGTCCCAAGGAGAACCGCGATGTGCCGCCTCTCGATCACGCGCGCGTGCATCGGCTCAAAGAGCGGCGCGCGGACCTCGAGATTATCGTCAATGGCGGCATTGCCTCCCTTGAAGAAGCAGAGCCGCATCTCGGTCCTCTCGATGGCGTAATGCTCGGTCGCGCGGCCTATGCCGATCCCTATCTTCTAGCGGACGTGGATAGAGTTCTCTATGGCGCCAAGGAGCGGCCACTGTCGCGAATAGACGTCCTCGATCAGTTCATGGCTTATGTGGAGCGGGAGCTTTCGCGCGGGGTGCGGCTCAATGCAATGACCCGCCACATCCTTGGCCTGTTCCATGGCCAGCCAAGGGCGCGAATGTTCCGCCGGCACATCGCCGAGAACGCGCATTTGGATGGCGCCGGTATTGAGGTTCTGGAACAAGCGCGCGATATCATCACGGGCCGTGCCCGTTATGTCGTCGCCGCCGAGTAGGAATCAGCTGACGCGACGCGACGGCTGCCTTTTTTCGATCATCGCCATGACGAGACCCTGCACGTCGAAGAAGCGCGCGGTGCGCTCGCAGTAGGCGTGGTAAGACGCGCCGTAACGAGCGTCGAGCCACGCTTCCTCGACCAACGCCATCAACACATACGCACCGCTCATCAGGGCAGCCAAGGGGAGGGCGAGCCAGGAGTCGGCGCAGATAACGAGGCCGACAAGGCCCATGATAGACGACGCGTATTGCGGGTTGCGGCTGAAGCGGTAGAGCCCATGGCTCACCAGGCCGTCGGCGCCGCAATAGGTATTGCCGAGGCCGAGGTTGAAATAGCCACACACGGTGATGCCGAAGCCGACAAGGAACAGCGGCAAGCCGATGATCAGTCGACTCAGGTCGACGAGGCCGGCGCTATTCCAATCCAATACGGCGACAACGAAGGTGAGCACCATGCCGCCGCGAAACAGTCCCCAGAAGGTGAGGCTCTGCCAGCTTCCCGGCTCGGGGGTCGGCCAGATGCGGAAGGGCGGAGCGAGAAGGGTGCGAAGCAGAAGGAGGTCGAGCGTCACGCCGACGATGAGACCTACTGCGAACACAACGCCTGTGTAATCGAATTCGATCATGACAAGCGCGTACGGAACCAGATTCGGATTGCAGATTTGCGACAGAGATCTGACGGTTCTATTGCGGTTGTGCGCATGAGACCTCCCTAGATCTTCTGATTGTATTCTCCCACCTCAGGCTGTTTGGCGAGTTCGGCATCGATCTCGGCGAAGATCGCACGCATGTTCTTTTCCGAGGTCGGGCTTTCCACAACGACCACAAGCTCTGGCTTGTTGGATGACGCGCGCACCAATCCCCAAGTACCGTCGTCAAGCACGATCCTGATACCGTTGACAGTGATCAGGTCGCGGATGTTCTGGCCGGCAAGCTTGCCACCCTTCGCCGCGACGCCCTCGAAATGCTTCACCACGCGGTCGACGACGTCGTACTTCACCTCGTCGGCGCAATGAGGCGACATGGTGGGCGACTGCCACGTGCGCGGCAGAGCGTCTTTGATCTGAGAAAGAGTCTTATCTGGGTTGCGATCGAGCATATCGAGCACGGCAAGCGCAGCGACCAGACCGTCATCATACCCCCGGCCGAGGGGTGGATTGAAGAAGAAATGGCCAGACTTCTCGAAGCCGACCAGGGCCCCGGTCTCGTGACTGTAGCGCTTGATGTAGGAATGCCCCGTCTTCCAATAAGCCGTTCTAGCGCCGTGTTCTTTCAGCACCGGGTCGGTTTGAAACAGGCCGGTCGACTTCACGTCGACGACGAAGTGAGCATCCTTGTTGAGAGCGGAGATGTCACGCGCAAGCATGACGCCGACCTTGTCCGCAAAGATCGCCTCGCCCTTGTTGTCAACAACGCCGCAGCGGTCGCCGTCGCCATCGAACACGAGTGCAAGATCCGCCTTGTGCGCGAGCACTGCATCGCGCGTGGCGTTGAGCATACTCATGTCTTCGGGGTTTGGGTTGTGCGCCGGGAAATTATAGTCGAGATCGCAGTTGAGCGGAATGACGTCGCAGCCAAGCTCGGCGAGTACGCGGGGCGCGAAGGCGCCGGCAGTACCGTTACCGCATGAGACGACGACTTTCAGCTTCCGTTTCAGCTTCGGGTGCTTGAGCAGGTCCGCCATATATCGCTCTGGCAAGTCGGGCACGTAGATGTAGCGGGCGCCCTCGTGGTAGGGCGCGAACTTCGCTCCCGTCACGATCTCTTTCAGTGCCGTCATGTCTTCGGGCGAGAAGGTGAGCGGACGCTGCATACCCATCTTGATGCCGGTCCAACCGTTGTCGTTGTGACTTGCGGTGACCATGGCGACGCCTTCGATGTCGAGATCGAACTGGGCGAAATAAGCCATGGGCGATAGCGCAAGTCCGATGTCGTGCACTTCGGCCCCGCCTGCGAGCAGTCCTACGGTGAGTGCCGCCTTGATCGCTGAGGAGTAGGAACGGAAATCGTGACCGACAACGATGCGGACCGGTACGCCGCGCTCGCGCATCAGGGTCGTGAGTCCAAGTCCAACCGCCTCCATCCCCAACAGGTTGATCTCCTGCGGGTAGAGCCACCGCGCGTCGTATTCGCGGAAACCGGTCGCCTTGACCAGAGGCAGGCGCTCGAATTCAGCGGTGTTGGGAACGAGATCTTGGCGCGGTTTCGGGAACATGCCTCCCCCTAGATAGATGACTTCTTGTGGTGGGACAAACGGCAGAGGCCTAGCAGAGTTCGGCCCCGACGACATTCAAATTTGCCGCCTTTAAGCGTGTCGCCAGGCCTACTGAATGAGGACGAGCTCGCCGTTTTGAATCTGGAAGTTTTTCAGTCTGCCCAGGAAGCTCATGCCGAGAAGGTTGGTTGCGAGAGCGCCCTTGCTGGCCACGGCGGCAGGTACGTTGCGCACCATGATGTCTTCAACGCGCACGCGATCGAGCATCACCGGCGCGACAAAAGTCACGCCGTTGGCGGTCTGGACCGGTGCAGAGAAGTCGAGGCTTCGAGGGGAAAGGCCGAGATGCTCGGCATCCTCATAGGTGAGTACGACCAAGGTGGCGCCGGTGTCGGCCATGAAGGTCGCGAGCCGCTCGTTGACCGCCGCCTTGAAGACGAAGTGGCCGTTCCGGTCCGGCCTCAGCTTGACCTCGCGGGTAAAACCCGCCGCCTTATCATCTTCGGCAGGGTGATCCGTTGTCATCTCAGCCAAAGAGGGCAGATCGCTACCTGTTGGTCCAAATACCGCGCGGATCTCGTCGAAGAAGTAGACGAAGGCGAGGGCGCCGAGCGCAAGCGCACCCCATTGCATGGCTTCGAGCAGCATATGCTTGTTGGCTGAACGCAAGGGCTTGCTCCCAAAAGGCCGTGTTTCTGCCGCGCGTCAGCCGCGCAGGGTCAGGAAATCGCCGGAAAACTCATAGGAGCGAAGGCGGCTTAAGAAACTCATACCGAGCAGGCTTTGGGTGAGGGCCCCGGGCCTCGCCACCAGGGCGTCGACCTCAGTGCGATCGAGGGGGCCGATGGCAACCTCCTTGAGGCGGACCCTGGCCGCCACGGTACGGCCGTTGGCAGTAAGAACGGGAATTCGGTAGGTGAGGGTGTCGGGATCGATGCCGGCCTTCCTGGCGTCCTCCGGGCGAAGCACGATCGAGGACGCCCCTGTGTCGACGATCATGGAGATAGGCTTGCCGTTGATCTCGACGGTCGCGGTGAAGTGGCCGTCGAGGCGCCGCCTGATTTTCACCTCGGTGACGCCGCCGGCGCTCTGCTCCACGGTCATGGCGGTGCCGGGGAGAAGCTCGCCCACAACCCGCGCGGCGATCGGCATCAGATCGTCCTTGTAGGCATAGATGGTCACCAGACCGAGGCCCAACGCAAGCCAGGTGACGGCGTCTCGGATCATGGCGCTCGCGCCGCCGGCGTAGCGGGTCACGAGCCCGCCGGCGATGTAAACGAGGAGAGCCAGGAAGAACGCGACATAGCCGAAGGTCGTGGCATCGAGGCCGGCGATCATGCCGCTCTCGTTGCCCACCAGCATCATGGCGCCGAGCGCGAGGATGAACAGGGCGACCCAAGTTGTCATGTGTAAGGCCCTTCTGCTTCCTCGAGACGCTCAAGACGCTCCGGTAGAGCCGCCATGATGGCGCGCCGCTCGACTGTCGTCATCTCGACCCAGCGCGCAATCTCGTCGGTGCTGCGGCCACAGCCAACGCAAAGTCCGGACTTAGAGTCGAGCAGGCAGATATTGACGCAAGGAGTTTCCAAAGGCTTGGCCGGCTGATTGTCCCTCGGAGTTATGTAGGGGCTTGGGCCCCGAGGGGCAATTGTCAGCCCGACGCAGGCTAGCTTGCGCGCTTGCCCCGCGATCGCCAGGGCACCTGCTTAGCCATTTCGGGCTCTTCCTCGCCGGGCTCGGCCAGGCGCGGCAGGGCCTCCATGACGCGGCTCCGCGGGAAGGTGACAATGACCTCGGTGCCGTAGCGAAGCTTACTCTTGAGCTCGAAGGTGCCGTCATGCAACTCAGCCAGGCCCTTGGTAATCGGGAGGCCGAGCCCGGTGCCACCTTCGGCGGTCTGATGTGCCAGAGACCCTTGGCCGAAGCTCCGCAGCACACGCGGGATCTCATGCTCGGGGATGCCTGGGCCGGTATCCTTCACGCTGAGGAATTGGCCGCCGAGCGGGGTGCGTCCGATCTTAAGTGTGACGGCGCCGCCGGAGGGCGTGAACTTGATGGCGTTCGACAACAGATTAAGGCAGATCTGCCTGATGGCTCGCTCGTCGGCCCAGAGTTGCGGCAGGCCTTCCTCAAAAGCCTCGACAATCTTAAGACCTTTGTTCTCAGCGCGAACCCGCATCAGGCGGTGACAGTCCTCGACCACTTCGGCAAGCGCAATCGGCGCCTCACGCAGCTCATAGCGGCCGGCCTCGATGCGGCTGATATCAAGAATCTCGTTGATCAGGGTGAGGAGGTGCTGACCGCTTTGGTGGATGTCGTTGGCGTATTCCTTATAAGTCGGGTTCGCGTGTGGTCCGAGGATTTCGCCGCGCATGATCTCCGAAAAGCCGAGAATGGCATTGAGCGGTGTGCGCAGCTCGTGGCTCATGGTCGCCAGGAAACGCGACTTGGCAAGATTGGCTTCTTCTGCGCGGAGCCGTGCTTCGTCTGAGATCGACTTAGACTGTTCAAGCTCGGCGATCAAAGCATCCTTCTCGGCGCGATATTCCAGCATGGCCAGGACGGTCGTGTTGAAGCCGTTCATGAGCCAGATGAAATAAATGTGCACGCCGACGGCCATGGCTGCCATCGCCCAGTAGAATGGATTGTCGAGTAGCGCGAAGCGGACGACGATGGCGATCGTCATCGGTAGGGTGCCTGCGTAAACGATCGGCATTACCGTCGAAGCGAACAGCATGCGCATCGAGATGACGACCAGCAGTGAGGCGAAGATGAAGGTATGCGCCGCCTCACCCTGGGTCTCGGGGCTGATGAAGGCGACGGTCGCCCAGGTCACGCCGTAGAGGAACTCCGCAGCAGTGATCTTGGCACGCCACATGGGCGTCGCAACATCCTCGCGGGGAGTTTTGACGAACTGCCGGCAGACGGCAATGAGAATGCCTTTGGCGACAAAGACGGCAGCAAGCCAAAGTAGGAGTTCTCGAGGCGGCGCCCAGAACATGGCGCCCATGGCGACGACGATCGCGAGGAGCGGCGTCGTCACGGCGGCCGACAGCTCGTTCTTCACGAACATCATGAGGAGTTCGTATTCGAACTCCGGCTTGTAGCCTGATCTATAGGCGAGCTTCTCGCGAGTTTCCTGGACGCTGCGATAAGCGCGTCGCTTGGTCTCGTGGGGGGGCGTTCCCGTGTGGACCCGCGGGGCTTCGGCTGATGCGCCTCCTGACATGATCACTTCGACCCGCGACTATCCCACTGACAAAAAGGCGTGCAGGGTCAATGGCATAGGGCGGAGTGTGCCCAGGCCCGACCCCCGAATTTAGGCCTTTGGAAAACTATCGGAGGAAATCCCTAACGGCGCGTTTACTCTCGCTCCGCCCTGACACGGCCTGGGCGCAAGGTCCTGGCCATCAAGGGGGTCGCGAAGCCCGGCACCCTTTGGCTAAGATCGGACCTCCATGCAACTCACAGTGATCGGCTGCGGCGATGCCTTCGGAGCAGGTAGCCGCCTTCAAACCTCATTTTGCGTCCGCTCGGGCCCCTCGACGTTTCTGATCGACTGCGGGGCGACGTCGCTCATCGGCATGCGCCGCCTTGGGATCAGCCCCAACGACATCGACGCCGTGTTTGTAAGCCATCTCCACGGCGATCACTTCGGAGGGCTTCCCTGGCTCCTCATTGACGCGAAGTACGTGAGCAAGCGGACCAGGCCCCTTCTCGTCACCGGTCCAAAAGGCATCAAGGCCCGGTTCGTCACCGCGGCGGAGGCGCTTTACCCGAACGCCACCACGGCCGAGTACGACTTCGATCTCGTCTTTGTCGAATACGAAGAGCAAACGCCGCTCGACGTAAGCGGCCTGACCGTTACGCCGTTCGAGGTCCATCATCCGTCAGGCGCGCCGCCCTATGCGCTTAGATTCGACATTGACGGTAAGGTGCTCGCATTCACCGGCGATACGGGTTGGGTCGACGTGCTATGCGATGTCGCGCGCGATGCGGACCTCTTCATCAGCGAATGCTTTCAATACGATGTGGTCCTGCCCATTCACCTCGATTACGTGACGATTGATGCCAACTACGAGAAACTCGGCGCGAAACGGATTCTTCTGACACATATGGGTGAGGCCATGCTTGCCGCCTTGGAGAAGGTCGATATCTGCCGTTACCTCCTCGCTGAAGACGGCATGGTCCTGGACCTATAATCGCGATCATGACCGAGCTCGACGATGTGGTCGCGGCGATCCGGATGTGCCGGGCCTGTGTGGAGCGTCCGCGCGGGAAGCCGCTGCCGCATGAACCGCGGCCAGTCCTGCGCGTGAGCGCCACCGCGCGGCTCGCTGTATGTAGCCAAGCGCCCGGCACGCGCGTGCATGCATCAGGCAAGCCTTTTACAGACCCATCCGGTGACCGGTTGCGCGACTGGATGGGTGTGACGTCTGACGAGTTCTACGATGAGGCCCGGGTCGCCATCGTGCCAATGGGATTTTGCTTCCCGGGCCAGGACGCCAAAGGCGCCGATCTTCCGCCGCGGCGGGAGTGTGCCGCGCTATGGCATCGTGATCTGTTCGCGGCGCTGCCGCAGATCGAGCTCGTTCTTGCCGTCGGGTCCTATGCGCAAGACTTTCATTTGGGCGTGGGGCGCGGGGGGACGCTGCAGGAAACGATGCTCGCTTGGCGTGAGCATCTGCGGACACGGCGACACCCACGCATCTTTCCCCTGCCGCACCCCTCCTGGCGCAACAATGCCTGGCTTGCCAAGAATCCGTGGTTCGAGGCTGAGCTGCTGCCCGTGCTTCGCCGAGAGGTCCGCAAGCGGCTGTAGGGCTCTTGCGGGCATTGGAAAAATAATCTATCGATCTACCTGGACGGCCCTCTTCGTGGAAAGACGTTCCTAATTTTTCGCGATTTTCCTCCGAATTTTGTCGGGCGCTGGTGATGCTTGATCGCATGGACCGCAAGATCCTCGATATCTTGCAGAAGGATTGCACGCTGCCGGTCGCCGAGATTGGCAAGCAGATCGGATTGTCCACCACGCCGTGCTGGCGGCGCATCCAGAAACTCGAAGAGCAAGGGGTGATCGAACGACGGGTAGCACTGCTCGATCCCAAGAAGGTCAATGTCGGGGTGACAGTGTTCGTGTCCATCACGACGAGCCACCACACCAAGGAATGGCTCGAGCGGTTCCATGCGGCACTCGAGGACTTCCCCGAAGTCGTGGAGTTCTATCGGATGAGCGGCAAGGTGGACTATCTGCTCCGCGTCGTCGTGCCCGACATCGAGCGCTACGACGCGTTCTACAAGCGGCTGATCGCGAAGATCGAACTGTCTGACGTTAGTTCCGCGTTTGCTATGGAGCAGATCAAGTTCACCACGGCACTGCCCCTCGAATACACAGCTGAAGAGAAGCGCATTTAGCCTACTTCCGCTCCAGCCGAGCGATCAGGCTCGACGTGTCCCAGCGGCGTCCACCCATCTCCTGAACCTCCGCATAGAACTGATCGACGAGTGCAGTCACTGGCAGGCTCGCACCGTTCCTCTGTGCCTCGTCAAAACACATAGCAAAGTCCTTACGAACCCAATCGACGGCGAAGCCGAAGTCGAACTTGCCGTCGATCATGGTTCGCCAGCGGTTGTCCATCTGCCACGACTGGGCCGCTCCCTTCGAGATCGTGGCGATGACTTTGTCGATGTCGAGGCCGGCGCGCATGCCGAAATGAAGCGCTTCGGCGAGACCTTCGATCAGACCCGCGATGCAGATCTGGTTGACCATCTTGGTGAGTTGCCCGGAGCCCGCCGGACCAATCAGATTGACCGCGCGGGCGTAGTTGCCGATGACCGGCTTCGCTTTGGCGAAGTCGGCTTCGTCGCCACCGGCCATGACGGTGAGCGTGCCGCCTTCCGCACCGGATTGACCACCCGACACCGGCGCATCGAGGGCGCCCGCGCCCCGTTCGCGCGCTGCGGCGTGGAGTTCACGGGCGATGGCAGCGGAAGCCGTGGTGTGGTCGACGAACACTGCACCGGCTTTCAGCCCGTGGAAGGCGCCTTCTGGCCCAAGGGCTACATCGCGCAGATCATCGTCATTGCCGACGCAGGCGAACACGAAGTCGGCGTTCACCGCGGCCTCGGCGGGAGTGGAGGCGAGCATTCCGCCGAACTCTGCGACCCAACGCTCAGCCTTCGCTCGCGTGCGGTTGAACACCACGACATCGCAATGTTCGCGCGTCTTGAGGTGGCTCGCCATGGGGTAGCCCATCACACCGAGCCCGATCCAAGCGACTTTGCTCATGCCTCTGCTCCTGCGGCCTTTGTGCGTTACCCCCGACAATAAATGAAATGGCCGGGGCGAGCCCGGCCATTCGTCAACTCTCTCTGTTCAGTCGCGCAGTCAGGCGATCGGCGCCTCGGGGAAGGCAAGCTGCTCGCGTGCGCGCCACTCGTTGGTGACGTAGTTGATGATCAGCGACTTGCGCACGCCTGGAATCGGACGCTTCTCGAAGCCGTGATAGGTATTGTCCGAGGGCACAAAGATCATCGCCGCGTTGGAGGCGAATGGCGAGCGGCCAACATGCTTCTTGTCGCTATCGTAGATGTCGGTGCCGAGATCCTCGTGCCCTTTGTCCTTTGAAAGATAGAGCAGCAGGGTGAACGCCTTCACGCCAAGATCGGTGTGCGGCTCGAGCCAGAAGCCGTCGGTGTCCTGGGCAAACTCGATACGTAGGTAGGTGCCGTCGAGTTTGGTGCCAAACGCCTTGGCCACGAGGTCGGTGATGCGCTGGTCTTGGAAGGCTTCAGCCACCGCCTCGCAGACCGGGAACTTCTCCCGGTTCTCGGCGTCGAAATATTTGCGCGTGTTGTTGTGAAGCTCGCGCTTGCCTGACACGCCTTCGAGCGAGGGCGCCGGGAAGGGTAGATCGAGAATGTCCTCGATGGTGTCGGCGGGGAGACAAGCCCGCACCACCCAGTGGGGGTAGGGCTCCTCGAACCGTTTCCCATTGTCGATGCTTTGCGAGAATGTCCGGACGATATCCTCTGCCGAACTTTTCGCAGACTCCGCGCTCTTTTGCGCAACCGCGACGCTTTCCCTCATGGTGCAGGTCAACTCCCTCGAAACGATGCAAAAATGCTGGCCAAAATCCAGCGCCCAGGCAGACCCCATCCACCGCTCAAATACACCCCGGCGCCCTTGGGCGCAAATGCCAAGGGCAAATCCCGCTTGGCCAGTCGCCAAGCGATTTGGCCTATTAGTCCGGGCTCCGCGCCTTGATAAGGGTCAATTCCGCGCCAGCGGTCAGTTGACGCTCACCCAGTGGATTTCCCGGTCCTCGAGATCCTCTTCATCACCGTCGTCGCCCACGGCAACCTGCTGGGCACGCAGGCATTTGGCGAGCAACTCGAGCAGCGAAGCGTGCAGTTCGCGCTCGGCCTCGAGATGTGGCGGATTGGCGGCGAGAAACTCAAGGATCTCCGCATAGTCGGGCATTGCATCCCCCGTATTTTCCCGGCGGGATGAAGGTGGCCGAGCGGTGTGTCAAAACTTGGGCCCGCTCTAAACTGCACGGAAAGCGGGCGGGTTCAGGCACCGAGGCGGCAGCGCCCGATCATGCGCATCGGCATACGATCGCCGACATCGCCGAAAAGGGAGAGCCCGTCGACGGTAATGCCAGAGGCGCAGATGTCCTCGATCACGGGCCACAGCGCCTGCGAGACGCGCTCCAAATGAGCCTTGTCGAGGGGGCCAGTGAGAGTGATGGAGAACCGGTATTCGCTCATCGTCTTGGGGTGACCGAAGCTTCTCAGAAGGAGTCGCTGATGCTGCGTGTCGTCGCTGTCGTCATCACGGGGGTCTACGGCGAAGTCCTCGAACGCGCTCTGGCATTGGCCGGCGAGCCAGTCGAGCGCGGGGCGTGGCTCGACCGGTCGAAGCACGAGATAGCGGCCCGAACGAGCGAGGGTCAAAGGGCCAGTCTCGACCGCCTCGCGGCGTGCCGCGAAGGTTATGAGCCGTGACTTCAAAGCTTGGAGTTCGACATCGTTGCGCAGCGCGAACGGGGCGCGAATGATGGCATGCAAGCCCGTGTAGCGGCCTCCGACGGCGGGAACCTTGGCGAAGCCGGAACCCGGGAGCCCGGTCGTCGAGAACGCCTGCAACGTGGCGCCATCATTGGCACGGCCGAACCATGAGCGTCCGAATGCTGCGAGGGCCGTTCCCGGCTGTGGCGTGTAATAGATGGCATAACGGGCGAAGGTCGAATGACAAGACGCAAGGCCCTTCTGGTGTCGGTTGTCGAGATGGGCACAATTGAGCATCTGATTCCTCCCTCGGCGCACGCATTGCCTGGCGGCGCTCACGGTCTTGTGGCTAGCAGTCGCCTGTGGCAGCGGCGCGACCGGTTCTTGGCGATAGCGAGGCCGCGGAATGAAGACTTGGTGAATCAAATTTTCCGCAACTGCGAACTAAAGTTGTGTGCGGTGCGTGGTGGCGTTGACGTGGCACTTTGCGTGGCGATGACGGGGCGAGGGGAATGATTGATCTCTATACGTGGATGACTCCGAACGGACAGAAGGTTTCCATCATGCTCGAGGAGGTCGGACTGCCGTATCGTGTCCATCCGATCGATATCACCAAGGGCCATCAGTTCAATCCGGCCTTTCTGAAGGTATCTCCGAACAACAGAATCCCGGCCATCGTCGACAACGACAACGGGCTGCATCTGATGGAATCCGGCGCGATCTTGATCTACCTCGCCGAGAAGACAGGCCAGCTCTGGCGCCAGGACTTTCCCGCCAAGTGGCGTGTGCTCGAGTGGCTCATGTGGCAGATGGGTGGGATCGGACCGTTTCTCGGCCAGGCCCATCACTTCTTGAAGTTCAATCCTGGCAAGAGTGACTATGCGGAGGAGCGCTACTCGAAGGAGGCGAAGCGGCTATGGCGCGTGCTCGATACCTGTCTCGCCGATATGGACTACGTCGCCGGCGACTATTCCATCGCCGACATCGCCATCTGGCCCTGGATCACACGCTTCGCATGGCAGAAGATGGAGTTCGCCGACCATCCGCATGTGAAGCGTTGGTATGTGGCGATCGCCGAACGGCCTGCCGTGCGTCGGGGGTGGGACGTGCTCGGCACGGGACGTCCGCTGCCCATGCCGTGAAAGGAGAATCGCGTCGTTGCGCAGAGCTTTGATCATACTGCTTGTGTTCGTTGTCGCGACGGCGATTGCCTTCCTCTTTTTGACCATGCCGGTGACGGTCCCGGCGTCCGCGCTTCCCGACCACGAGCCAGATGTCGACAACGGCAAATACATGTTCGTCGCCGGCGGTTGTGCCGAGTGCCACGCGGTGCCGGCTGGCGCTTGCGACAAGCTGAAGATCAAAGACGCCGAGGTACTGGCGGGGGGCCGCTGTCTGAAGACGAAGTTTGGCACGTTCAACGTACCTAACATCTCGCCGGACAAGGAGACTGGCATCGGCGCGTGGACGACGCTCGATTTCGTCAACGCCATGAAGCGCGGCATAGCACCAGGCGGCGTCCATCTCTATCCGGCGTTTCCCTATACGTCCTACCAGCGCATGACCTATGAGGACTTGATCGACCTCAAGGCCTATCTCGACACGCTGCCGGCTGTGCGCAGCGAGGTGCCTGCGCACGCGCTACGCTTTCCCTACAACATTCGCCGCGGGCTCGGCTTGTTTCAGCGCCTCTACGTGGACGGCGAGAGCTTTGCGCCCGATCCGCAGGCAAGCGAAGAAATCAATCGCGGCGCTTATCTCGTGCTCGGCCCGGGTCACTGTGGTGAATGTCACTCGCCGCGCAATGCATTTGGCGGCATCCTCGAGTCGGACGCATTCGCCGGCGCAAGGAAACCAGAAGGTAAGGGCGCGGTCCCGAATATCACACCGAGCAAGGACGGTCTCGGCGATTGGAGCGCTGAGGACATCGCGTATCTGCTGGAGACGGGTAATACGCCGGACTTCGACGTTATCGGCGAGACCATGGTGCCGGTGCAGGAGAACATGGCGAAGTTGACGTCCGGGGATCGCGACGCCATTGCCGCTTTCCTCAAGTCGCTGCCGCCACGGCCCAATGCGGTGAAGAAATCGAGGCCCAAATCCGAAGACGATTCCGGGAAAAACTAACCGTACGACGGGTTGTTCATGGCAGGTTCAGTTGCTTACCCTTAGGGGAGGCCGGAACGGCTTGGATCCCGGCCAAGGGAGGCTCTGATGACGTGGCGTTCGCCGCTGGCGTTGCTTGTCCTCGTCACGCTGGTCTGCGTGGTGGCTGGCTCGGCGCGCCCAGAGACCGATAAGGCGGCTGCGCAAAAAGACGGTGCGCTGGGAATCGCCGTGCCCTCGAATGAAGTCGCGCGTGCGGCGTTCGATGCGTTCGACAGGAATTGTGCCCGCTGTCACCAGGTCGGTCCGAGCCTGGAGCGGCAGAAGCCCGCCAAGAATTTCGGCAACATCCTGAAGCTCGATGAGATCGCGCGCGATCCCGATCTGATCCTCCCTGGCAACCCGGATGGTTCGAACTTGTTCATCCAGATCGCCAAGGAGGACATGCCGTATGACTGCTACCAGGAGTTCGACTGCGATGCGGAGCCGAGTGAGGCGGATGTCAAGGCGATCTACGATTGGATCAAGAGCCTCGGCAACACCGTCACGGCAGCGTGCGGGGGGCGGGAGCCCATAGATGAAGCGTCCGTCGTCACTGCTATCGAGAACGACATTGGCGCACAGGAGGAACGCCGCCGCGGGGGTATGCGCTATGTGACGCTGACACACTTCTATAATGCGTGCGTCTCCGAGGACGACATGACGCGCTACCGGCAAGGTGTGGTGAAGCTGCTCAACAGCCTGAGCCGCAATCCGGATGTGCTGACGATGCGCACGATCGATCCCGAGCAGACAATCGTCGCATTCAATCTGGCCGATCTCAACTGGAGCACGGACGACTGGGGGAGGATCGCGGGCGGCTATCCCTACGGCATGCGACCTGATGTGACGGCCTACGACGCTGTTGCCGCCATCACGGGCACGAAGCTTCCGTGGGTTCGGGGCGATTGGCTCGCGTTCGCCGCGTCGCGTTCGCCACTCTATTACGACCTCCTCAAGCTGCCCGAGAGCTTCGCCGAACTCGAGCGGTTGGAAGGCGTCGATGTCAAAGCGAATATCGAGGCCTTCCTCGCCCGCCGCGCCGGCTTCCAGAAATCAGGCGTGTCAAAGCACAATCGACTGATCGAGCGGCATACCATTCCGACCGGCTATTTCTGGACGTCTTACGACTTCAAAGGCGACAAGCCGGCGCAGAGCCTGTTCGTTCACCCGCTCGGGCCCTACGGCGAGGACGCCTTCAAGTATGACGGCGGCGAAACGATCTTCAGCCTGCCAAATGGCTTCCAAGCTTATTACCTCAACACATCTGATGGTGAGCGCCTGAGCAAGGGTCCGACCGAGATCGTGCTCGACGACAGTCAGCGCGACCGGTCGGTGACGAACGCCATCTCCTGCTTCGGGTGTCACAACCAGGGCATCCGCCAGGCCACGGACGACATCCGCGGGCACGTGCTTCAGGATCAGACTTTTTCTGAAGACATCCGCAAGAAGGTCGCGGCGCTTTATGCGCCGCAGAAAGAGATGAAGACGCTGCTCGATGGCGACGCGGCGCGCTACCGCAAGGCGCTGCTCAGCGCGGGACTTAACCCCGAGCTTGATTCGCAAACCTCGGGAGTCGAGAGCATCAACTTCCTATCCAAGGCCTATGAGAAATCGGTGGACCTGCGCATCGCCGCGGCGGAATACGGCGTGACCGCGGAGGCGTTGGCGCAAGGTCTCGCCAAGGCGGGTGGCGAAGCGGCCCGCATCAAACGCCGCCTCGAGCAGGGTGTGCTACCGCGTGAGATCCTCGAGTCCGAGTTCAAGGACCTTGTCGTCAAGGTCTCGGATAACAAACCGATTGAGGTCGCATCGCTTGGGCCGGTTCAGATCGCGCGCGCCGGTGACGATACCGAGGAAGGGTTCCACGATTTCGATCTGGCGCTGACCTCAGACAAGAGCACCTACCGCGTGAACGACCTGCCGGTGTTCACGATCACGTCGAGCGAAGATTGTCATCTCACCTTGATCAACGTGGAAGCCGGTGGCGACGGCACAGTGATCTTTCCGAACAAGTTTCAACAGGACAACCTGATCCCGGCGCACGCGGACGTAAAATTTCCTAGCGACAACGCACCCTTCCAGTTTCGTCTCAAGGACCCAGGCACTGAGACCGTTATCGCCATCTGCAATGCAACCGGCGTCGGCGCCGACGGCATCAAGCACGATTTCGCGACGCGGCAGTTCACGCCGCTCGGCAACTATCGCGCGTTTCTCACCCGTCAGATTGCGGTGGAGGGGGCGTCGAAGATGGCCGCTGGGCAGAAAGTCAAAGCGGCGTCCGGCGAGGCTCCCGCCGAGCAGGAGGACGGGGGTCCCGAGGACGAGATTCTCGCCCGCTCGGCCATCAAGATTGTGGTTCGTTAACTGTGTCGGAGGTGCGGAATTTGAGAGCTTCCGCCCATCTCTTGCCGCCATCTCACCCTAACGTTACGACCGAGGGTGCGGTGTGGCCTAGCTCTTGCTCCGGAAATCGGAGGACGTTTGTTGTGTTGCGCGCGTTTTGGGCGCGATCGTGTGCGTTTGGCGTTGAGGGTACTCATGGCGGGGAGATTTGAACGCGGGCTGAGCCTGGTATCAGCGCTCGCCTTGGCAATTTTTTGTGCGGCCGCTTTCTCTTCCCTAGCAAGCGCCGATCCGAGAACCGCCATGGCCACGCCGGAGGCCGGGGCGGCACCCGCAGAACCGCGCGACAAGAAGGCCGAGGCCATCGCCCGCGTTCAGCGCTGCTATGCCCAGCTCGGCTATTACAAGGGGCCGATCGATGGCAAGGCGAACGAGGCCACCTGGACCGCGCACTGGTTCTTCAAGAACGATCATGGGCTGAAGGCCTACGGCGATTTCTTGGCCGAACCCGTTCAGAAGAAGATCGACGAGCTCTGCAAGGAAGAGCCGGTGGCGGCGCCTGTCGCGCCGCCGACCGTGCCTGAAGCACCAGCCGCGCCTGTGCCACAACCTGTTGTGGAGGAGCCCAAACCGGCGGTGGAGGAGCTCAAGCAAGAAGAGGGTGTGACGGAGAGCGATGTGACGGCAGCGGTCGAGCCCGAGCCTGAGCCGGTACCGGAGCCGCTTCCCGAGGAGGAACCCCTCGAGCCGGCTGTGCCTCTGACGCGTCTCGAGATCAATTGCCTGCCGGAAGACCTCATTAGCCAGCTTCGCCTCGCTCACGGCGACGGCTTGAAGGTGCGCGCTTGCGGCCCGGGCTGCTTGCCTTCGCCAGCTGGGCTCGGCCAGGCGCAGCTCGACGATCTACAAGCCCGCTATGGGGTTGCGTGGTGCCGGAGTTGCTTGCAAATCGAAGGTCACTTGTCGCTCGCCGACGTGCAGCATATCGAACGTAAGGGCCATCTCGAGCTCTGCACCATGCCGCCGCGGCGACTTCCGCAGCCGGGAAGCGGCAATGGCAACGTGGTCAAGTCGTACACCCGCATTCGCGAACTCTACCGCGCGCAACCGCCCGCACCGGAAGACCCGGCGGCGATCGCGGTGATCATCGGCAATGAGGCGTACGACAATCTGCCAGCAGCAGAGACCGCCCGTAACGATGCCGGCGCGATGTACTTCTTCCTCACCGAGCACATGGGCATCAACCAAGACAAGATCATTGACGTACGGAACGCGCGAAAGGCTGATCTTGAACGCCTGTTCGGACCCGCGCCAGGCTCCGATGGGGAACTCGCGCGGTTGGTACGCGCCCAACCCAACGCCAAGGTCATCGTCTACTTTTCGGGTCATGGCGCGACCAACGCCGATCACAGCGAGACCTATCTCCTTCCAGCCGATGCCGAACCGTATCGCGAGGAGAACGCGGGCTATCCGCTGTCGACCCTCTACGCCAATCTTGCCGCGCTGCGAGCAAAGTCCGTACTCGTCTTGCTCGAGAGCGAATATGGACGTGATCACGGGCCTTATGTGCTACCGCCCAACTTGCCCGAGACGACGCTCTCGGTGTTGCCGCCCGCACCACTCCATGACGTAACGGTGCTGTCCGCCTCGGATCGAGGTCAGCGCACACTTATGGACACCAACTACGATATCGGCCTCTTCACCCGCTATTTGATCGAGGGTCTTGCCGGAAACGCCGACCTCTATCCTGTCGGCAATGGCGACGGGGAGGTGGATAGCGCCGAGATCTATGTTTACACGGCGGCCATGGTTCGACTTGCCGCTCGCAAGACATTCGGACTGCTGCAAGGTCCGGTCTATTCGAGCGCAGCTACGCCGGTGCTTTCGGGCAGCGGCTCGGTTGCCGCCAAGCCCGAGTGAGGGCATTCGCCGCGCTTCCTCCACGCGCTGGAGTGGCAACAAGCGTGGCCAGCACCCGAAAACTGCTTTACAAGGGGGCCGTGATTCCTTAGGCAGCACGCCGGCTCGCAAGCGGACTCGCCCAAGGGCAGCACTGACATCGGCAATCTCGTGTGGGAGTGCGCATGGGATGGACGTTTTCACTTCTGCCGCGGAGCTTCTCCGTCAACGCCGCCCCGAGAGGCCGGTTTTAGCTCTGAGGCCCCATGCCGCGCGGCGCGCGGCGAAATGGTTTATCGCTAATTTTCCTGGCCGCGTGCTCTACGCCGCCAAGGCCAATGACGCGCCTGAGATCGTCGCGGCGCTGGCCGAGGCCGGCATCACCGCCTTTGACGTCGCGTCCTTGGTCGAGATTGAGCAGGTCGCGAAGGTTCGGGGCGCCGAACTCTATTACATGAATCCTGTGAAGTCGCGCGGCGCTATTGCCCGTGCCTATCGGGACTTTGGGGTACGTTGCTTCGCTTTCGATTCAGACGAGGAACTCGACAAGGTGATCGAGGAGACCGGCGGTGCGAAGGACCTTACGCTGTTCCTCAGGATCGCCTGTCCCAATACGCATAGCTTGATCCCGCTCGAGGGCAAGTTCGGCGCTTCGCAAGAGGAGGCGCCTGCGCTTCTTCTCAAGGCGCGTCAACGAGCGTCTCGTCTCGGCATCACCTTCCATGTCGGTTCTCAGGCGGTGGTCCCGGCCGCGTTCGGCGAGGCGCTCCGCCAAGTCGGGCAACTGATCGTGTCGTCGGGAGTCATGGTCGACGCCATCGATATCGGCGGCGGCTTTCCGAGCCGCTACCCCCATTCAGACCCACCAGACCTTGCCGACTTTATGGATGAGGTGGCGAGCGCCGCGGACGAACTTGCCGTGAAGCACTCATGCGAGCTTCTGTGCGAGCCGGGCCGGGCGCTGGTCGCCGAGGCGGAGTCTGTCATCGTCCGCGTTGATGCCCGCCGCGGCAACGCGCTTTACGTCAGCGACGGTGGCTTCGGCACGCTGTTCGACGCCGCCTATTCCGGGTTTCGCTTTCCGGCTCGGTTGATCACTGGAGAGGACAAGAGCGCGCCTGAGACGGAATTCGGCCTCTATGGTCCGACCTGCGACAGTTCCGACTACCTTCCCGGACCGTTCGTGCTGCCCGACTCCGTGGCCGAGGGCGACTATCTCGAGATCGGGCAGATCGGTGCTTACGGCCGCGTCTTAGCGAATCGTTTCAATGGCTTTGGCTATTACGATGAGGTCGTGCTGACGGATGAGCCCATGCTTTCCATGTTTGAGGACTCAAGCGCCGAACCTGCGCGCAAGACTGTGCGCGCCTAAATCTATATTCCGCGCACAACGAAAGAGGGCCGCGCTCGCCTGAGCCGGCCCTCTTAGCGTGTTCGGTCTGCGAGACCAGATCGTCCTGCTGAACTCATCAGTTCTTGCGGACGCGCTCGGCTTCGCGGATCGCCTCCTCGTGATACCAGGCGCTGCCCGATGCCACCGTGGCATAGTGCGGCACGGTGTAGTCATTGGCGGGGGTTGCCTGGTTGCGACGGCCGCCCAGGCCGGCGCGGCCGCCCGTGGGGAACTGATAGATCTTGGCAGTTCCTCCAAAAGAACTTGCCGTCATTTGAGTCTCCATTCGAATGAGGTCCGTCGCCGCGAAAGAGCGGAACGGACGTGTTGGATTCCCCTATAGCGAAACGTTGAGACCGATTGCACAACAAATTTGCGAAGTGACTATTATTTCAGCGGGAAATCTATCTGCTTGTCCGTTCAGCATTGTGCAGCGTGTCAGCCGAACGACGTCTGCTGCGACATCTGCGGCGCTTAGTGCTGGCAGGAGGGGTGGGCCAACTGACGCTATTCGTTACGAAAATCTGAACGTGTCGAGCCGCGGTGGCGTCAACAAGCGTTCCGGTGCGCCGTGATGCGAGCCTGCTGTCGTCCAATTGGCACAATTGCTGCTGCAAACGCGGGTAGCCATCGGCCGGAAGGTCGTTTCGGCGACAGGGAATCCCACGCAACCCGCGTCTAAACCTCATGAAGGACTCGAAATGACAAAGTACAAGCTCGAGTACATTTGGCTCGACGGATATACCCCCACGCCCAATCTGCGTGGAAAAACCCAGATCAAGGAATACGCAAGCTTCCCAACACTTGAGGATCTACCGTTGTGGGGCTTCGACGGAAGCTCGACCATGCAGGCCGAGGGCAGCAGCTCGGATTGCGTGCTCAAGCCGGTCGCCGTCTATCCCGATGGTGCTCGCAAGGATGGCGTCCTCGTCATGTGCGAGGTCATGATGCCGGACGGCGAAACGCCCCATCCCTCGAACAAGCGCGCGACCATTCTCGACGACGAGGGCGCGTGGTTTGGTTTCGAGCAAGAGTACTTCTTCTACAAAGACGGCCGCCCGCTCGGTTTCCCGTCCGAGGGTTACCCGGAGCCTCAAGGCAAGTACTACACCGGCGTTGGCTACAAATATGTCGGCTCAGTCGCGCGTCAGATCGTTGACGAGCATCTCGATCTTTGCCTTGCAGCCGGCATCAATCATGAAGGCATCAACGCCGAGGTGGCGAAGGGCCAGTGGGAGTTCCAGATTTTCGGCAAGGGCTCCAAGAAGGCCGCCGATGAGATGTGGATGGCTCGCTACTTGTTGCAGCGTCTCACGGAGAAGTACGGCGTCGATGTCGAATACCATTGCAAGCCGCTCGGCGACACCGATTGGAACGGATCCGGCATGCATTGCAACTTTTCGACCGCCTATATGCGCGAAGTCGGTGGTAAGGAGTATTTCGAGGCGCTGATGGCCGAGTTCGAGAAGAACCTGGACGACCATATCTCCGTCTACGGCCCGGATAACCACATGCGTTTGACCGGTAAGCACGAGACCGCACCGTGGAACAAGTTCAGCTACGGTGTTGCGGATCGCGGTGCCTCGGTCCGCGTGCCGCACTCTTTCGTCAGAAATGGCTACAAGGGTTATTTGGAGGATCGCCGTCCGAATTCGCAGGGCGACCCCTACCAGATCGCTTCGCAGGTGCTGAAGACCATCGCGTCGGTGCCGACGAAGATCAGTGCTGCTGCTTAATTGAGTGCTTCTTCCCAAGCCTCGGGGGGTCCTGGTCAGGATCCCCCTTTTTCTTTGCGAGTCGTTTCAGCGGGTTCGACGGCTTCCCTGACCCCGAGTTGAAGCCGCCATTCTGCCCGCCACGTTGACGAGACCGTGTGCTGACGCAAGCAGGTTTCGCGGCTACACTCCCCGTCTGAATCAAGAAGCCACAAGGGGGGTCGCCATGAATGCCGACGCACTTCAGACGGTCTGGGCGCCGCGCGTGCTCAGCATCCTGCGCATCGTCGCCGCGCTGATCTTCATGGAGCACGGAACGTCCAAGCTGCTCGGATTCCCGCCCTCGGCCCACTCTCCCGAAATGTGGACGTTGCCTTGGATCGCCGGCGTTCTTGAGCTCGTCGGCGGCGCGCTTCTCGTGGTCGGCCTGTTCACGCGGCCCGTCGCCTTCATTCTCTCGGGCCAGATGGCGGTCGCTTATTGGATGGCCCACGCGCCGCAGAATATGTACCCGGTCGCCAACGGCGGCGACGCGGCGATCCTCTACTGCTTCGTGTTTCTCTATTTCGTCTTCGCCGGCGGGGGTCCCTGGAGCCTCGACGCGTGGGTGAGGGGCAAGGCCTGAATGTTTTGGATGGTGGGCGGTACTGGACTCGAACCAGTGACCCCTGCGATGTGAACACAGTGCTCTACCAGCTGAGCTAACCGCCCTCTGTCGCTGGAACCAGGGGATTTAGCGATTGGGCTCGGGCCGAGTCAAGGAACGCCGTCCCGGGTCTGGCAGGGGACCGAGGACCGACGTCTCCCGCGGCTATTCTTCAGGCGCGGACACCAATCTTGTGACATCGCCGAGAGTCGCGCTGGCCTGCTTGGTCTTGCCTTCGGTGCAGAACGCGTCGGCCTCATCGAGGAGCCTGTTCGCCTTGTGCTCTTCGGCCTCGCTCAAGGCCTTGGCCTCGGCCTTGTCGTGAACAAGCTTCTCGGCGCGCGCAAGCTGCTGTACGCAGGCAAGATCGACCTTGTCCGTCTTGTCTTGATCGGCGGCTTTCTTGCCGTCCTCGGCTGCATGAGCGCTGCCCGCAAACAGCAGCAATAGGCAAACGCCGGCCACGATCCGTCTGCGCATTCCGCCGCTCCTTCCCATGGAGACCTCTCAGTCTTGCCGATGGCGCAACATTGAAAAAGGTCGTTTAGGGGCGATCTCGGGCGGAATTGGGGCGCTTAACGGGGCGAGTTGAGGACCCTCACGAGGCAGAGACGGCTCTATTCCGGTCGCGGCTCAGGAGCTCGCGCACGCTCGGCTCGAGTTCGTCGAAATGATCGATGATCGCGTCAGGGAAGGGGTCTTCGGCGGAAGGTGGGGCATAGCCGAAGCTCACCAACACGCACGGCACGCCGGCGCTGTTCGCGGCGGCGAGATCGACGTCGCTGTCGCCGACCATGACCGCCCGGGTCGGTGTTCCACCGGCGCGGTCGATCACGCCCTAAGAGATGGCCTGGGTCTGGCTTCGACACGCCAAACGTGTCACGCCCCGCCAGCGCCGCGAAATAGCGTTCGAGGTCAAGCGCTTGAAGCAGCAACCGGCTCAAGCGCTCGCGTTTGTTGGTACAAACCGCAAGGGTCGCGCCCGATGCATGCAGCCGGTCGAGCGCCGCGACGGTCCCCGGGTAGGGCCGGCTCTCCGCGGCGATGTTCGCCTCATAGTGCACCAGGAATTCAGCGAGCATCTCTTCGATGTCATCTTTGGCGCCCGCCCTGCGCAGCGCCGTCTCGATCATGACGCGCGCCCCGCGCCCCACGGCAGCGCGCACCGAAGCGAGCGCCACCGGCGCGTAGCCGCGCCGCACAAGCACATCATTCAGCGCATTGGTAAGGTCCGGCGCGGTATCAACGAGTGTGCCGTCGAGGTCGAAAACGATGGTCGCATCCTTGATCACGGCGCCTCTCTCACACGTGTCTTGCGGCATGGCAAGCGGCAGCGTAGAGAGCGGGCCATGTTGGCGGGTGGCTGAGGCTTTCGAATGTGGCATGATCGGCGCGCCTAGACGAACGAGCAGGGGTTGAAGGTTGATGGCTGATAGCGCGACAAAAGTCGACAACTTCAAGAAAGAAGCGGCGCGCGCTGCGGTCGAGTTCGTCAAGCCGGGCATGCGGCTTGGCCTCGGCACCGGTTCGACCGCCTATCACTTCGTCGAGGCAATTGGCGAGTTGGTGCGTGGCGGTTTGGAAGTTTTATGCGTGCCGACGTCGGAGGCGACGCGCACCCATGCCGAGAAGCTTAACATTCCTCTGTCGTCTCTCGACGAGACACCTCAGCTTGATCTTACGGTCGACGGCGCCGATGAGATCGACGATCAACTCCGGCTCATCAAAGGCGGCGGTGGCGCTCTGTTGCGCGAGAAAATCGTGGCGACCGCGTCGGACCGCATGGTGGTCATCGCCGACGACAGCAAGGTCGTACCGACGCTCGGCACACACCCGCTGCCGATCGAGGTCGTGCGCTTCGGCCTCACCGCTACCATGCGGCTGATCGAGGCGCTGGCGGCTGAGGCCGGGTGCGAAGGGGAGATCAAGCTGAGGCCGGGGGAGGGCGATATGCCGTTCATCACCGATCAAGGCAATCTCATCGTCGATTGTGCGTTCCACACCATCCCCGAGCCGGAAGTTCTTGCATTTGCCATGAAGCGCGTGCCTGGCGTGGTGGAGCACGGCCTGTTTCTCGGTCTCGCCGACCTCGCGATCATTGGCGGACCCGATGGCATCAAGGCAATGCAGCGCCCGGGAGCTTGAGTCCAAGTGGCTGCCTACGACTACGATCTGTTCGTCATTGGTGCTGGCTCGGGCGGCGTCCGGGCGGCGCGGCTCGCGTCGGAACTGGGTAGGCGCGTCGGTATCGCCGAGGAGTATCGTATCGGCGGTACCTGCGTGATCCGTGGTTGCGTGCCGAAGAAGTTGCTGGTCTATGGCAGCCGCTACGGTGGCGAGATTGAGGATGCGCGGGCCTTCGGTTGGACCAGCGACAACGTTCAGTTCGACTGGCCGACGCTCATCCACAATGTGCAGAATGAAATTGACCGGCTGAACGGCGTCTACACGCGCACGCTGGAGAACGCCGGCGTCGACCGGTTCCTGACCCACGCGACGGTCGAAGATGCTCACACGGTCAAGCTCAGCGATCGCGATAAGCCCATCTCGGCGGAGTACATCTTGGTGGCGACCGGTTCACACCCGGCGTTCCCCGAGATTCCCGGTCAAGAGCATCTGATAAGCTCCAACGAGTGTTTCAAGCTCGAGAGGCTGCCTAAGAGCATCGTCATCATCGGCGCTGGTTACATCGGCATGGAGTTTGCCTGCATCTTCGCTGGGCTCGGCGTTGAGGTCACGGTGCTCTATCGCGGCGAGCAAGTGTTGCGCGACTTCGACATGGACTTGCGCAACGGTGTGGCGGAGGCCATGGCTGAGCGCGGCATCACGTTCCGCATGGATGTTAATGTCGCGTCCGTCGAGAAGGCAGGGAGCGGCTATGAGGTGGCGCTGAAGGAGGGTGGATCGGTCTCGGCGACGCTAGTGATGGCCGCCACGGGGCGCCTACCCAACACCGGCGACCTCGGCCTGCGCCAGGCTGGCGTCGAGCTTGGCTGGAATGGGCACGTCGTGGTCGACGAATATTCGAAGTCGTCGGTCGACAGCATCTACGCCGTGGGCGATGTCACGGATCGCAAAAACCTTACCCCTGTCGCCATCCGCGAGGCGACCGCCTTTGTCGAGACCGTGTTCGAAGGCATGAACAAGGCCATGGACTATGATTTCATCCCGACGGCCGTGTTCTCGGAGCCCGAGATCGGCACGGTCGGATTGTCAGAAGAGAAAGCGCGAGAAATGTACGCGCAGGTCGACATTTACAAGGCAAGCTTCAAACCGATGCGGGCAACCTTGAGCGGCCGCGACGAGAAGGTTTTCATGAAGCTCGTGATCGACGCGGAGACCGACAAGGTGGTCGGCTGCCACATGCTCGGACCCGATGCGGCGGAGATCGTGCAGATGGCAGCAATCGCGCTCAGGCTCGGCGTCACCAAGGCGCAGCTCGATGCCACCATGGCGCTCCATCCGAGTATCGCCGAGGAGTTCGTGACGATGCGGCACAGGTGGGAGCCGCCGACACCAATCAAGGGGTCCGATGCGGCGGCTTGAGGACAAGATCGCGCTGGTCACGGGCGCAGGCGCCGGCATCGGCCGGACCATCGCCGAGACCTTCGCGCGCGAGGGCGCTCACGTCCACGTCACTGACATCGACGGCGAGGCTGCGAAGACGGTCGCCGACGCCATCGTGAAATCGAATGGTGCCGCGACCGCGCACACGGTCGACGTCACCGATACGGCGCAAGTCAAGGCGCTGATGGAGGCCATCAATCAAGCACATGGGCGCCTCGACGTGCTGGTCAACAATGCCGGCGTCGGCGCGCGTGCAGACTTCCGGCACATCTCCGATGAAGAGTGGGACAAGGTGTGGGCCGTCAATCTCGACGGCACGGTGCGCTGTGCCCGTGAGGCCTTCGATCTGATGCGCGCCTCCGGCAAAGCATCGATCGTCAACTTGTCTTCGATCATGGGGACAAAACACACGCGGCAGATGGCGGTTTACTCGGCGACCAAGGGTGCGGTGTCGGCGCTGTCGCGGAGTCTCGCCGTTGAATACGCGCCATACGGCATCCGCGTGAACACGCTGCTTCCGGGATACGTCGAGACGGCGCTGATCGGCCGCTACCTGCAAAATCCGATGATCGCCAAGGCGCTGCTCACCCAGACACCGCTCCGGCGCTTCGGCACACCGGAGGACATCGCCAATGCGGCGTTGTTCCTCGCCTCCGACGAGGCGGCTTACATCACGGGTGCTGCCCTCAATGTCGACGGGGGCATGGGGACGACGCTCTAGGCGGACTTTGCCTTTTTGCGCGCGGGTTGCTTCTTCACCTCAGGCAAGGTCATCGTCTCCTCGACGATCTCATCGACCACGGCAACCAGGGCCGCGTGCTCGGAGCCGCCCAGCGCCTTGACCGCTTCGTAGCGGGCAAGCTGGCGGTCGGCGCTCGTGCCGCGATTAAGAATCGTTCGGGCATGGGCCACCTCGGCGACACAACCGAAATAGGCGGCGTCTTCGGCCACCAGCTCGAACAATTCCTCCAGCAGGTGAGAGAACGGCACGATGGCGCCCTTGCCGAAATCCACCATGCCTTGCTCGATACCATAACGCTGCGCGCGCCAACGGTTCTCACGGATCAGAAATGGTGCGTAATGACGCCAGCGCTGATTCTGGCGGCGTAGGCGATAAAGCAGCCGCAAGATGCAGAGATAGAGCGCAGCGATGGCGATCGAGTCGTCGATCAGCGGACAGACGTCGGTGATGCGCATTTCCAGCGTGGGGAACCGCGCCGACGGCCGCATGTCCCACCAGATCTTGGTGGCGTCCTCGATAAGTCCCGCGCTGACGAGAAGATCGACGGCGCGCTCGTATTCGCTATAGCTCGAAAAATTGTGCGGAATGCCGGTGCGCGGTAGCTCGTCGAACACCGACAGGCGATACGACTTGAGTCCCGTCTGGTTCCCCTGCCAAAACGGCGAGGACGTCGACAGTGCCAAGAGATGCGGCAAGAAGTAGGGGGCTTGGCTGAGCAAGTCGATGCGAAGATCGTTGTCCTCGATGCCGACATGAACGTGCATGCCGCAGATGACGAGACGCCGTGCCACGTGCTGCAAGTCCTTGGCCAGGACGTTGTAGCGCTCTTTGTCGGTGTGATGCTGGCTCTGCCACTGCGCGAACGGATGTGTCGATGAGGCAATCAGCGCAAGGCCGAACTCCTCGGCGATCTCCCCCACGGTCGAGCGTAGATTGACGAGGTCGTCGCGCGCTTCCTGCACGGATCGGCACACGCGGGTGCCGACCTCGATCTGCGAGCGCAGAAACTCGGGGCTCACCTGGCCCCGCAGGGCTTCTTCGCATTTGGCGAGAAGTGCCGCCGGCGGCTCAGGCGTGAGGTCGCGAGTCTCCTTGTCGACGAGGAGATACTCCTCCTCGATGCCGATGCTGAAACTGGGCTCGGGAATCGTCATGGCGCAAACTTTGGCACAACTGGCAGGCGTTAGGGAGAGCCTATGCCTGCTAGATGAATCCTTTCAGAAGGTCGCCGACCAGATAAGCGACACCTGCGGCCAGCATGCCGATGGCGAGGGTCTCAAGCCCCGCGCGCCACCATGGCGAGGGCGACCAGTAGCTCCGCAATGAGCCGATAGCGAAGAAGGTGGCGCCCGCCATGATCGCCGAGGGCACCTCGGGTCTCGGTAGCATCACAGCGTAGGGAAGAAGCGGAACGGAACCGCACAGGACGAAGGCGAGAAATGTGTAGAGCCCGGCCCTCAGCGGCGAGCGGATCGTCGCCGGCATTCCGTGCTCCTCGGCCATCATCGTATCGATCCACTGCTCGCGGTGTTTGGTGATCACGTTCACTGCGGCCTCCAGAGCCTCGCCTTCGAAACCTTTGGCCCGGAAGATTTGCCTGATCTCCTCGCGCTCGCCCTCGGGCGCGATTTCTACGTGGCGCTCTTCCATGTGTCGGAGCTTCTCATACTCGTCGTGCTCGGCCTTGGTGCCGGTGTAATTGGCGGCGGCCATGGAGAAGCCGTCGGCAAGGAGATTGGCAATGCCGAGGATCACCACTACTGCGGCGGAGAGGTTGGCGCCGACAACGCCGGCCATGATGGCGAAAGTCGTGACCGTGCCGTCGATGCCGCCATAGACCCAGTCGCGGATGTAGCTGACGCGAGGCCCATGGCGGAGCCGTTGCGATCTCGCTGGGCGTATGGCTGTGCTCGAGGCGATGCGGCAAAACTTCGTTCCTTTTCTTAGCTTTAAGAGATATGTGGCATGGCTTGTGGGGCTGGGCAATTGGATGTGGCCTGCCTAGCCACAGTCCGATCAATCGCCTATATAGCGTGGACTTTTGTTGGAGAGCGTAATCATGGCACCGCGATGGACCCCCGATAGTTGGCGCACCAAGCCAATCGAGCAGGTCCCCGTCTATCCCGACCCCGACCAGCTTGCGCAGGTCGAGCAGCAGCTCGCCACGTTTCCGCCGCTCGTGTTTGCAGGCGAGGCGCGGGAGCTCAAGGCCAAGCTCGCCCGCGTCGCGCAAGGGGAGGCCTTTCTGCTTCAGGGCGGCGATTGCGCGGAAAGCTTTGCCGAGCATGGCGCCGACAACATCCGCGACTTCTTCCGCGTCTTCCTGCAGATGGCGATTGTGCTCACCTATGCGGGCGGTTTCCCGGTCGTGAAGGTTGGCCGTATCGCCGGACAGTTCGCCAAGCCGCGCTCTGCGCCGACCGAGGCGCAGGATGGCAAAGAGCTGCCGAGCTATCGCGGTGACATCATCAACGGTATTGACTTCACCGAAACCTCGCGGACACCGGACCCGCAGCGCATGCATATGGCGTACCGTCAGGCGGCAGCCACGCTCAACCTGCTGCGTGCCTTCGCGCAAGGTGGTTACGCCAATCTCGAGCACGTGCATCAGTGGATGCTCGGCTTCGTCACCGATAGCCCGGCTGGTCATCGCTACCAGGTGCTGGCCGACCATATCACCGAGACGTTGCGTTTCATGCGCGCCATCGGACTGACCGCCGACAACACGCCGCAGCTGCGCTCGACGAGCCTCTATACGAGCCACGAGGCGCTCCTGCTCGGTTACGAGCAGGCGCTGACCCGCGTCGATTCCACGTCAGGCGATTGGTATGCCACGTCCGGTCATTTCCTGTGGGCCGGCGACCGCACCCGAAAGCTCGACCATGCGCATCTCGACTATCTGCGCGGCATCAAGAACCCGATTGGGGTGAAGTGCGGCCCCACCATCAAGCCGGATGAGCTGCTCAAGCTGATCGACATGCTGAGCCCACAGAACGAGCCGGGGCGACTCACCCTGATTTGCCGGTTTGGGGCCGACAAGGTCGGCAACCATCTGCCGGCGTTGATCCGTGCCGTGGAGCGAGAGGGCAAGTCAGTCGTGTGGGCGTGTGACCCGATGCACGGCAACACCATCAAGGCCGGTAGCGGCTACAAGACGCGGCCGTTCGATCTGGTCCTCAAGGAGGTCGAGGCCTTCTTCGACATTCATCGGAGCGAGAGTACGCATGCCGGCGGCATCCATATAGAGATGACCGGCCGAAACGTGACCGAGTGCGTGGGCGGCGCTAAGGCCGTCACCGAGACCGATTTGTCCGACCGCTATCATACTCACTGCGACCCGCGCCTTAACGCCGACCAGTCGATCGAGCTCGCATTCATCGTGGCCGAGCGTCTGCGGCGGGAGCGCGAGAGCCGGGGACAGCCTGAGATTTCCGTCGCAGCCGGCGAGTAGGCGGGGATATCCGCGTCGCGCGCGCTTGCCACACTCGCGCCCGCTACTAAGTTCGATCCATGGCCGGTGACATGAAGACCTCTCTCAAGCTTGCGCTCGCGCAGCTCAACCCGGTCGTGGGCGACATCGACGGCAACGTCGAGATGGTTCGCAAGCTGCGAAAGCCCCTGGGCGAGGCCGGGGTGGACTTGATCCTCTGTACCGAGCTCTACCTCACCGGCTATCCGCTCGAGGATTTGGTGCTGAAGCCCGCGTTGCAGAAGGCCGCGCGCGAAGCCTGCGAGGTGCTGGCCCGCGACACGGCGGACGGTGGCCCCGCTATTCTGATGGGCCTTCCCTGGGGCGAGACGCCGCTGGTCTACAACGCCGTGGCGCTGCTCGACGGCGGCCGTATCCAGGCAGTCCGTTACAAGAACAATCTGCCCAATTACGGCGTATTCGACGAGAAGCGGGTATTCGCAGCCGGGCCGATGCCGGCGCCCATCAACTTCCGTGGCGTTTCGTTGGGCGTGCCCATCTGCGAGGACATCTGGGCCGAGGACGTGTGCGAGGCGCTGGTCCAGGCGGGAGCGGAGATCTTCATCGTCCCCAACGGCTCGCCCTATTGGATGGGCAAGCAGGAGACGCGCTACGGCGTGGCCGAGACGCGCGTGGCGGAAACGCGACGCCCGCTCGTCTATATCAATCAGGTGGGCGGCCAGGACGAACTCGTGTTCGATGGCGCCTCGTTCGTGCTCAATGCCGACGGCGAGCTCGCAGTGCAGTTGCCGGCTTGGGAAGTTGCGGTTGCCATGACGGACTGGCGTCGCGAGGATGGACGCTGGCACTGTCTGCCAGGTGCGGTCGCAGCGGTTGAGGAGGGGGACGCCGCAAACTACCTCGCCTGTGTCACGGGCTTGCGCGATTACATCAACAAGAACGGCTTTCCGGGAGTTGTGCTCGGTCTCTCCGGCGGCATCGACTCGGCGCTGTGTGCGGCGATGGCGGTAGACGCGCTTGGGGCCGATCGCGTTCATTGCGTGATGCTGCCTTATGCCTACACCAGCAAGGAGAGCCTGAGCGATGCCGAGGCGATCGCGACGGCGCTCGGTGTGCGCTACGAGATCATGCCGATCCATGAAGGCGTCGACGGTTTGAGCAAGAGCCTCGAGGACGTGCTCGGTGGCGCGCCTGAGGACGCGACCGCCGAGAACCTTCAGTCGCGCACCCGCGGTACGCTCCTCATGGCGATCTCCAACAAGCTAGGGCCGCTGGTGCTCACCACCGGCAACAAGTCTGAAGTGTCGGTGGGCTACGCGACGCTCTACGGCGACATGAATGGCGGCTTCAATCCCATCAAGGATCTGTACAAGGGGCAGGTCTATGCGTTGTCGCGCTATCGCAATGCCCATCTGCCAAAGGGCTGCCGCGGTCCCGAAGGGCCAATCATCCCGGAAAGTGTTCTGACAAAGGACCCTTCGGCCGAACTTAAACCTGATCAGCGCGACATCGACACGCTGCCGCCTTACGACGTGCTGGACGACATTCTGAATTGCTTGGTCGAGCAGGAGATGCCGGTATCGGAGATCGTTGCGCGGGGACATGCGCCGGAGTTGGTCAAGAAAGTGGAGCGGATGCTCTATTTGGCAGAGTACAAGCGGCGTCAGGCCGCACCGGGCGTGAAGATCACCGAGAGGAATTTCGGCCGCGATCGCCGCTATCCCATCACCAACAAATTCCGCGAGCGGCTCTAGATGACCGTCACCGTCCGTTTCGCACCGAGCCCGACGGGGCGGCTCCATGCCGGAAATATCCGAACTGCGCTCATCAACTATCTGTTCGCGCTGAAGTCCGGCGGAACCCTCATCCTGCGTCTCGACGATACCGACCGGGAGCGCTCGACGGCTGAGTTCGCGCGCGGCATCGAGGAAGATCTAGTTTGGCTCGGCATTCACTGGTCCAAGCTGGTTCGTCAGTCGGATCGCTTCGCCCTTTACGATGCGGCTGTCGAAAAGCTGAAAAAAGCGGGGCGGCTTTATCCGGCCTACGAGACACCCGAGGAACTCGAGCTCAAGCGCAAACGTCAGCTCGCGCGGGGCAAGCCGCCGGTGTACGACCGCGCGGCATTGAATCTTTCGGACGACGACAAGGCGAAACTCGAAACCGGGGGACGCAAGCCCCACTGGCGGTTCCTACTCGAGCCGCGCGACGTCGTTTGGGACGACCTCGTCCGTGGAACGCAGCATGTCGACGCGGCTTCGCTGTCCGATCCGGTGTTGGTGCGCGCCGACGGCACCTATCTCTACACCTTGCCGAGCGTGGTGGATGACATTGATCTCGGCGTCACGCACGTCATTCGCGGCGAGGACCATGTGACCAACACCGCGGCGCAAATTCAGCTGTTCGAAGCGCTCGACTCTGCACCGCCAGTGTTCGGCCATCACAATCTCCTGGTCGGCGCCGATGGCCAGGCACTATCGAAGCGCGATCGCTCGTTGGCCATCGAGGGCATGCGGGCGGAGGGGCTCGAACCGCTTGCGGTGGCGAGCTACGCGGCGACGATCGGCACCTCGGACCCGGTGGCGCCGCATGCGAGCCTCGACGAGCTGGCCGCGCTCTTCGACTTCGCCAAGCAGTCGCGGGCCCCGGCGCGGTTCGATCCTCATGATCTCCACCTGCTCAATGCGAAGCTTTTGCACGGCCTGCCTTATGCCAGTGTGGCTGAGCGGCTGTCAGAGATGGACGTCGCTGGGGGAGAGGCCTTTTGGGAGGCTGTGCGCGGCAATCTCGCCGTGCTGTCGGACAACAGGACGTGGTGGCGCGTCGTCGCGGGCCCGCTCACGCCGGTCATCCAGGATGCCGATCTCTGCCGCAAGGCCGCCGAGCTGCTACCGCCAGAGCCGTGGGATGCGGAGACCTGGTCGGCGTGGTCGGGCGCGGTCAAGGCCGCGACCGGTGCCAAGGGCAAGGCGCTGTTTCAGCCGCTCCGGCTGGCGCTCACCGGCGAGGAGCACGGGCCCGAGCTCAAGCATCTCTTACCGCTGATCGGCCGCGAGCGTGCGCTGGCGCGGCTCGAAGGCAAGATGGCTTGAGGAAATAGTCGGCTCGCTTACAGCCGGGGCTTCTTGGTGACGGTCGACTGGCCCTGAGCCTGGGCTGGAGCCGGCTGTTCCGCCGCGGGCGGCGGAGGCGGCGTGATGTCGGCCTCGACCTCTTGGCCCCCTTGCTCGGCCGGTGCGGCCTCTGTGGGCTCGGCGCTGCCGGTGATGTCGATATCGAGCTGGGGCGTCTCGCCGGGCGTCGCCGCGGGTGCGGCAGGCGCGGCGGCAGCCTGCGCGGCATCTCCGGCATTGGCTTCCTTCTTGTTCGCCGCCTCGATCTCGGTCGGGTTGTATTCCGTTTGTTTGCACGAGCAGCCTTTGACGTACTCCGTGCGGTACTTCAGCGCGACCGGCAGATCCATGTAGGCGGAGCCACTCAACGAGATGGCTTGCTCAATCTCGCCGCCGGGACTGCGATAGACGTAAAGCTCGGCTGGCGCGGCGCAGGTCGACTGGCATTGCTCGGCATCCTTCTGGAGCAGGCTGCCATAGGTCGAATAGTGGATCGGGTAGTAGAAGCCGTCGCAGAGCCGCACGCACACCGACCGATAGCGGCCGTTGGGGTTGATGCTGCGATAGATCGGGGTCTGGTACTCCTCGCGATCGGAGCCGCCGAAGAAATCGAAGAGTCCGCCGCCACGGCGTGGCGCCTCAAATCCGGCGCAGCCGCTGCGGGCAAGGGCCTGCTTAAGCTCGGCCTGCCGCCGCTTGTTGCCGCCGCCGCGGCTCAGGGCCTCACGCTGTTGCTGGAGCTGGGCGAGCTGCCGGCGTGCCTGCTCGACGCGGTTGTTCATGTTGAGGCATTTGGGACTGCGCACCAGGGATCGGCCGAAGATGAACATTCGCTCGTAGCAGCCGGCGTCTTCCATGGCGGCCTGAGTGCCCTGGTAGATGCGGTCCTGCTGGGCAATCTGCTGCTCGATACGGCCAAGCTCTTCACCGCCAAAGCCGCCGCCTTGGGCCGCGGCGAGGTCCTGCTGCAACTGCATGCAGCGGATCTGCTGGTCGGTGACTTGGGCCCAGGCGATGCCGGCGCCGCCAGCCAGGGCCAAGCCGGACAGCGCCAACGCGAGCGCGCCCTTACGGCCGATCGACCGCGCAGACGACGCGAAAACGCGCCGAAGATGGCGATGGACGCTCACGATTGGTTTCCGATCCCCGGGAAAAGCCTCTAACCCATTATGCCCCCTTAAAATCCGGGGTCAATGCGGCATCAATAAGATGGCTTTGCTTGACGATTTGGCGGTTTCCCGCCATAAGCGGCCCCAAGATGAAGTACGCGCAACCCATCCTTATCATTTGCTGCGGCATCATTCCGGGCTAGCAAAACAAGCTCGCGCGGGTCGTTCTTCCTTTAACCAAAGCACAATTTCCGAACATCCGGCGGGCCTCAAGCCGAAGGGGCTTGTCAGTGACGCTTACGCTTTACAACACGCTTTCCCGCAAGAAGGAGCCGTTCGAGCCCCTCGATCCGGCACAGGTGCGCATGTATGTGTGCGGACCGACGGTCTACGACTATGCCCATATCGGCAACGCGCGGCCTGTCATCGTGTTCGACGTGTTGTTCCGGCTGCTGCGCCACCTCTATGGCCCCGACCACGTTACCTATGTCCGTAACATCACGGACGTCGACGACAAGATCAACGCACGGGCGGCGCAGGATTATCCCGGTCTGCCGCTGAACGAGGCGATCCGCGCCGTCACCGCGAAGACCGAGAAACAATTTCACGACGACATGGCGGCGCTCGGCGCGCTCGATCCCACGGCCGAGCCGCGGGCGACCGAGCATATCGAACAGATGCGGGTCATGATCGACCGCCTCATCGCCAATGGCTGCGCGTATGTCGCCGAGGATCATGTGCTGTTTCACGTCGCGGCGATGGCCGACTACGGCAAGCTGTCGGGACGCTCGCTGGACGAGATGATTGCGGGCGCCCGCGTTGAGGTCGCGCCGTTCAAGAAAGATCCGATGGACTTCGTGTTGTGGAAGCCATCGAAGCCCGGCGAGCCGTCATGGCCGTCGCCCGGCGATATCGAAACGCCGGGGCGTCCGGGCTGGCACATCGAATGCTCAGCCATGTCGGCGGCACATCTCGGCAAGACGTTCGATATCCACGGCGGCGGCATCGATCTCGTGTTTCCGCATCATGAGAACGAGATCGCCCAGTCGCGCTGCGCGCATGGCACCGACATCATGGCGAAGTACTGGCTGCACAACGGCTTCCTCCAGGTGGAGGGAGAGAAGATGGCGAAGAGCCTCGGCAACTTCGTCACCGTGTATGAGCTCCTGACTGGCTGGCAAGGCTACGCGTGGCCCGGTGAGGCGCTGCGGTTCAACATGCTTCGCACCACATTACCGGCAACCGCTCGATTGGACACTTGTCGGTCTCGACGAGGCACAGCAAGGCGCTGTGGGATTGGTACGGCGATGTCGAGACATGCTGCGCCCGCGCCGAGCGTTCCGGATTCGGTGCTCGACGCACTCGCCGACGATCTCAACACGCCCAAAGCCATCGCCGAGCTGCATAAGCTACATGGCGCCGGACACTTTGAGGAGTTGCGCGCCGCGCTTCAGTTCCTCGGCTTCTCCGGGGAGCGGAGCAAGATCGAGCGCGTGCGGTTTGTACACTCTAGTGATGATCTTAAAGTCTCGATCTCTGAACACGCTGTGATCGCGCTTGATGACGCAGTCGTTGATGCTCTCGTCGAAGCCAGGCTTGCTGCGCGCAAAGCGAAGGACTTCAAGGAAGCTGACCGCATCCGCGGCGAGCTTGAGGCCAAGGGCATCGTGCTGAAAGACGCCAAGGATCCCCAAGACCGGAGAACTGGTGACCACCTGGGAGGTGGCGCGATGAACGCGCAAGCCAACCCGCCGCTCGCTGTCCGACCCATGTTGCCCGGGGAAGCGCCGCTGCTTGCGGAGATCTTCCGTGCGAGTGTGATGGAGCTGACGGGCGACGACTATACGGAGTCGCAGCAGGAGGCATGGGCCGCCGCCAGCGACGACGAGGCGGCGTTTGCCAAGCGACTGAACGACGGGCTCACCATCGTGGCGACGTTGGGTGGGTCGCCGGTCGGCTTTGCGTCACTGGAGACGAACGACAAGATCGACTTTTTGTACGTTCACCCGGCGGCGGCCGGACAAGGCGTGGGCGCGTTCCTCGCTGACGCGCTGGAGAAGCTCGCTGCGGGCCGCGGCGTCGAAAACCTCAGCGTCGATGCGAGCGATACGGCGTCGGGCTTTTTTTCCAAGCGCGGGTACGTGCCGCAGCAGCGCAATAGCGTCCGCTGCGGCGACGAGTGGCTCGCCAACACCACGATGCGGAAACCGCTCGTGATGCAGGAGGGCGCGCGATGAAACCGTTCCTCCAAGATGTGCCGTTCAAGGGCTCGCGGCGCGTCTACCTCGTGATCAAGCTCCTCGTGCTGGTGCTTGCGGCGTTGCTGGCCCTGCACTTGTTCTTTGGTGTGGTGTAGAGATGACGATGTCTCGCGAACGGCTCTCCCTCTACGACACGACCTTGCGCGACGGCGCCCAGACTCACGGCGTCGACTTCTCGCTCGAGGATAAGCTGCTCATCGCCGAGCAGCTCGACGGGCTTGGACTTGACTATCTCGAGGCCGGCTATCCCGGCGCGAACCCGACCGACACGCGGCTGTTCGACGAGAAACGGCCGATGGGTGCCAAATTCACGGCGTTCGGCATGACTAAACGGCCGGGCCGCTCGATCTCCAATGATCCCGGCTTCCAGGCGCTGCTGGCCGCCAAGGCCGACGCGATCTGCCTCGTTGGCAAGACGTGGGACTTTCACGTCGACGTGGCCCTTGGCATCACGCCCGAGGAGAACCTCGCGGCGATCAAGGAGTCTGTGGCCGCGGTTGTGGGATCCGGCCGCGAGGCGCTGCTCGACTGCGAGCACTTCTTCGACGGCTACAAGGCGAATCCCGACTACGCACTGGCGTGTGCCAAGGCCGCGTATGAGGAAGGAGCCCGTTGGGTGGTCCTGTGCGACACCAATGGCGGCACCTTGCCCGAAGAGGTCGAAGCGATCGTTAGTGAGGTGGTGAAGCACGTCCCCGGCGATCATCTCGGCATTCATGTGCACAACGACACCGACAACGGTGTGGCCAACTCGCTCGCCGCGGTGCGCGCCGGCGCGCGCCAGATTCAAGGAACACTTAATGGGCTCGGCGAACGATGCGGCAACGCCAATCTGACGTCGATCATCCCGACTTTGTTGCTGAAGGCGCATTATGCCGAGCGTTATGAGACCGGCGTTACGCCGGACAAGCTTAGCACGCTGACCCATGCGTCGCGCGTGCTCGACGAGGTGTTGAACCGCGCGCCCAACCGTCACGCGCCTTATGTTGGCGAGTCCGCATTCGCGCACAAGGGCGGCATCCATGTGTCCGCGGTGCAGAAGGACCCTCGCACTTATGAGCATGTTCCGCCCGAATCCGTCGGCAATATGCGGAAGCTGCTCGTGTCGGACCAAGGCGGCAAGTCCAACATCCTGGCGCAACTCGACCGCATCGGCATCAAGGTCGCCAAGGACGATCCGCGCGTGCCGCGTCTGCTCGATGTCGTCAAGGAGCGCGAAGCCGTAGGCTACGCTTATGAAGCTGCCGAGGCGTCGTTCGAGCTGCTCGCGCGGCGCATGCTCGGCAACGTGCCGCAGTTCTTCGACGTTGACTCGTTCCGCGTCATGGTTGAGCGCCGCCACAACGCGCTTGGCGCCCTCGTCACCATCTCGGAGGCCACGGTCAAGGTAAGCATCGACGGCGCGAGCGTGATGTCGGTGGGCGAGGGCAATGGTCCGGTGAATGCTCTCGACAAGGCGCTACGCAAGGACCTCGGTCCGTATCAGGGTTACATCGACGACCTTGAGCTCGTGGACTACAAGGTGCGTATCCTTACGGGCGGAACTGACGCTGTGACGCGCGTCCTGATCGAGAGCCGAGACGGTGAGGGGAGACGCTGGTTCACCGTCGGCGTGTCGCCCAACATCGTCGATGCCTCGTTCGAGGCGCTGCTTGATTCCATCAATTACAAGCTGATCCGCGACGGCGCGCCGGCGCCGTGAGGCGTGGAGGTCGGCAATGACGAAGCAGGGCGAGAATGGCGAGCGCGCCGCGCGCTGTGCTTGCGGGGCTTTGACGGTCACCGCGCGGGACGAGCCGCTCGACGTCTATCTTTGTAGCTGCACTGATTGCCAGCGTGGCACTGGCAGCGCGTTCTCTTATGCGGCGCTGTTTTCGGAGGACAAGGTGGAGATTGCCGGTGAACGGAGCGCGTACCGGTCGCGCGGCGACTCGGGACGCTCAATCGAGAGTTATTTCTGCCCGACCTGTGGGACCGCCGTGGCCTTCCGCGCCGAAGGTTTGCCGGGGACGATCGGCGTGCCGGTCGGTTGCTTCGCCGATCCGAGCTTCGCCAAGCCGTCAAAGTTGTTTTGGGCTTCGCGGCGCCACCACTGGCTCGAGCTTCCGGAGGACATCGTCAAGATCGAGACGCAGTGAGTCGGTCAGAATTTGGCGCTGACTTCGGCCTCGGCCTTTTCCTCATAGTCCTGAGACACAGGCTGAAGAGCGGCCACGATCGTCGGCAGAATGTCTTCGACGCGGTTGGCAACGGTCATCTTGAGTTCCAGCCCGGACCTAATGAACAGCTCGCTCTTCATGCGGTCGAACATGGTGATCAGCGGGTCCCAATACCCTTCGATATTGGCGAGCACGATAGGCTTGGTGTGGCGGCCGAGTTGCGTCCACGTGAGCTGCTCGACGAACTCCTCGAGTGTGCCGAGGCCGCCGGGGAGCGCGACGAAGGCATCGGACTTCATGAACATCAGCTGCTTCCGCTGATGCATGTCGTCGACGACGATCAGCTCTTGAACTTCCACAAGCATGTGCTCGCGCTCTTCCAAGAAGTTGGGAATGATACCGGTGACGTGGCCGCCGTGCTCAAGCACTGAGCGCGCCACCGCGCCCATGAGGCCGAGATCGCCGCCGCCATAGACCAATCCGACACCCGTGCTTGCCAGGATGCGCCCGAATGCACGCGCGGCCTCCAGATAGGCAGGGCTCTGGCCCTTTCCGGAGCCGCAGTAAACGCAGACATTCTTGAGTGCCTGTCGGCTTTGATGATCGTTCATAACCCCATCTGCCACCGGCCTTCGGGGGCCGTCAAGCAAACGCCGTTAAGGCGCTGGCGAGGCTCCGTGCGATCCGTTAGGGTCCGGCCAAACGCACCGGACGCGACGCTTCCCGATCCGGTGGTCTGGAGAATAGCAGTAAGGAAATGACCAAGATGATTGCCACCAAGTTCATGGCCTGGACGACGGCGTTGATCCTTGTTCTGGGCGTGTCTCATGTCTGTACGGTTATGGCCGCGGAAGGAGAGGCGCCCGATGCGGACGTTGTGGGCGAGGCCTCTTCACCGTCTCCGAAATCGCCGATCCACGTGAAGGTCGTCGACTATGTCAAAGAGGGCGAGGGCCCGGGCACGTTCAAGTTGTCGGGAACCGCAATCGCCGGCAAGGATGTCTACATCTATCTCGATGGCAAACCCTTCGCCCAGGTGGCCGCGTCCGAGGATGACGGCGCGTGGAGCGCGGAGGACAAAGTCGAAATTGATGACAATGTGCACATGGTCCGCGTCGAGCAGCTCGACGAGACGACCAACATGATGGCCGCGCGCGCCCAGTTCAGCTTTTCGCTCACCAAGCCGACCGCCGAGGACTTGGCGGCGCCACCGCCGGGCCGCTAGATCCGATTTTGCCGTCTCTCTCCGAGGCGGCTTGGCGTGGCCGCGTCAGACGACTATATGCACGAGAGGTGAGGGGCAGCGCCCGACGCTGCCCTTTTTGCCGCGCCAACGCGCTGATATAAAAGTTCTTTCATGCAAGATCGGCTGCCGCAATCGAGAAGCGACGCCGTGCTCCAGGCACGGGCGGGGCACATCTCTGTCCTCCGCCAGCTCGTCCCTTATGTCTGGCCTAAGGGCCGGACCGACTTGCATTTGCGGGTGATCTTCGCTTTTGGCGCGCTGGTTCTGGCCAAGGTGGTCACCTTGGCGGTGCCCATCGCCTACAAGAACGTCGTCGACTACCTCACCGGCGAGAGCGCCGCGGGCGCGACCCCGGGCGTCACCTTTCTCGGTCTTGCCCTCGTCCCCGCCATGCTGATCGTCGCCTATGGCGTCGGCCGCGTCCTGATGGTGTTGTTCGCGCAAGTGCGCGACGTCGTGTTTACCGTCGTGTCGCAGAACGCGGTGCGCCAGCTTGCCAACCGCACGTTTCGTCATCTGCATACGCTCTCGCTGCGCTTTCATCTCGAGCGGCGTACCGGCGGTCTCAACCGGGTGATCGAGCGCGGTGTCGCCGGCGTCGACACCATCATGCGCATGGCGGTGCTGAACTCGATCCCGACCGCCGTCGAGCTCGTCCTGATCGCCGGCCTGATCGCCTGGTATTTCGGCTGGGTCTACGTGGTGGTCGTGTTCGTCACCGTCGTGCTCTATGTGTGGTTCACGTTCATCGCCAGCGAAAAGCGCATCGTCATCCGCCGCGACATGAACGAGAGCGACACCGAGGCGCACGCCAAGGCCGTGGACAGCCTGCTCAACTACGAGACGGTAAAGTATTTCGGCAACGAGGAGCTGGAAGCGCGGCGCTTCGATGCGTCCATGGCCCGCTACGAGAAAGCGGCGGTCCGCACCTATACCTCGCTCGGCCTGCTTAACACGGGCCAAGCGGTCATCTTCACCGTTGGCATGGTCGCATGCATGTTGCTCGCGGCGCGTGACGTGACGCTTGGCGTGCTCACCGTCGGTGAGTTCGTGATGATCAATGCCATTCTGATTCAGCTATTCATGCCACTGAACTTCATGGGCATGGTCTACCGCGAGATTAAGCAAGGCCTGATCGACATGGAGACCATGTTCGCGCTGTTGGACGAGCCGGCGGAGATCGTCGATCGGCCGGGTGCCAAGCCGCTTAAGGTCACCAAGGGCGCGATCAAATTCGAGGATGTCTCATTCGCTTATGATGCCGGGCGCCAGATCCTGAAAAATATCAGCTTCGAGGTGCCGGCCGGAAAGATGGTGGCCATCGTCGGGCCGTCCGGTGCGGGCAAGTCGACGATCTCGCGGATTCTGTTCCGCTTCTACGATCTCTTTAGCGGCAAGGTCTCGATCGACGGGCAGAACATCAAGGACGTCACCCAAAGCTCGCTCCGCGCGGCGATCGGCATGGTTCCGCAAGATACACTGTGCTGTTCAACGACACGATCGAGTACAACATTCGCTACGGTAAGCCCGACGCGACCGCGGCGGAAGTGCACGAGGCTGCGCGCATGGCCCAGATTCATGACTTCATCATGACGTTGCCGCAAGGCTACCACTCGCTTGTCGGCGAGCGCGGCCTGAAGCTCTCCGGTGGTGAGAAACAGCGCGTGGCGATCGCCCGCACCATTCTCAAATCGCCGCCGATCCTGATGCTCGACGAGGCGACCTCGGCGCTCGATAGTCACACCGAGAAGGAGATCCAAGACGCGCTCGAATGCGTGGCGCGCGAGCGGACGAGCCTCGTGATTGCCCACCGTCTGTCCACGGTCGTGCACGCCGACAACATTATTGTGCTCGACCACGGCGAGATCGTCGAGCAGGGCACGCATCCGGACCTGCTTGCCAAGGGCGGGCTCTATGCGAGCCTATGGGCGCGCCAGCGCGAGGCCGACGAGGCGCGCGAGCGGCTGGCACATGCATTAGAAGAGGACGAGCTTCACGACTCCCGCGCCGCCGAGCGCCTGGAGGACGAGGCGCTGGCCTCAACCTGAGCGATCTGATTTAAGCATCCCCCATGAACGACCGGCACTCGCTTCTCGACACCATTACAGGCGCCTTCGTGCCGATCCACCGCGACGGCTATCGGTTCGTAGCCATCGGCGCGGTCGCCACGCTGTTTCTATTCCTGGTGGCGCCGCCGCTTGGCTGGCTCGGCGCGCTGCTCACCGCGTTCTGCGCCTACTTCTTCCGCGATCCCGAGCGGGTAACGCCGGAGCGGGCGGGACTCGTCGTGAGCGCCGCCGACGGCAAGGTCGCAAACGTGGTCTATGACGTGACGCCGCCACGGGAGCTTGCGCTTGGTACCTCGCCGCTGACGCGGGTA
Organism: Hyphomicrobiales bacterium; assembly: GCA_041397675.1. Classification (GTDB taxonomy): domain Bacteria; phylum Pseudomonadota; class Alphaproteobacteria; order Rhizobiales; family Methyloligellaceae; genus Methyloceanibacter. Next base: position 31,721 of record JAWKWG010000005.1, on the reverse strand, counting down.
TCGGTCTTTCTTTCCGTTTTCGACGTGCATATCGTCCGCGCGCCGGTGGGCGGCCGGATCGTGCACAGCGCCTATGTGCCGGGCGCGTTTTTAAATGCGGAACTCGATAAGGCGAGCGAGGATAATGAGCGGCAAGCGCTGGTCATCGAGACTGGGACCGGGACCAAGATCGGCGTGGTCCTGATCGCCGGGCTCGTGGCGCGGCGGATCGTGACTTTCGCGGGCGAGGGGGCTAGCGTGGCGGCGGGCGAGCGCGTTGGCCTGATCCGTTTCGGTAGTCGGGTCGACCTTTATCTGCCGGCTGACGTTGAGGTTCTTGCCGAGCTTGGTCAGACGGCAATTGGCGGCGAGACGGTGATTGCGTCAGTCGCCGGCAGCGCTCTAGATGAGGCGTAAATGAGTATGTTTCCGCCCTTTGACCCGGAACGGGACGAGCGCAAGCGGCGTCAGCTGGTGTTCGCCCGCGGCCAAGTGCCGATCCGGGTGCTCGTCCCCAACATCTTCACCCTGGTCGGCCTATGTGCAGGTTTGACTGCGATCCGCATGGGTATCGAGCATCGCTGGGACCTGGCGGTTGCGGCGCTCGTATTTGCTGCGTTTCTCGACGGCATCGATGGACATGTGGCCCGACTGCTGAAGGCCTCGTCGCGGTTTGGCGCCGAGCTCGACAGCTTGGCCGACTTTGTCAATTTCGGCGTGGCGCCCGCCATCATCATGTTCAACTGGGCGCTGGAGGATTTGCGCAGCTTGGGTTGGATCGCCGTGCTCGTGTTCGCGGTCTGCTCGGCGCTGCGTCTCGCGCGCTTCAACGTGTCGCTGGACCGGACGGACTTGCCCGCGTGGAAGAACGCCTTCTTCGTCGGCGTGCCTGCGCCGGCGGGCGCCATCATTCTCTTGCTGCCGATCTATGCGCAAGACCTTGGTCTCCACGTGCCCGTCCTCACGCCTCTCGTGCTGATCTATACGCTGGTGATTGCGCTACTTATGGTCAGCAAAGTGCCGACCTTCTCGATCAAGATGATTGGCCAGCGAATCCCGCGTGAATATGTCCCGCCGGTTTTCGTGCTCGCAGCGCTTTTCATTGCCCTGCTTTTGACCTATCCCTCCCTCACGCTGGCGGTGGGGTCGGTGACCTATCTTGCTCTGATCCCGGTCAGCGCCTATCGCTATTTTGCCCAGGAACGCAAGGCTGCGGCCCATGCCAAGGCCCAAAATGGGAAGGGCCTCGAAAAGGACAAATCTCCGCGCGAGGCAACCCAGTCCTCATCAGAGAAGAGAGTTTGAGCACCAAGTCATGAAGCAGCGGCTTTCCACCTATCTCCGGCAACTCGAGGCGGAGAGTATCCATATCATGCGCGAGGTGGCGGCGGAGTTCCGCAACCCGGTGATGCTCTACTCAATCGGCAAGGACTCCTCGGTGTTGCTGCACCTTGCAATGAAGGCGTTCTATCCGGGAAAGCCGCCATTTCCGCTACTGCACGTCGATACGACGTGGAAGTTCCGCGAGATGATCGAGTTCCGTGACCGCGAGGCAAAGCGGCTCGGGATCGATCTCATGGTCCATATCAATAAGGACGGCGTTCGCGACGGCATTTCGCCCATCACGCACGGCAGCGCCCTGCATACCGACATCATGAAGACGGAAGCCTTGAAACAGGCTTTCGCGATGCACGGCTTTGATGCGGCGTTTGGCGGTGCGCGGCGAGACGAGGAGAAATCAAGGGCCAAGGAGCGTGTCTTTTCGTTTAGAAATGCGGCGCATAATTGGGATCCGAAACGTCAGCGGCCCGAGCTTTGGCATCTCGCCAATACCAAGGTGAAGCCCGGCGAGAGCATGCGGGTGTTTCCGCTGTCCAATTGGACGGAGCTCGATGTGTGGACCTATATCTACCTCGAGAATATTCCGGTGGTGCCGCTCTATTTCGCCAAGGAGCGCCCCGTGGTTGAGCGCGGCGGCACCTTGATCATGGTCGATGATGACCGCTTGCCGATCGATCCCGGTGAAACGCCCCAGATGAAGAAAGTGCGATTCCGCACGCTGGGCTGTTATCCGCTTACCGGCGCAATCGAGTCCAACGCGGCGACGGTGCCTGAGGTCGTTGAGGAGCTGATCGCAAGTCGGCATTCGGAGCGCCAGGGCCGCGTCATCGATCATGACCAGGCGGGCTCGATGGAGAAGAAGAAGCAGGAGGGCTACTTCTGATGCCGCAGTTGAGTGTTGTTGGCGGTGCAAAGGAGTCCGCGGCCGAGCGGCTTGCCGCACGGATTGCCGCCGAGGAAGATCGCGGGTTGCTGCGCTTTCTCACCTGCGGCAGCGTCGACGATGGCAAGAGCACGCTGATCGGCCGGTTGCTCTATGACTCCGCGTTGGTTTTCGACGACCAGCTCAAGAGCGTGGAGCGTGACTCCAAACGTCCGAACAAGACGCGCGAAACCGATATCGACCTCGCGCTCCTGGTGGATGGGCTTCAAGCCGAACGCGAGCAGGGCATCACCATCGACGTCGCTTACCGTTATTTCTCGACGCCACGGCGCAAGTTCATCGTGGCCGATACGCCGGGCCACGTGCAGTACACGCGCAACATGGCGACCGGTGCATCCAATTGCGATTTTGGCGTGCTGCTGATCGATGCGCGGCAAGGGGTGTTGACCCAGACGCGTCGTCACGCCTGCATCCTGTCGCTGCTCGGGATCAAGAAGGTCGCGCTCGCTGTCAATAAGATGGACCTGATCGACTTCGATCAGGCGCGGTTCGAGGCGATTGCCGACGATTTCAGAAAGTTTGCCGAGCCGCTGGGCTTCGATCTCATCACGGAGATCCCCGTTTCGGCGCTCAAGGGCGACAATGTCACGACCCCGAGCAATCACATGCACTGGTACCACGGCCCGACTCTGCTCGGGCATCTGGAGACCGTTGATGTGAGTCACGAGGCGGCGCGTGGACCATTTCGGTTTCCGGTGCAATGGGTGAACCGGCCGCATCTCGACTTCCGGGGTTATGCCGGCACGATTGCGAGCGGAAGCGTCAAAGCGGGCGACGAAGTCGTCATTCTGCCTTCGGGTAAGCGAATCCATGTGGCGCGCATAGTCACGGCCGACGGCGATCTCGACGAAGCGCATGAAGGCGATGCTGTCACGTTGACTTTTGCCGAGGAAGTCGACGTCAGCCGCGGCGACGTGATCGCATCGCCGGACGACGCCCCGTCGGTGTCCGACCAGATCGCTGCCAAGGTCATTTGGTTTGACGAGGAGGCCATGCTTCCCGGTCGCGCCTACACCATAAGATGCGGCAGCCAGACGACGACGGCCACTGTGTCAGCGCTCAAGTACAAGCTCAACGTCGACAATCTCGATCACGTGGCCGGTAAGACGCTTGAGCTGAACGAGGTGGGCCTTTGCAATCTCAGCATGGCGCGTCCGCTCGTCTTCGACTCCTACGGGGAAAACTCGGATACCGGCAGCTTCATCCTGATCGACCGCTTCACCAACGCCACGGTAGCGGCCGGCATGGTCGAGTTCGGCTTGCGCCGTGCCACCAATGTGCAATGGCAGGAGATGTTCATCGACAAGTCGGCGCGCGCCGGCCTCAAGGGACAGAGGCCCTGCGTGCTGTGGTTCACCGGTCTGTCGGGTTCCGGCAAGTCGACCATCGCCAACACGCTCGAGAAGCGGCTGCACGCGCTTGGCCGCCATACTTATATGCTCGACGGCGACAATGTCCGGCAAGGCCTCAACAAGGATCTCGGCTTTACCGATGCGGACCGCGTGGAGAATATTCGCCGCGTGGCCGAGGCAGCGAGACTGTTCGTTGACGCCGGGCTCATTGTCATGGTCTCGTTCATCTCGCCGTTCCGCTCGGAGCGGCGCATGGCGCGCGAGCTTCTTGGTGACGGCGAGTTCCTCGAGATCTTCGTCGATACGCCGCTTGAAGTGTGCGAGGCGCGCGATCCCAAGGGGCTCTACCGCAAAGCCCGGGCCGGTCTGATACGGAATTTCACCGGTATCGATTCATCGTACGAACGGCCTGAGCAGGCGGAGTTGGCACTCAAGACGAGCGACACGAACCCTGAAGCGTTGGCGGAGCGAGTGTTGGCGGAGCTCAGGCGCCGCCACGTGGTTTAGCCAGCGTCTGAAGACGCTGGGCTGCGCCCGCATGACCTTCGTTTGCGGCGTATTGGTACCAGGCGTGCGCCTTGGCATCGTCGCCATCAACGTCATCAAGCCCGGCCTTGGCCAGAACCTCGCTGTCGTATGTCAGCGCGAGTTCGTAAGCCGCATTCGCGTCGCCACGCTCAGCCAGGTCCGTTAGAAGCGCCCGCGCTTCGGCAACATCGCCTTGGTCCAGCAGACTCTGGGCGTGCTCGCGCGTCACGTCCGCGTTGCCCGGGGAGGCGTCAACCGGCGGCTCTGAGGCCGCCGGTGACGCCATGGGCCAGCCAAGCCCGAGTCCAGCGGCGTAGATTTGCGGTGTGTTGTCGATACGCAGCACCAGGTTGCGCCGCGCTTGAGGCCCGCTCTCAGCGTCGAGCAGATAGGCTTCGAGAGGATAGTCGCCGCTCGCGTTAGCGCCCAAGGTGAGGGTGAGGCCTGGCATGTCAGCCGCCTTGATCATCCACGTACCGGTGTCCGTGCGACGGCCGCCGGACAACTCAGCTCCATCGGGAAGGCCCCGGAGGAGGAGATACCGCGCAGGTCCGAGCGGCAGGAGAGGCCCCAAAGCGAGGGGCCGCAGGGGTGTCGCGACGATCACTTGCGGACCGGTCGACGCCTGAATCAGGGGAGGCAGGTCTGCGCCGGCGGTGGCCGGGACCACAAGCGAGGCCTTTGCCGAACGGTTCGGCTTGACGCGGACATCGGGGCGGATCAGCGGGAGGATCACCTCGGCGTGCCGTGCCATGGATGTGCCATCCTCGGGCGCCGCACCGTCTTGTGCAGCAGGGGCGCGGTCGGTCAGGCTAAAGAGGAGAACAAGTCCGACGAAGGTCAGAGCAAAGGCGGCTGCGACCGAGCAGGCCACCAGCATGCTGGCTTGACGTTGGCGTTCATAAAACGCCGCAACCATGTTCTGCAGCTGGAGTTGCGCCGTTCCATCCAGCATCGCGTCCTCCTCCGACGCGTCCTCAGAAGGGGCGGTCGCGGCGCTACCATCGGCCGCGTCTGTGACAGAGGGCTGACAAATGCCGTTCTGCTCGTCGCTTGCGGGGAGGCCGAGAAGCTCGGCGAGCGAGACTGGATGGGCGATGCTGACCGGCCCGTGCGCGAGATCCGCAGGCGCCTGGTCAAGCCGGAACATGCCGTCGTCCCAGATCTCCGCTGGGTCCGGGGCTGGGGTTGCTGTGCTGAGCAGCGCCTGACGCAGGAGCGCCGTCGCACGGTGGACCGGATGCCAATCGAGGCGATCCGCCAAGGACATGGTGGAACTCGTCATCGTTATTGCTCCCTTCCTTGGCCGCACGGGTACCCCGCCGCGCCGCCAGCGCCCCACTGTCCCCTTGTCACGTGCGCGCTGGTGCCCCTAAGCGCGCAGGCAGTTCCTTCGAAAATACGGAAGATCCCTCCGTCACCGGTGTCAGACCCCTCCGTAACCGGTGTTCCCCCTCAATGCGCGAACCCCCTTCCGGGTTCCTGCCGGTCTTCAAAAGGTTAGGGGCGGGGCCCGGGAGCGGCCTCATTGAGGCCAGGAGGGGTTTTGCCGGGATGAGGGGCTGTGTGACGGGGCTCACAATAGGTGCTCCCCGGGTTCGCCATCTGAGGCTCAAGCCAAGGGCAATCTTGCCCCCGGCAATCCCTCAGAGGAGAGACACGATGAAGACCAAATCTCTAATGATAGGCACTGCGGCGGCCCTTTCGCTCGCCGCGCTGGCGCTCGCTCCGGCCAGCGCTAAGACCAGCGGCACGGATCATGCCGCGGCAATCGAGGCCTGCTCGGCCATCAACCCGCTTCAGCCGGTCGAATCGATTGGCGCGGTGGACGACGGTAGCGGCATCGGCTTCAGCCTCGTTTGGCTGAACGACGCCAAGGGCCAGCTCTGGATGTGCGATGCCGATACCCAGGGCAACGTCTACTCCTATTCGTTCGTGAACGACGACCTGCTCGAAGGAGCAGGGCCCGAGCTGATCGGTCTCCAGCCGGCGTCTGACGGCGGCTATGAGGACTATCCTCAAGTCGTCGCCGAGCAGGTCTGTGTGGCCTATCTGCCAGACGGTGGCACCGTTCTGTCGAGCCGTCCGGACGGTCTGACCGAGGATCCCGGCTTCGTGATCTTCGTCAAGGATCAGGCTGATGCGCTTTATCTCTGCAACGCCACAGGCGATGCCATGGTGTGGGCGTTCGAGCCCATCGGCGATCCGCTGAAATTCGAAGGCGGTGAAGCGGTCAGCTAAGACTTCGAGGAAGGCTCAAGGCAGCGGGCGCGGAAGAGATTCCGCGCCCGTTGTCATGTCGCCGGAGAGGTCGCGGAGCATCTGCACATAGAGGCGATAAGCGAGGGCGTTGAGGCCAAGCTTGGCGGCGATGGCGGCGGGAAGAACGTAGCGTAGATAGACAAAGGCTAAGCGCAATTGACGCGTTTCACTGGAAAGTTGCGCAAGAATGCGCGGCGCGAGCACATAATAGAAGCGAATTAACTCAACCCCGCCGGGCTGCTTGGCCAGCACCTCGTCGCGGTAGCGGCGCAAGGTCCGAAGTTCGAAGCAATCGTCGTCGAGACCGAGCGTCTCGCAACAAGCGGTGGTGATGAAGCACTGCTCCTCCGGCTCGGTGCATTCGTCGTGAAGGAACGTGTCGGCGAGTTCGTCGCGCCGCGCCACCGCCCAGTCGAGGCCTTTGCGCAAGGTCACGCAGTCGAGCTTGAAGCGGCAATCGAGATCCTTGCCCTCGAGGCGAACCGCCATCTCGACCGAGTCCTCCTCGCGCAACAGGGGAGAGACGGAGAGCGGCAGCACGATGCTCACCTTGTCGTCGAAGATGTCGGTGCAGTTGCCGCATAGCTGCTCGTCGATCGCGTCCCTACCGTCCGCCGTCTTCACGATCAGGCGATTGCCCTCCTTGATGAGGAACTTCTTGGGCAGGCGCGTGCCACCGGGATCGCCATAAACGACGATCTTGCTCTCGAAGGTCGAGGACACTTGAACGTCGATGATCAGATCGCACTTCTCGAAATCGACGAGCTCGACATTGTTCAGCCGCGCGCCGGCATTCGTATTGCTCGCTTGGGCCTTCCATGCGCCGAAGTCCTTACTGTCGAAGCATTCGGGCTTGTCGGCGGCGAGGGCGCGCGGCATGGGCAGCAGACGGGCGCCGACGCCGGCGGCGACAAGGAGACCGAGCGCGCGGCGGCGCGTATGTCTGAGCATGGACCGACCTTATTGAGAGCCTTGGGATTTTTCGTGGCCGGAGACTAGCAAAGCCGGGGGCGGAGCGGGAGGGGCGAGGGGTGCGCCGATTCGCAGCCCCCCGAGAATCAGCTAGCCTAAGCCCCTGATCGAGAGACTGTCTCCGATGCGGTGGGGGAGGCGCGTCGATGGCCGGGCGGATGACGGGAGCCTTTTGGGCTACCCTCATCCTCGCGCTTGTCCTGTGCGGCGCGGGGACGGCTCCTCGTGCGCTCGCGCAAGGCGCGACCGACTATCCCATACCGTCAAGCGCCCGCGAAGCTTATGGCCCGATCTTCGAAGGCTTCGTCAGCCCCATCGAGCCGCGGGAGCATCTCAAGGGCACGCCGTACGATGTCGACCAGCGCGAGGAGGCGCTCAAGGCGCAGCGGGCGGCCCGCAGGCCAACAGCACCAGCCTTTATCCGCGACACCGACTTGCGGGTGAACAGCCGCACCTATTTGTTCGACGAAGATCAGTTCGGCTTCGACGATCCCGAAGCGCTCACCACCGGCGGCTGGCTCGCCTATCAGTCGGGCTATATCGCCGACGTCTTCCAGCTGCGCAGCGCGCTCTACACGACCCAGCCGCTCTACGCGAACGAATTCGCGGGCGAAACGGACAACCTCTCGCCTGACGGCGATCAGATCACGACGTTCGGTCAGATCAACGGACGCATCAAGCTCGCCGGACAGGAGATCACGGCGGGTCGCCAACTCGTGCGGACTCCTTACGTCAATCCATACGACATCCGAATGATCCCGCTGACCTTCGAGGGTGTGGTGCTGCTGCCCGAAGACCAGAACAGAGACCTTACCTACATTGCGTCATACCTCACGCGCTACAAGCCGTGGGACGACGGCGACTTCGTCTCGATGAGCGACGGTCTTGGTGTGACGCAGGACGAAGGCATGCTAATCACCGGCGCAAGTTACCGCATGAAGCATATGAATGTCGGCGCAGTGAACTACTGGATGCACGACGTTCTGAACACGGCCTATGGCGAGATTGACTATATGCTGCCGTGCCGGAACGATGACGATGGACCATGCTTCCGGGCCGGCGCTAATATTCTCGACCAGAGAACGGTAGGGGCGGATCTCATTGCCGGTGGGCCGTATAACACCTACCAGGCGTCGGCGCGGTTCATTGCAAGCTACAGAGGCCTTGTTTTCACCGGCGCGGTATCCAAGACCGGCGACGAGGCGAACATCGAGAAACCGTTTGGTTACAGCACGTCGTACACCGCCATGATCGTCACCAACTTTCACCAGGCGGATGTGAGCGCCTACATGCTCTCGCTGTCATATGACTTCGCGCGGTTGGGCTTCGAAGGTGTGAAGTTCTTCGCCGCGTGGGGTCAAGGCTACGGCACGCTCAATCTTCTCACCAACGAAGGCTTCGCCGATCAGGACGAGCTCGACTTGCGGTTCGTCTACGAGCCGCATCGCGGGCCGCTGGAGGGCCTTCGCGTCGAGTTGGAATACATCAACTGGCAGGTTCCCGACCAACCCTTCCCGAGCGACGACCTCGACCAGTTCCGCGCCATCGTGAACTACTCGCTGCCGCTGCTCTAGCGTAGGTCTGCTACTGCTTGCCGCAAATCAGGATGAGCTTCACGTCCGATCCTTGACCGGCGGGGCACCACGCCTGCCTGCCTCCCGCTCCGACCTGCAATGGGTAGGAGACGTAGTTTCCGGTGCAGTAGGCGCCGATCATGATCTCGCCTGCGGCGCAGGATGCTTTCTTGCCGTCGCCGATTGGTCCGACCATGCGAATCCCTGCGGTGCCGGCTTCGCCGGGCTCACCTTGCGCGCCCCTCGGCCCAGTCTCGCCCTTGGGACCGGGCTCACCGCGCTCTCCTTGTGAGCCAGTTGGTCCTTGGGGGCCCGGTTCGCCTTGCGGTCCCGCGGGACCTTCGGGTCCGGCCTCACCCTGAGGTCCGGCAGGCCCCACCGGGCCGGTCTCGCCCTGTGGCCCGGCCGGACCGGGATCGCCTTTCGGCCCCGGATCACCGCAGCCGACCAACAACAACACGCAAGCGCACGCGAATGCTGTGGCAGCTCGTTGCATGTCCTTCCTCCCTGGGAAGCGTCACTTGCGGCATGATCTACAACGCCGCCCATGCGTGCTCGTTTCGGGTAGGACTGCACAAACATAGGGTCTCGCTTCGGCGCGGGTCAAACAGGCATCGCTTGAGAGTAAGCCCGCGTGGCGATTGCTTACCAGCCGCCCTGGAACACGAGGCCGACGTCGCCCCTGCCGACCTGAACCACATCGACATTGGTCGCCTTGCCGAATTGGAAGATGCCGTAGGTGTTGTTGCGTCCGGCCTGGGAGAGAGTCGCGCTGTGGCTACGGCCGCGCTGATAAACGAGGCCGTAATTGCCGGCGCCGCTCTGGCTGACCGCCGCGGCATTGTCGCGGCCCTTTTGGTCGACCTTGGCTTTGTTCTTACCTTGAAGCTCGTTGACGATCCCATAGATCTGCAAGCCGTTGCGGATGAGGTCGGCGCTGTCGCCTCTCGGCGTCAACGAGATCGTAAAGCTGCCGGCTGACGCCGGAGTAGCGAGGCCCATGGTGAGCACGATGGCGGCTGCCGCAAGGGCTGAGTTGGTCTTGATCTTCGACATGATCGGTTTCCTTTCTCGATCTAGAGGACGCGGCCGCTATCGACCTGGCGCACACAGTCAGGCGTGCCGTCGTTCCAATGCACCTTGAGGGTGGCGCGGTAGTTGCCGCTCACGGAGAGCGAGACGGCGCCGAGGGAGCCGTCCACGCCGGGGCCGGCTTCGAACGCGCCGCCTTGGCTGATGTTGGAGCGGCCGGCAGGGCCGCCTTGCGAGATCTGCATCTCGTAGATGCCGGTGGCGGGCGCGGGCGCGAAGGCAAGCGCCTCGAGCTCGACCATGCCGCCATGCCGGGAGACCTGGATGTCGCAAGAAGGGAGCCCGGTTGCGCCGGGCTCCAGGGCGCCCGCCGCCGCACCGAAGGCGAGGCCAACGGGCAGCAGCGAACCGGCCAGGAATTTCACGATGAAGCGTGACATGGGTGTGATCTCCTGATCCGCGTTAGTCTTGGACGATGACCGAGACATTGCCCCGGCCGATCTGGGTGACGTGGGTGCTGTTGCCATGTCCCGCCTGGATGACGCCGATGGCGTTGCCGTAGCCGTCCTGGGTGGTGATGGCGGTGTGGCCCTTGCCGAACTGGGCGATGCCGACGATGTTGCCGCGACCGAACTGCGCAGCGTTGGCGTTGTTCCACTTGCCGTCCTGGCCGATGACGACGCGGTTGCGCACGCCGGTCTGGCTGCCGACCGCGTTGTTGAAGTAGCCGTTCTGGTAGACGGTCAGGCGGTTCTTGCGGCCGGTTTGCGCGCTGCCGAATGCGTTGCCAGCGCCATATTGCTCGACTGACACGTAAGAGCCGGCATGAGCGGGCGCGAGGGCAGCGGTCATGGTCAGCGCCGCTACTCCGGTGATGAGCAGGGTTCTCAGGGTCATTGTGCTTACTCCGATCTGTTGGCGGAGGCCGTTCAGGCGATCCGCATTGCTTCGAGTAAGCGCGAGATTGGAGAATCAGCTTTGAAGTGGCGCTGAACGCACCATTCATGACGCATTCACGCCGAGAGGCCCCCGATCACGGGGGCGTTACGAACTTAGCAACCTCGTTGCGGCACAACAGTAGGGTGCTTGGTCCAACCAAAATAAGATCGGTTTCTAGCTTAGGCGCTGATCTTGTCGACGGGCACTACCTGTGATGTCAATTCACGTACTACAGGTTGAGGACCAGGAAGATATCCGGGACATCGTCTCGATTTCTCTGGGAACCGATCCGGAGATCGAGCTGACCACGGCATCCTCGGGTCTCGAGGCGCTGGACATCCTTTCAGGCGGGCTCCAGCCGGACGTGATCCTTATGGACGTCATGATGCCGGAGATCGACGGCCTGGAGACGTTATCGCGTTTGCGCGGACTTCCCGGACATTCGGAGACGCCGGTCATCTTCATGACCGCTCGCACCATGGAGCATGAGCGCCGGCATTATTTGGATCTCGGCGCCGTCGGGGTGATCCCCAAGCCATTCGATCCGCTGACCTTGGCGAGCAGCGTCCGCAGTATCCTCGCGGCCGCCAGAGCCTGACGTCAGCCGGCCAACCGCGCAAGTGCGGAGGCGCTCGGCTCCTCCCTCAGAGCAAGCGTGAATGTGCTGCCCAGGCCGGGGACGCTCTCATAAGTGACGTCGCCGCCAATCGACCGCGCCAAATTGCGGCACAGGAGAAGCCCGAGGCCCGTTCCCTTGTAAGTATCGGGGTTGAGCTGGCTGAAGGGTTGAAAGAGCTTGTCGTCGTCCTCAGGCTTGATGCCGATGCCGGTGTCGATGACGTGAATACGGGTCTCAGTCCTGTCGTTGCGAAATTCGCGTTCGGCCGCGACGCGCACCGAGCCACGATCGGTGAACTTGATGCTGTTGCTAAGCAGGTTTTGCAGGATCTGCGTGACGATGCGCCGGTTGCTGTGGTTGAGGTCCAAGCGTTGCGGGCACTGGATTGTCAACGACAGGCCTTTGCTCGCCGCTTCCGGCTGCCATGACGCCTCAAGATCCTCCAACACGGATCGCAGATCGACAGGTTCAAAACTTATCTCATTGCTGCCGGACTCGACCTTTGCGAGATCGAGCAGATCGTCGAGCAAGGTCAGAAGGTGTGCCGCGTTGGTTTCGATCTTCGCGGTCTGACGCTCCTGCTCAGCGTTGAGCGGGCCCGCCGTTTGCATCATTAGAGTCTTGATGAACCCTAGAATGACGGTGAGCGGGGTTCGTAGCTCGTGCGACATGTTCGCAAGGAAGTGGTCCTTTGCTTTCGACGCGCGCTCGAGCTCTTCATTCTTTTCGCTCGGAAGCTTCGTAGAAATGCAGCCGCTCACGCTGATGTCACGGATACTGGCAATAACGAAGTTGCCCGTATCCGTTTCGAGCGAGCTGGGCGATCTCGACCGGGACTTCGCTGCCATCCTTGTGGCGGCCGGCTTAAGCAGGGCTGTCCCATCGGCCGCGTGCTTGGGGATTTTGAGGTATCGCCCGATATTTCTTGTGAGCACGCCGAATGCTAGCGGGTACGAGGATATCGACCGACTGGTCGATGAGCTCCTCGCGCGTATAGCCAAAAAGCTTCTCAGCTTCGGCGTTGGCCATGATGATCTTGCCGGCTTGATCGACGACGAGCATGCCATCAGGGAGCGGCATTGAGCACGTTGCGGAAGGTGTTCTCGGCTCGCTTGGTGGCGGCGACCAGCGTGCTCAGGCGCTCGCGTTCGACTTCCGTGCGGACCAACGCGCCGGATCGAGGGTGATAGAGGGAGAGCACCGCTGCGACCGTGACGGAGAGGATCAGCGCCAACGCCATCTCATCGTTGAAAATGCCCGTTGCCTCGGCCTGTTCACTTATCCAGCCAAGGATCCGAGACAAAACGACGCTGAAGAGGACCATAACCCGCGCCAACTGTCCGCCCCGACCTGGGGCGAGGAGCATCCGGGTCAAGCCCGTCTCAGGCGACGATGCCGTGACGCCGATGCCAAGCAAGAGCTGACCGAGGGCCGTGTGGAACGCGACAGTGCTGAAGCCGGGTACCTGGTAGAGCGAGGTCGCCGAGAGCATGTAGCCGAGCGCGGTGCAGGTAGGCGAGAAACGTCCAGCGGCGGGATCGCGACCATTTGGGCGATGCCCCGCCACACTTGCTTTCGGGCGCAAAGCAGGGTGAGCGCGATCCCGAGAAACGTGAAGTTGAGTGCGTGATCGATGCCGGCCGTCCAGGGCTCTGCGTCGCTTCAGCGGTGGCGAACACTGCTTGGTCGTGCCGAGATTGACGTTGAGTACTGGATGAGCGTGATCGGCCCGAGCAGGGCCGTAGCAGAGGCGAAGACGAGAGCCCCGTCGCGGCCGATGCGAGTTTGGGATTGCACGAGGCAAAGGGCACTGCCGGCAAGCACGAAGCCGAGGGCGGTGTTCGGCTTCTGGGTGGCCCAGTCAGGCTTGACCGATTTGATGGCCTGAATATCGAAGGTCCAACCGGTGAGCACTATAAGACCGAGGGCGATCGACGCGGCGCCGATGATCAGAGCCAGGGCGAGGGACGCCGTGGCGCGGTTGTTTCGGGAAAGAGGCGCTTCAACGCTATCGGAGACAAATCGTAACATCGTCGTCTGGGGCTTGAGTTCGGTTCGTGCAATCTCGTTGCGGAAGCGATAGCCTCCACTTCGAAATCTGAGCCTCGACGCAACCCTGCTATGTGTCGATGAAGAAAGGATAAAACGCCGCGCGCCGCAAGCAGCGGTTGTGTGGCTGGGGGACTAGGATTCGAACCTAGACTGGCGGAGTCAGAGTCCGCTGTCCTACCGTTAGACGATCCCCCACCAGCCCGATGTGGGCCACGCGTGGCGGCCTTGCAAGGCGACGATGCGCCAGCTCCTTCTAGCCGCAGGCGCGCGGCCTTGGCAAGGCTACAGGCGGCGGCGCGCCCCGCGGGCCGGCAACCGTTCCTTTACCCTCCTGATCAAGATGAGGCTGGCAAAAACCCCACGCTTGAACGAAATCTGCAAAGCTTCGCGGCTAGGATGACCACCATGGAAACGCTTTCACCATCGGCCGACCGGATCGGCGCCGCTCTCCGGGCGCTGCGGATGACGCATACGCCGGGTGCAGGCGACGCGGCTGCGCTCGGCGCCAAGTGCCTGCGCGCGGTGATCGCCGAACTCGCGGCGGATGGCGTGTCGCAGGACGATCTCAAGCCCCTGGTCGATCTCGAGGCTCATCTCGGCGGTGTCATGGAGCAAGGGCACGATCAGCCGGAGGCACACGAGCAGGTTGCAGACCCGAGCCGCAATCGGCGTCGCGGCACCTCGCCGAGCTTCGCCTTGCTTGCGCGCGTCGCTGTAGTCATCGATCTTTTGGTGAAGGCAGGCTACGACGAGAGCGAGGCGGCGCAGACCGTCATGCGCCGCATGGTCATCGCCGGCGTTCCGCCGCCGCAGCGCGGCGGAGATGCGCGGGGATGGCGCCGGCTGTTGGAATGGCGCAACTCGCTCCTTCAGGGTGTCGGCCCCGAAGAGGCCAAGCTGGAGTACCAGGCATTCAGCCGCGAGATCGAAGACATTCCGGCCAACGAGCGGGTCAAGCGCGTACTTGACGACCGGCTGTGGGACCGCAGGCGGAAACCCCGCTAGCGCGACTTGTGCTGCGGCTTTCTTTTGTCTTCGACGGCGAGTAAGCGTTTTTCTCCATGTGACTCATTTTCTCGTCGCTTATCTCCTCGCGCTCGGCCTTCTTCTGGCCGAGATTGCCGACCGAGCCTTCTGCGTCTCTGAGATTTTTACCAGACGGATGTTTGTCTGCCATAATTCGTCTCCTCTCGTTGCTGCTGGTTAAAACGCATGCGAGCGGCTTTCGTTGCGACCTCCGAAATGGCTGGGAACAGCCTTGATTAACCTCGTTCTGCTAGAGCCTCCGGCGGGCACAGAGGCGCTGCTACTCTTGGCTTTCCTTGGGGATCGAGACTGAGCCTCGAGGAGGGCGTGTGACCGAGCAACGAGTAATAGCGCGCGGGGTGCCCGCCTCATTCCGGGTTGGCGCGGCGCGTGACTCCAAAGACCACAAGCGCTCGGTCCTGTTCCGCGAAACCCCATTGGAGGCGTGCGAGCGAATCGCGCTCGGCACGGCGTGGGCCCTGCGGCCGCGGCGTATCGGCCGGCTCGCGCCACTAACGCGGCTGTGGCTCGCCAATCTTCTTACCGGAGAGAGCGACCTGCCAGACCCCGACCTGCTCGGGGACACGTCCGAGCTTGCGGGGATTGCGCGCGATCTTTCCGTGCCGACCCTACTTGAGGCCTATCGCCGCGGTCTTTTCCCGCACGGGCATTTTGGGCCGAGCAAGTGGTTTGCACCGGCGCAGCGCGCCGTGCTTCTGCTCGACGACTTCCACATCCCGACGCGGCTTCGCGCCATGATGCGGCAGGGCAAGTACACTGTGACGTTCGACCACAATTTCGAGGACGTCATCAAAGCGTGTGCCGGCCGCCGTCAGAGACGCTGGCATTTGACCTGGATCACGCCCCCGATCATGCGGGCCTACGCGCGCCTTTACGACGAGGGCCACGTTCATTCCTTCGAGGTGTGGAACAGAGACGGCGAGCTTGTCGGCGGCGGCTACGGTGTGGTGATCGGACGCGTGTTCGTCATCGAGTCGCAGTTCTTCCGCGAGTCGAATGCCTCGAAGATCGGGTTCTCGGTGCTCGCTTGGCACCTCGCCAAGTGGGGCTTCGAGATGTGCGACAACAAATGGCTGACCGTGACCACGGCGCAGATGGGTTTTCACGAAGTGCCGCGCACCGAATACCTGCGCCGCCTCGCGAGCCTGGCGGACCAACCGCTTCGTGTCGCGCGCTGGGAGGCCGAGGCCGGGCCCAAACACGTCGCGGAATGGGGGCGACAGGCGAAGGCTTGAGCAGCGCGCTTCGTCAGACGCTCGCCCAGCTCGCCATCAGGCTGTCGTAAAGCGCACGCGCGTTCTTGTTGAACTGGGGCAGCGCAGCCGACACTAAGCCATCGAGCCGTTCCACGGCGTTGGCGCCCATAGCTTTCTCGAGCGCTTCCGCGTATTCAGGAATGGCAGCCCAATCCTTCACAGTCTGCGCCGTTACCTCGACGTGGTACTGCATGCCGTAGGCATGCTTTCCGTAACGGAATGCTTGGATCGGACATACGTCGGAGCCGGCGAGAGTGGTCGCGCCTTGCGGTAGCTCGAGCACCGCCGCGCTATGCCATTGCAGCACGGGAAGCGGATCGGGAACGCCGGCCATTGCCGGATCGGCTTCACCTTCCGGCGTCTTCGAGACGGTCAGCACGCCGATCTCCGGCGGCTCGGCGAGGCCGACACGGCCGCCGAGCGCGTCGGCCAAGAGCTGATGGCCGAGACAAATGCCCAAATAGGGGCGCTTCATCTCCGTTACGAAGCGACGGATGGCTTTCTTCTCGGGCTTGAGCCACGCGTGCTGGTCCTCTTGCCACACGTCTTGCGGTCCACCCATGACCACCATGAGGTCAAACGGCTCGAGGTCCGGAATGGACTCGCCTTCGTCGAGCTCGATCGCGGTAGTCCGCACGCCGCCTTCACGAAAAAAATCCGAGAAGACACCGGGATGTTCGACCGAGGCATGCTGAAACACGACGGCATTGGTCGGTGCACGAGACGGAGACCGCATTGGGCTAACGCTCCTTGACGCGAAAGAGAACGCAGCATCTCTTACGCGCGAGACTCAGTCCAGCGAATTGCTGGCGCAGCGGACCAATGTGGTCTGAAGTCAGTCGGCGCGTCTCGTCGTGCGTTTCCACCCCACCGCGCGCCATAGCAATGCGCACCCCACAACAATGACGGCGAGGGCAACGATCACGACCGATGCAGCGGCGAGTAAATGGTCGATGTCGCTGAAGGGATGCAAGAGGCCGTGAATAGGATTTTCGGGCCGGCCGTGACCAGGATGTGCAAGCACCGGCGCCGTATAGAGGGTCATGCCTGTTAAAGTCAGGGCGAATTTTGCCGTCTTTGACATGGTGTCATCCTTTCCTACGCGATGGCGCGGCTGCGGTGGCCGAGGTGGCCAGACGAGACGAGTGTGCCGAGTACGTCGAGAATGACCCGACACGCGAGCTGAGCAGTGTTGTCGTTGACGTCATAAGGGGGCGAAACCTCGACTACCTCCATGCCGCACAGACCTTCGGCGGCGATGGTGTGAATCATCTCAAGGGCCTCGCGAGGTAGGAGGCCGCCTGGTTCGGGCGAGCCGGTTCCTGGCGCAAAGCCCGGATCAATCGAATCGATGTCGAAGGACAGGTAGACCGCCTTGCAGCCTTCCCACGCCATTTCGAGCGCGATTTCGGCCGCCTTGCGCGGGCCGTGCTGCTCGATGTCGTGCATGGTGAGCACGCTCGTGCCTCGCCGTTTGGCGATGGCTGTGCCAGGCCGATTACCGTACCAGCCACCAATGCCGATCTGCACGAGGTTCTTCGGATGACAGTTCGGCAGCCCGACGTCGTGCATATGACTGTGATCACGATGAGTCGTCACCGTCGCCTCGTGGGTCGTCCAGAACCACGGCGTCGTGTGCATCCGCTCGTCCATGTCCTTGTCCTGGATGTCGATGTGACGGTCGATATGGATGATGCCGACATTGCCGTCGATATGCGGAGCAATGCCACGAACGTTGGGAAAGCCGAGGCTATGATCGCCGCCGCAGATCACGGGGAACACGCCCGAGGTATAGATATGCGAGACGGCCTTGGTGACCTGATCGAAGGTCTTCTCGATATTGCCGGGAATAACGAAGATGTCGCCGGCGTCGCAGAAATCAAGCTCCTCGTAGATGTCGACACCACCATCGAACCAGTAGCCGTCATAGAGCGCGGAGATGCGCCGCACGGCTTGCGGGCCGAAGCGGGTGCCAGGGCGATAAGTCGTCGCTGAATCGAACGGAGCGCCGACGAAGGCTGCCTCGTAGTCGCCGACCTTGCGGATGTCCTCGCAATAGGGCGCCTTCATAAATGTATTTATGCCGGCGAAAGCCGGCTGATGCGCGCGGCTGAACAGCGAGATATTGCGATCGATCACCGAGTCCGCGGCTTCAAGCCCAAACTCAAGCGAGCGCCGAATGTCCTCGTCCTGCTTGCTTTGCGAGATACGCGTGAGCGCCTCGATGGTCTTGGCACCATGGGTATCCTCGCGCTTCACGCCATGCGAATGCCCGCGCTTGTGCGAGTGTCCGCCGCCTTTTTTTCCGGCCATGTCCGTACACCTCGATTGCTGACTTTGCGTCAGCGTACGGCACAGCCTCGGGGACAAAAAACACCCTATCTCTCAATTTGCAGCATTGAGCCCATCAATGGTGCGGTGCACGACAAGTTCGCAAAACACGCACCCGCATAATGAATTTCGGCGCTTCAATTCCGCTCGCTACAGAGACCGATCTCGGCGAGGAGTAGCTGACGCGCAAGTTTCTGTGGCGCGCGAGGGTTGGTGATGACGAAGATGGGCATGGACGGACGCTCTGCATCCTTCAGCAATGGCCATAGCCGCCCGGCTGCGGCCTCGGGTGCGGCAAAAGCTTCGGGCAGGAAGCAGATGCCGATTCCCAGCATGGTCAGGCGCTTTGCTTCGTCCAGGTGCTCTGATAGCCCGGCTACCTTCAGGCCAAGCCCGTGACTTGTGCGATAGGAGGTCAGCAGATCGGGTTCGTCCGCGCCGGTCAGTACGAAAGCCTCGTCCGCAAGCGATGCCGGATCATCGAAAGATTTGCCGTAAAGCGGGTGCGTCCGGCCGCAATAAGCGTCGTGCACTTCGTCGAACAGGAAATCATAGGCGAGGTCGGAGCGAAGTGTTTGTGCCGTGGCCACGCCAATGTCGATCTCGTCGCGGAGCAGGGCCGGGGCGACCGAGTCCCACGTCGTGACATCCATGAGAATTTCGACATTGGGATGTTGATCATGGAATCGGGCAATGGCCATATCGAAGCGGTCGCAGACAAGGCTGGAGATGACCTGGATAGAGACGCGACCGCGCAGGTCCTCCGTAAGGTTGCTGAGCCGTTTCGGCACGTTATGAACCAGCGTGTGGAGAGAGCGGCAGGTCTCCGCCACGAGCATGCCTTCGTCGGTCAGCTCGAAGCCGCGCGGGCCACGACGACACAGGGTCACTTCGAGGGCCGACTCGAGACGTTTCAGGGCGAGACTGAGAGCCGGCTGCTTGCGGCGAAGCGCCCTTCCGGCGCGGCTAACCCCTTGCGCTTCCACGATCTCATGAAACGTCTTCAGAAGATTCCAATCGACGTTGCGGGAAAAGTTCGGCGTGACGCGAAGCATGGCGTGATCCCTCTCGTTGCGAACTTGATGGACGAAAAACTGGTCAAGGCGAACGCGGCGGGTGTGCCGTGATCGCCGCCGTCCTCGGCTTGGCTGCGGCGCTCGGCCTCGGCATCGCGGACTTCATGTCCCGGTTCAGCGCACGCGCTCTGGGCGCGCCGCTCACCTATGGTGCGGTGCTGCTGATCGGCACAATCGGCGCAAGCGCGTGGGTTCTGCTGAGCGGCGTTCAACTTGTCTGGTCTCCGTTGGGCTGGGGTCTGGCGATCGCCCACGGCATCTTCGTCGCCCTGATGTGCATGCTGCTCTATGCCGGACTGGCGCGCGGTCCTGTGTCTGTCGTGGCACCCATCGTCGCGGCGCATCCCGTTCCCGTTCTTGCCGTGAACGTTGCCATGGGCGTGCGGCCCGGCGCCATGCAGTGGCTGGCGATGGTCGCGATCATCATCGGCAGCGTCTTCATCGCGCGCCTTGCGGTCAGTGAAGACAACCCGGCGGCGCGTGCGGACCGCACGACGCTCCAACTTGCATTTGGCGCCTGCTTCGCTTACGCGGCGCTCGTTCTCACCGGTCAGGCAGCAGCGCCTTTGATCGGGGAAACGGAAACCATGTGGATCGGGCGTTGGTCCGGGCTCGTATTCATCGCCGCTATTCTGCTGTGGCAGGGGACCTCCGTTCGCATCCCAGCGCAATGGGTACCCTACGTCATCGTGCAAGGTGGGCTCGACACGCTGGGTTATTTCGCCTTTCTCGCTGGATCCACGACGGCCTCGCCGCATGTCACCATGGTCGTGGCGTCGGCATTTAGTGTGGTGACGGTGCTGCTTGCGTGGCTCGTCATCCGCGAGCCTATCGGCAAGGCGCAATGGGGTGCGATCGCGCTCATTGCGGCCGGTACTGCGATTCTTGCCGGGACGTGACATCTCAGCCCCAGACCTTGCCGGGGCGAACCGTATTGATCTGATAGTCACTCGTATGCCTGGTGAAGAACTCGTTGCCGAATCGACGCGCTGCGGCGATGGGTTCATTGGGATCGCGGAGAACGTCGCCGCGTGCGTTGCCGTAGCCGTGAACCACACCGACAAAGGTAGAGTGGGTATAGCGGGAGAACTCCTGGACTTGGTGAATGAGCGCGCTGGACACCGTGGGGAAGGTCTCCTCTGAGCTCAGGACGAGACCAATACGCTTGCCGGTCATGCCCTTGATCACGTCGTCGGAGTGCGGATAAGAGGCGGCGTAATAGCAGAATGTGCGGTCGAAAAACGTCTTGAGCTGCCCCGAGGATCCGTACCAGTAGATCGGTGTTGCGGCGATAAACCCATCTGCTGGCAGATACCGATCGAGGAATACACAGCGGAAGCCATCCTCGATGGCGCATTCGCCATCAGGCTTACGGCATTGGCGGCAGTCCCGCAGAAAGGCCTGTAGGAAGTCTTGCGCGAAGACGAGCTCCGCCTCATGTCCGGCTTCGGCGAGCCCCGCCGTAACTGCTTCAGCAAGGAGCGCCGAATTGCCATTGCGGCGCGGGCTCGACGACAACACGAGCGCTTTCACGGTCTCAACCTCTCAGGAGTTCTGCCGCTGCCTCGTCGACGGCTCGTTGGAATTCGGGAACGCGGCCGGGCGAGCCCACACAGTGACCCCACGGCGAGTCGTAGATTCGAAGCTCGGCATTGGGCATTGCAGCGACTTCAGCTGCGTTGTCCTCCGGTGCGAAGTATTGGTCGGTTGTGCACGGCATGACGATGGCGCGGGCGCGGATGGCACCCAGCGCACGTTTGAAGTCGCGACGGTAGATGTCGTTGTCGCTGATGTCGGCGTGTTGCCATGTCCAAATCTTGGCGAGGAGATCGTTGGCGTCCCAGTTCAGGTGATCTTCCTCCCAGTCGCGGAAGAAATCCTCCAAAGTCTCGAAGCCGAGTGTTTGGTAGAGCCGATCGACGAAGAAGTCGTGAGAGTAGGCCCAAGGACAGTACACCCGGCCGAAGGCGCGCAAACCCTTCTCGGGAGGTGCGGTGTAATTGCCGCCGTTCCAAGCGGCGTCGGCCTGCAGCGCCGCCTTTGGACCTTCGATGAAGGCGAGGTTGAACTCGGAGCAGCGGGCCGTCCCGCAATAGGGAAGGATGGCCTCGACCATGTCCGGATATTGCGCGCCCCATTGGAAGGCTTGCATGGCGGCCATCGACCAGCCGAATACGAGCGCGAGCTTGCGCACGCCAAGACCTTCCGTGAGGAGGCGATGCTGGCAGGCGACGTTGTCGAACAACGTCACGTGGGGAAAGCTCGGGCCGGCTTGAATGGCGTTGCTCGGCGAGGAGGAATAGCCGTTGCCGAACAGGTTGACGGAAACCACGAAATGCCGAGCCGGGTCGATGGCGCGTCCCGGGCCGAACAGCCCTTCGTTGCGAATGTGCGTGCCGGTATAGAACGTGGGCAGCAGCACGACATTGTCGCCCGTGGAATTGAGCGTTCCGCAGGCTGTGTAAGCGAGGTGGGCGTCCTTCAGCACTTCGCCCGATTGCAGCGGCACGTCGCCGAGTCGATAAATCTTGTAGCCGCTTGGCATGTCCTCAGTCCCCAAACGTCAGCCTCCTGACAACCCAGTGCGCGCAAGTCGGGCGGAAAGCCATCTTCCCAACAACTAATTGGTCAGTTAATTAGTAATCAAAATGGATGTTGCGTAAAGTGCCGTGCTAATGCAAGTACGTGGCGAGCGGGCCGCATTGCCGTTCCCCTGTCGTACCGCTCCTGGGGGGATTCTCGGCGGCAAGGCGGACGTCTTTCCACAACAAAGTTCAGGCGCAAGCCTGGATTGAGCTTTGTGCGCATGGCGGTTGCTTAGGCGGTCATTCGGTTATAGCTCGCGGCTTGAAGCGAGAAGTAAGGGTGGAATGAGCCAGCAGGAGAGCAGAGAGCTTGAGCGTCCACGGCGGGGCTCCATCGCTCAGCGGCCGGGTCGAGGCCGTCCGCGCGGAGGAGGGCACGCCAACCGCATAGACAAGTTTTTGGCTACGTCGCTGGATTTGTTCGCAGAGCGCAATTTTGCGTCTGTGACGATCAAGGACATCGCCAAGGCGTTGGGCGTCAATACCGCACTCATCTACTACTATTTTGACAGCAAGACGGACTTGTTCCGGGCAACCATCGAGCACGCGGTGGCGCGGGCTTTCGAGAACGTGCGCGCACTTGACGACAAACACGCTGATCCCGCCGCCGTGCTTACGGCGTGGCTCGAAAGCCACGTCAGCAAATTTGCCGAAATCCATCGCTTCGTGAAGATTGCACTCGATTTCCGTGGCTCGCACGAGGGCAACCCCGAGATCGCCCGGTCGATCGACCGATTTTATGACGAAGAGCGGAAGATGCTGTCGAGAGTCATCCGCCAGGGCATCAAGCAGGGGATCTTCGATCCGGTCGATCCCATCCGCCTCAGCCAATTCATCTCTACCTACCTTGACGGCTGCATGGTGCGATCCGTGATCCTGTCAGACTTCGACCTCGAAGCTGCGGTTCGCGATTTACACCGTCGTGTGTTCGACATGTTGGGGTGCACGAGCAAGCAGCGCATAGCGCGGCGGTCGCGGCGGTCGGGCTAAGCGCAAGACGTTTCAACAAACATTGCGGGCTGACCTGCTTTTGCGCGCCGATCCACGGATAGAGCAGCTAGCGCGCACTCTGTCATGCGCCCGCGGCTCCTCAAGCCAAAACTAATTGACTGTTTAATTAGAAGCTCGCAGACTGATGATAATGCGGGGCTCGGGGCGAGCGCTCGCCGACAAATCGACAAGAAGGGGCAGGGCAGGACGCCGACAGGGTCAGGGCATGGGGTAGCACGCCGGCGAACGTCGGCGCGTGAGGCTGAGGGAGCAGGCAACCATGAACGAGTTGAGATCCGGAGCTACGGCGTCCAAGGCGAGTGCTAAGCCTGTCCGAGAGACTATGAAAAGTCTCATCGAGAAGGGCGTCGAGTACTGCATGCCCTTCTACGTCGATGCTCACGGCATCGCGAAGACAAAGACAGTTCCCATCAATCATTTCGATAGAATGATGCGCGGGTCGGAGTTGTTCACCGGCGCAGCACTCGATGGCCTCGGCCAGGGCCCTCACGATGATGAGCTGGCCGTGTTTCCCGATCCTGATGCGGTCGTGCAATTGCCGTGGCGCCGCAATATCGCGGTGATTCCGGGGCAGCTCAAATATCACGAAGATCCTTACCCAATGTGTTCGCGCACGGTGCTGGCGAAGCAAGTCGAGCGCGCCGCCGAGATGGGTTTAAAGTTCAATCTGGGTATCGAATGCGAGACGTATATCGTGCGCCTCGATCCGTCCGCGCATAACGGCTTCGCTCCGAACGATCCGCGCGACTACATTTCAAAAGCGGCCTACGACGCATCGCTCACGTTGATCAATATGGACTTCCTCAACGACGTCGTCTCGTCGATGAACGAACTTGGCTGGGCCGTTCATTCCTTCGACCACGAAGATGCCAACGGGCAGTTCGAATTCGACTTCGCTTATGCCGATGTCATGACCATGGCGGATCGCTTTGTCATCTGGCGACTGATGATGAAGGAGTTGGCTCGCAAATATGGTTGGGAAGCAACCATGATGGCCAAACCTTACGCCGATCGCACCGGTTCGGGCGCCCATTTCAACATGTCGCTTGCTGATGTGAAGACGGGCGAAAACATCTCCGGCGATGCGACGGACAAGCGGGGCTGTGGCCTGTCGAAGCGCGCCTATCAGTTTCTCGGGGGCCTCAAGAAACACGCTGCGGCGATCGTCGCGACGAGCTGTCCCACCGTCAATTCGTACAAGCGCCTGATCAAGACGGGCTCGATGACAGGATATACCTGGGCGCCCATCTTCATTTCGTATGGCGGCAACAACCGCACTCACATGTTCCGGGTTCCCGTGCTGAGGCCACAGATCGAAGGCGAGCATGGCGACGACCACATCAATCTTTCGAGCACGAGGTGGGAGTGTCGCGCCGTCGACCCGTCGACCAACCCCTATCTTGCCGCAGCGATGTTTCTCGCGGCGGGCCTCGACGGTATCGAGCAGGGCCTCGATCCCGGCGATCCGCAATTCGTCAACATGTATGAGCTGTCGGACCAGGAGCTCGCGAAGCTGGGGATCAAGCAATTGCCGCGAACGCTCCTCGAGGCCATCACGGCGTTCGAGCACGACGACCTCGGTCGGCGAGTGATGGGTGATGAGCTCTACAAGTCCTACATCGATCTGAAGAAGTCCGAGTGGTGGGGATATCACAACTCCATCTCTCAGTGGGAGGTCGAGGAATACCTCACCAAGTTCTGAGCGAAAGAGGTGCCCGCCGTGTTTTGGCGAAAGAAGGACAAGGCTTCCGACGATGAGGTGAAGATCTTCTTCGCTTCCGATCTCCACGGCTCGAACGTCTGCTTCAAGAAGTTCGTCAACGGCGCCAAGTTCTACGGTGCCGACGTTTTGGTGCTCGGCGGCGACCTCACCGGCAAAGCCGTGATTCCCATCGCCGAGCAGGACGACGGCACGTTCCTCGCTTTCCAGCACGGGGAGTCCGTGAGCATCAAGGCCAAGGATGAGCTGGACGACTTCATCAAACGCCAGGGCAACATGGGTTTCTACCCTGTGGTCATGTCCGAGGCTGAATACCAGGCGCTGCGATCCGATCCGGACAAGCAGGCCGAGTTGTTCAAGCGCCTTGTTCTGGAACGGGTCCACGAATGGGCCGAATTTGCCGAAGGCAAGCTCAAGGGTACGGAAATTCCGCTGGTGGCGATCCCCGGCAACGACGACTTTCATGAGATCGACGAGATCCTGACCCAGGCACCGCATTTCGACTTCCACGAGATGCAGGTCTGCGAGTTCAAAGGCGGCTATCAGATGCTGTTCTGCGGCGGTTCGACGCCGACGCCATGGGACACGGAGCGCGAATATTCGGAAGACCAGTTTGTCGCGCGGTTCGCCGAGCTGGTGCCTCAAGTCGGCGACATGAGCCGCTGCATCTTCAACGTTCATTGTCCGCCGTTCGGCACGGCGCTCGATGCCTGTCCCAAGCTCGATAAGAATCTCCAGGTCGTCTACGAGATGGGACTGCCCGCGCAGATCCACGCCGGGTGCCAGACACTCGTCGACATCATCAAGGAGCATCAGCCGTTATTGGGACTTCATGGTCACGTCCACGAAGGACGGGCCAAAATCAACATCGGCAAAACCGTCTGCATCAATCCAGGCAGCGTGTACCCAGAGGGAATTCTGCAAGGTGCAATGATCACTTTGCGGCAAGGCGAGATCACCCAAGCCAGTCTGACGCAGGGATGACCGAGCGTTTTTTCGGAGACGGCAAATAGAAACGTTAGGGAGGGGAGAATGTCCGTAACCGACGTAGGGGGTGATAAACGAATCTTCTTGCGCAAAGCGTCCGGTCTGATCAGGACAGCGAGCGGCACGGATACGTTCATCTACAACTTGGGTGTGGTGAGCATCGGCCTCGGCGTAGGCTCGATGCTGTACTATGGTCCCGCCTTCTACCCCCAGGGCAATTTGATTTGGGGTTGTATTATCGCCGGTATTGGCATGGCGATGATCTCCCTCGGATTCATCACCTGGACGATTACTTTGCCGCGTTCAGGCGGCATCTATGTATTCGGATCGCGCATTCTGCCGCCGAGCCTGGCGCTCACCCTGAGTTTGGTGGAGATCACCGCCTGGCTGTTCTACGACGCGATTGCCGCATACTGGATCGTCATCCTGGCGCTCGCGCCGATGTTCGCGGGGCTGGGTCTCCTGACCGGGAGCGAGACGTTCACAACGATCTCGACGACGATGCTGGAGCCGTGGGCGACTTTCCTGATCGGCGCGGCCATCCTCCTGATGTCGCAGTTTGTGCTGTCGAGAGGCATGCGCTTCTATCTCACGTGCAACAAATGGGTCTTTATCCTGGCCCTGGCGAGCACCGTGCTGATGATCGTGGTGCTGGCCCTCTCGACTCGTGAGCAGTTCGTCGCGAACCTCAATTCTTTGGTGGGCCCATCACTTGGCGTGCCGGATGCGTATAACGCCATTATCGCCAGCGGCAAGGAGAAGGGCTGGGGCGAGGCGGGCTTCGACTGGTGGCAAACCATCCTGGTTTCGAACTGGCCGTTCCTGCCGTTGATCGGCGCGGCCTTCTCGATCGCTATCGGCGGCGAGATCAAGTCCGTCACCAAGTCGCAGACTTGGGGCATGCTCGGTGCGGTGTTGAGCGCCACGGTGGCGTGGATCATCACCGTGTGGCTGGCATACAAGGTGTTCGGCTTCGAATTCCTTGGCACGGCCGTGTTCAACGCTCTATCCGGAGAGGGCGGCTTGACGACGCCGACCGACCCGGCTGTCGCGTTGCTCACCGGCATCCTGACCGAGTCGCCAATCATCACCGTGCTGACTTCGCTCGGCTTGGCGCTGTGGATGTGGATGTGGATTCCGGCGATGCATACGTTCGGCGTCCGGGCCATCGTTGCTTGGTCGTTCGATCGTGTGGCGCCGGCACCTCTCGCCAAGATCTCGGAGACCCGTCACACGCCAATGGTGGCAATCACGGTGACGACCATCATCAACCTGATCTTCATGGCGTTGTTCGTGTTCACGCCATGGTTCTCCAGGATCGTGATCCTGATTGAGGCGGCTGTGCTGGCGTGGTCGATCGTGCTGGCTGCCGGCATTTTTTTCCCGTATCTCCGGCCGGAGCTCTACGAGAAGTCGCCTGTCGCCAATATCAAGGTGTTCGGTCTCCCGGCCATGTCGGTTGCATGCTTCCTGGGAGCCGTGGCGTCGCAGTTCTACTTCTGGACGCTATTCTTCGATCCGAATGCCGCAGGCCACGACCCGACCCAGGTCGCGATCGTCGGAGGCGTGTTCGTGTTGGGCTTCGTGTTCTACTTCGTGATGAAGTTGATTAGACGGTCGCAAGGCATCGACGTGACCTTGGCGTTCAAGGAAATTCCGATCGAATGACCTTAGCGGTCGCACGTCGGACTGGGAGGATTGGAGCCCACACCCCCCGTCCTCCCATCCGACGTGCAGCACCAACTGGTTCTTGATATCGGGCAGCCGACCCTGCCCGATATCAGGGACCTCTATGTTGAGAGCCGCGCCCCGGCTCTCACGTTTTTATGGGAGGCGTAGGTGACTCGAATGCCTGCAGATCCAGGTCTCAATCTGGAGTTTGTCGATGAAGCCCTGGCCTTGGTCCATGATGCGGAAGCAAAGGGAATACGTCTGCGTATTTTGGGCTCAATCGCCTATCGCCTCCAATGTCCCAACAACTTGCATCTATTCGAGGATACCAAGCGCGTCCTGACGGACGTGGATTTCGGCGCCGAGAAGAAGCAGAACAAGGCAATCCGAGAGTTTCTGATCGAGCGCGGATACGTTCCGGATGAGGGAATCTATGTGGCGTCCGAGGGCGCGCGGCACGCTTACTTGCACAAAGACACCGGTCTAAATGTCGATGTGTTCGCCGATGAGCTCTATTTCTGTCATCGCATCCCATTCAAGGGGCGGCTCGACCTCGACAGCCCGACAATATGCACGACCGATCTCCTTTTGGAAAAGATGCAGATCGTCGAGATAAACTTGAAGGACTTCAAGGACACCATCGTGCTGATGCTCGAGCATCCTCTGTCGCATCACGAGGCGGGACCGAAGTCGATCGATACGGGATATGTCACGGACATCATGCGGCAGGACTGGGGCTTTTATCATACGGTCACGACCAATCTGAAGCGCGTACCGGAGTTTCTGACCGAGTTTCCTTCGATGACCCCGGAAGAAATCCAGGTCGTCCAAGGGCGTATCAACGAGCTGCTGAAAGTCCTGGATGAGGCCCCCAAAACCTTGGGCTGGAAGATGCGTGCGAAGATCGGCACGCGACGCATCTGGTACCAGGAAGTCTCTGAGAAGGGGCGGCAGTTCTGAGGCCGGAGATGTCACCAGGTTCCGATACGTCAGCGCCGCTTAGCCATCAGGCGTTCCGCAAGAGGCAAAAGTCCGCGGAGTTGGATGGGCTGAGCTACAAGCCGCTCCGCGTGGCGTGGACAGATTTGGGCGAAGGTGAACCGGTCATCCTCCTCCATGGCATTCCCACCTGGTCGTTTCTTTATAATGATGTCATCGGTCCAATCTCGCAGCATGCGCGGGTGATCGCTCCCGATTTCTTGGGACACGGCTACTCCGACAAGCGTGATTTTTTCGACCGCTCGCTGCTTGCCCAGACGGCCATGATCGTCCGCCTGATGGACCATCTCGGCATTGCCAAGGCCGATTTCGTCGGGCACGACACCGGGGGCGGTGTGTCTCTGATCATGGCCATTCATCATCCCGAGCGGGTGAGGCGGCTCATTCTCACGAACGTCGTTGCCTACGATTCCTGGCCGATTGACGACATGATCGCCCTCGGCAATCCGAACTGGCGCAGCAAGGCGCCGGAAGAGGTGGCGGAGTTCTTGGCATCAGGGCTGCCCGACGGCCTGTTCAATCAGGATCGGCTTACCCCTGCGTTCCGGGAGGGCATCGTCGCCCCGTATAGCGACGAGGAAGGCAAGATCTCGATTATCCGCAACGCCAGTGCCCTCAACACCAACCACACGACCATGCTGGTCGAGAAGCACGGGGACATCAGCGCGCCCACGCTCTGTTTGTGGGGCGTGCACGACCCGTGGCAGACCATCCGCGACGGAGAGAGGTTGGCGCAAGAAATTCCCAATGCGCGGCTCGTACGCGTGGAAAACGCGTCACACTGGATCCCACATGACACGCCGCAAAGATTCGCCGAAGAGGTCTCCCGCTTTGTCGCCGAGTCTTGAGGGTCCCTTGCGGCTCGTCGCGCAAACGGGATGGTCGATTTTTTAGGCATGTTGCACTCCAAACAAAAAGGGCGCCGGTCATCCGGCGCCCTTCTCAGTTGGGAAGTGCTTTTGGGGAAGTTAGCTCTAGAACGATGCCGACACGGTGCCGACCACCCGCGCGTCGCAGTTAGGACCGCCGCAGAAGGTATCGCTCAGATCGGTATCCCAGTAGCGGATATCGGCCGACCAGTTGTCCAGGAAGCCGAGGGTCAGGCCGGCGTTCCAATATTCATAGTCGAAACCGCCGGATCCCGAATCGCCCCACTGCCAGCCGTACACGCCGCTGATGCTGGGCGAGAAGAAGTTGAACCACTTGTTGGCAAAGGCGTACTCGGCAGACAGCTCGAGCACGTCGTTGTGGCCGGTCTCGCCGAAGTTTTCGTCCGTCCAGTAGTTGGCGATGCCGAGGGTCAGCGCCTCGAAGAAGGTGTATGACGCGCCGGTCTTCACCTCGTAATAGTCAAACTCGCCAGCCGGATCGAAAGCGCCGGGATAGGTGTAGTAGAGGAAGGCAATATCGAAGCTGATGCCGTTCCAGGTCGGCGCGATACCGCCGTAGTAGTCGATCTCGACCGTGGCCAGATCGATGCCCACAGGATCGGGCGGCGTGCTGCCGCCGAAGTCGACGTTCGATCCCCACATGCCGAGATAGAAGATGCCGTAGGTCGCATCGAACTCAGCCTGTACGGCCGGGTTCTGATTCGAGTTCGAGATGCCGCGGAACACGTAGTCCGTGGTGAATGTGGCCGTAGCCGACAGACCGAGTTGATTGTCATCTGCTTGTGCCGGAAGAGCTAACCCCCCGATAAGGGCCGCGCCCAACATGCACGACTTGAGCACTTCGTTGCGCCGAGCCATCGTTCTGTTCCCCTGTTTTTCGCCTTTTGCCCCTGTCTATGGAATCCATAGACGAGTCCCTAAGATCACAATATGCGGCGGGTGCGCCGAGGCAACGCAAATCCTTGAGGTTGATGCGAAACGTCGGTGAGTGTGACTATTCTGCAATATTCAATCGTTTTAGGAGCCAGATTGGACTCCCTTGCGCTGTTCGCTGTCATTGCGGAAGAGCTTGAAAACACTCGCGAACGGGCCGGAGTCTAGCGTGCGTGTGGGGTCGCAACCCCGCCGCGAGGCCCGAAATGATGTCGAGCTTCGGCCCTTTCCGGGCCTCCGGCCATCGTTTCGGGCAGGTCTCCTCGCTGTCACGCGTGTGGCTGTAGCTCGAACACGCAATGGGTTAGTGCCGCCCCGCTAACCTCAGCTTTTAGCCCTCGGAAGGTCGCTCAGGCCGCGCCCGAGGGGTGGCGCGCCCGGCACGGCTCGAACGTGCAACCGCCAGATTCGAAGTCTGGTGCTCTATCCGTTGAGCTACGGGCGCGAACCTTGGCCCCTCCGGACCCCTCTTGGGATGCCTGTGGTCAAACGGGGGCAAGCTCGCTAGCTTGCGCCATCTTGGTCAGGGGCGCTTTCGTGAGAGAATATGGCGCGCGCGGTTGCCGCGGCAAGCGGGGAAGGGTTGCGTGACATGGCGACGGAGCGGCCCAGTTCCAGCGCTGCCAGGCTGATGGTCCAGCTCCAAGCCGCCCTTCTCGGGCTTCTGTGCTTCTCAGGGCCTGCGGCGCCGCGCGTATTGCCGGTGTTGATTGGCGCGCTTGGCATTACCGCGGCCATCCACGTTTTCCGGACCGAGCCCCGGCGGGTGGTCGACTTGGTGCGCACGCCTATCGGCATCGTGCTTGGCCTGTTCATCGCCTATCTGTTCGTCAACGCCTCCTGGGCGCCGAGCCCGGGGGATGCCTACACTAAGGCTGCCGGGACGCTAGGGCTGGCCGCTGCGGCGTTTCTCATCGCCGCATCGTTCTCATTGCGCGACGAGGGCATCGCCAAGACTCTCGCCAAGGCGGCGCTTGTTGGCTTTCTCGTGGGGCTTGGATTCCTCGCGATCGAGCTCGCCTTCGACGAACCCATCAAGCGGTTCATCACCAATCATATCGTGCAGCTATTCGACGTCAGCACGAAGAAGGCGAAGATCGTGAATGGCGAGGTGACCGGCATCGCCGCCTTCGTGCTCAACCGTAATGCCGTCAGTCTCGTCCTTCTGCTGATTCCGGGCATGTTGTTCGCGCGCGCAATCGAGACGGGCAGCACGCGCAATTTGACGGTGGCGGTGCTCGTGCTTGCGGGTGCCTCCTGCATCCTCGCGTCGAAAAGCGGGACCTCGGTTGTTGCGCTCTTTCTCGGCGCGGCGGTGTTCGCCGCGAGTGCGCTGTCGCTGAAAGTGGTGCGCGTGTTGTTGATGGCGGCGTGGACCGTGGTGATTCTGTTCGCCGTGCCGCTGTCCGCGTTACCCTATGATCTCGGTTGGAACCGTTGGACTTTTCTGCCGCCGCAGAGCGTTGCCGCGCGCTTCTACATCTGGAAGCACATGGCCGGTGCCGTGAGTGCGCATCCGATCGGCGGCATTGGCATTCGCGGCGCGCGCGAGCTCAACGTGCGGCTTCCTGCCGACAGCCGCACACTCGGTGAGGCGGAGCCAACGCCTGATGGGCGCAAAG
>JAWKWG010000004.1:0-137459 GCA_041397675.1 Hyphomicrobiales bacterium | reverse complement strand
GCGCGCCGAGGTCGAAGGGCAGACATTGATTATTACCGGCGTGCGGCAGATGCCGGCGATCGGCCGCATCGTGCGCTTGGAGATTCCTTATGGCCGCTTCGAGCGGCGCATCACGTTGTCGAGCCGCCTGAGCCTCGCCGCGCGCGAACTGAAGAATGGTTGCCTCGTGTTGACCTTCGCCAAGTCCGATTAACAAGTCCGGCTAACCTTAAGGCGCAAGTCCAGACCATGAACGACAGAGAACAAAATCTGAAGTCGGAAGAAAACGCCGGGGCAAACGCGGGCGCTGCGGAGCCGTCCGCAAATGCGAAACCTTACCCGGAGCTTCCCGACGGCGCGCTGATCCTGTTGCCGACGCGCAATGCCGTGCTGTTTCCCGGCATCGTCGCGCCGCTCACGCTCGGCCGTGCGCAATCGATTGCCGGTGCGCAAGCGGCCGCGCAGACCGACAAGCCGATCGGCATCCTCCTGCAAACCGATTCATCGATCGACGCGCCCGGCCCCGGCGATCTTAACCGCGTCGGCACCCTCGCCGAGATCTTGCGCTATGTGACGGCGCCCGACGGCAGCCATCATCTCGTCACGCGCGGTCAACGGCGCTTCAAGGTTATCGAGTTCTTGACCGGTTACCCGTTCCTTGCCGCCAAGGTCGAGGAGATCGGCGACGCGGAGGTCTATTCCACCGAGCTTGCCGCGCGCACCCATCAGCTCAGGGAGCGCGCCCGCGAGGCGGTGTCGCTGCTGCCGAACATACCGCCCGAGATCGCGAGCGCCATCGAGCAACTCCAGTCGCCGTCGCAGCTCGCCGACTTCATCGCCAACGTCACCGACATGTCGCCGCCCGAGAAGCAGGATCTGCTCGAGACCTTCGACGTGTCGGAACGGATCGACAAGCTCTTGCGCGAGGTCGCCAAGCAGATCGAGGTGTTGCGCTTGTCGAAGCAGATCGGCGAGCAGACCCAAGAGTCCTTGAGTGGCCGCCAGCGCGAGCACATTCTGCGCGAGCAGCTTCGCCAGATTCAGAAGGAGCTTGGCGAGGGTGAGGACGGCCAGGCCGAGGTCGCGGAGCTGCGCGAGGCGATCGACCAGGCCGCCATGCCCGAGGAGGCCGAGAAGCAGGCCAAGAAGGAGTTGAAGCGGCTCGAGCGCATGCCCGAGGCGTCGGCCGAGCACGGCATGATCCGCTCCTATCTCGACTGGCTGATCGAGCTGCCCTGGTCGAAGCTGTCCGACGAGAGCATCGACATCGCCGAAGCGCGCCGCATCCTCGACGAGGACCATTACGGCCTGCCCAAGGTCAAGCAGCGCATTCTCGAATATCTCGCCGTGCGCAAGCTGAACCCGGACGGCAAGAGCCCGATCCTGTGCTTCGTCGGCCCGCCCGGCGTCGGCAAGACCTCGCTCGGCCAGTCGATCGCCCGCGCCACGGGCCGGAAGTTCGGCCGCATCAGTTTGGGCGGCGTCCATGACGAGGCGGAGATCCGCGGCCACCGGCGCACCTATATCGGCGCGCTCCCCGGCAACATCATCCAGGCGTTGCGCAAGGCCGAGACGCGGAACCCCGTGTTCATGCTCGACGAGATGGACAAGCTCGGCGCGAGCTTCCATGGCGACCCGTCGGCAGCGCTGCTGGAGGTGCTCGACCCGGCGCAGAACTCGACGTTCCGCGACAACTATCTCGCCGTGCCGTTCGACCTGTCCAAGGTGATGTTCATCGGCACCGCGAACGTGCTCGACCAGATCCCGGGACCTCTGCGCGACCGCATGGAGGTCATCGAGATCCCCGGCTACACCGAGGAGGAGAAGGTCGAGATCGCCAAGCGCTACCTGGTCAAGCGCCAGCTCGAGGACGCAGGGCTGAAGCCAGAGCAGTGCGACATCACCGAGGACGCCATCCGCGCGGTCATCACCGACTACACGCGCGAGGCGGGCGTGCGCAATCTCGAACGCGAGATCGGCTCCATCTGCCACCACGTCGCCATGCGCATCGCCGAAGGCAACGAGACGCGCATGACCATCGCTCCGGACGACCTGCACGCCATCCTCGGCGCCCGCAAATTCGAGAGCGAAGTCGCCATGCGGACGAGCGTTCCGGGCGTCGCGACCGGCCTCGCCTGGACGCCGACCGGCGGCGATATTCTCTTTATCGAGTGCGCCCGCACGCCAGGCTCAGGCAAGCTGATCCTGACCGGCCAGCTCGGCGACGTCATGAAGGAGAGCGCTCAAGCCGCGCTCAGCCTCGTCAAGGCGCGCGCCGCGACGCTCGGCATCGATCAGCAGCTGTTCGAGAAGTCCGACATCCATTTGCACGTGCCGGCGGGCGCCATCCCCAAGGACGGGCCTTCCGCGGGCGTCGCCATGTTCATCGCGCTGACCTCGCTGCTGACCGGCCGCACCGTGAAGAACGACGTCGCCATGACCGGCGAGATCTCGTTGCGCGGTCTCGTGCTGCCCATCGGCGGGGTCAAGAACAAGGTCTTGGCCGCGGTCCGCGCCGGCATCACCACGGTGATGCTGCCCGAGCGCAACAAGAAGGACTACGAGGACGTGCCGGAGGCCGCGCGCGAGGCCGTGCGCTTCGTGTGGATGGCGACGGTCGACGATGCCATCGACGCGGCGCTCGAGCCCGCGAGCGAAGCGGACACCTCAGAGGTCCCCGACCTCCACGACGGCAGGCGCCGCAGCGCCCGAGGTCCCCTGCCAGCTAATTTTCATCCGCGGATTGCACCTCGTGACGTTCTGCAGCGCATCGCTTGCCGCGGCCTCGCTCTTGCAACCAGTTCATCCAAGAGCTGAGAGCGAGCACCGCGAAGCTCGTCCAGATTGGCGTCAAGTCCATCGAGGCGCTCGTTGAGACGCGCACCTCAGGGCCGAGGCCGGCGCCTCCATCCGCCTGGTGAGTAACCGTCAGCGCGTGGACATCTTCGAAAACGCCTGGATGCTCTGAAACGATCTGGCGAGGATTTTCGCCGACGCGCGATAAAACGGCATCGGTCATCGTCGCTGCGACGTTTTGAGCTAAGTGAGTGACCCGGGAGGTCGCGATTGCGGCCAGAATGGCCGCCAAGATCACCAAGATCGCCGTTCCGTTGATGAGAGCCAACAGCAGCTGGCCCGGCAGCTTCCGAAGGCGCCTTGAAAAAAATCGCTTGTCGCCGGTTCAGACATCGGGATCTCCTGAGGGCTGGCGATGAAAACACTAACTCAGACTCCGCTACGTCATAAGTCGATAGGAGCACACAGGTGAAAACGCTTACAACGCCAAAGCCTACTCTGCCGCCAGCGCCACACGCCCTCGCCGACACCATTCTGCGGCGCAATCCCACAGAGCGCGACGTCCAGATCGAAATTCTGTTCTGCGGTATTCGTCACTCCGGATCTCCACCAGGTCCGCGACGAGTGGAACGAGGCGATGCCCACCGTCTACCGGATGTGTCCCGGGCCACGAGATCGTCGGCCGCGTCACCGCGGTCGGCGCGGACGTCACTGGGGCATGGCCCGGCGATCCGCCGCGGTCGGCTGCATGGTGGACTCCGACCATACCTGCCCTCGGTGCCAGGACGGTCTCGAGCAGTTCTGCCCGAATATGGTGCTCACCTATAACGCGCCGACAGCCATCTTGGCGGCGTCACCTATGGCGGCTACTCCGACAGCATCGTCGTCGACGAGCGGTTCGTTCCAGGCGCCCTCAAATCTCGATCTTGCCGGCGTCGCGCCGCTGCTCTGCGCCGGAATCACGACCTACTCGCCCATGCGCCACTGGGGCGTCACCAAAGGCAAGAAGGTCGGCGTGGTCGGGCTCGGCGGCCTCGGCCATATGGGCGTGAAATTCGCCCATGCGCTCGGCGCCCATGTGGTCGTCTTCAGCACCTCCCCCGGCAAGACCGAGGACGCCAAGCGTCTCGGCGCCGACGAGGTGGTGATCTCGCGCAACGCCGACGAGATGCAAAAGCATGCAAGAAGCTTCGACTTTATTTTGGATACCGTCTCCGCCAACTACGACATCAACGCCTATCTCAACCTGTTGGCCCAGGACGGCAACTCACCCTGGTCGGCGCCCGAGCAGCCCTCGCCGTCTCGGCA
The DNA here is from genome assembly GCA_041397675.1 of Hyphomicrobiales bacterium. Lineage (GTDB taxonomy): Bacteria > Pseudomonadota > Alphaproteobacteria > Rhizobiales > Methyloligellaceae > Methyloceanibacter. Next base: position 133,376 of record JAWKWG010000004.1, on the reverse strand, counting down.
TTCAGCCTGATTGTGGGGCGTCGCAGCTTGTCCGGCTCGATGATCGGCGGCGTCGCCGAGACCCAGGAGATGCTCGACTTCTGCGGACAGCACAACATCACCGCCGACGTCGAGGTCATCCCCATCCAGAAGGTCAACGAACGCCTACGAGAGACTGCTCAAGTCCGGCGAAGTACCGCTTCTGCATCGACATGGCGTCGCTCAAGGCGGAGTAAGTCATGTCAGGGGCCCTCATCTCCGCGACGGCAAGCGCCGAAAAGCTCGAGCCGGCGGCAATCGCAGGCACACAGCGAGCCGAAACCACAAACAGTTGCAGAAACCTTCGACCACGACTGCCGATATTCAAACGGTTCAGGGTTGCCTACCTGCTCAGCCCTCTAAGGTTCTCGAACGCATTGAGCCGCCGATCGAGGACTAAGCATGGCCCGAAAGAAGAGATTCAAGCTCGCCGGCGACAACAACGGCGACCTCATCGAGGACCTCATGCTGGAGGACCTCGGTACCTCACCGTGAAGAAGCTCAAAGGCAAGCCCAAGGTCAGCGACAAATTCCTGAGCACCGACGACGATGACGGGACGCCGGTCGGCACTTTCGACACGTCCGGCAAGAAGAAGATCCAGTGGACCTACAGCTGGATAACGACGGACCACGCGGTTCAGGCGCTCGCCGCCGGTGAGTTCATCGTCGAGAAATACCAAATCAGGTCAAGGCGAAGCAAGACGGTCAAGAAGCACCGCCTACGGCGACCATCGACGGCGCCGACCTGGACGTGAATCCCGGTTCGCAAAAGGTCCCCGGTCTCAACATCGCCTCGCGGGATCAGACAACGTCCAAGTCACGAGTCCGAGTACCGATGGCTCGACCAGCTACGATGGCGTCAGGCTCATCGCAATGCCGAGAACGGCATCGTCGACGGCGACACCAACAATTTCTTGAAGATTTTTCCTCAAAGACATGGTCACCGGCAAGCTGACTTCCGTCTCGCAAGGTAGCGCCGGCGAATCCGCCAACGCCGCAAGCATAGACGCGATGATCAGCGCCAACGGGCTGTTCGGTCGCCTTCCGAAGCCTCGCCAACAATATCGGCTCAGGCGAAAGCGGCGGCGATATGGACAGCGATGGTGCGCGACATCGCCAACGGCACCACCGGAATTGACCCTATCAACTCAGCCGTACGGGCGCCGCCAACGACCTCAGCCAAGATCCCCGATCAGCGCCGACGGGAATTCTTGTCGCCTTCGAGAGCAACGCCATTTCGATCGCCCTGGAGGATGATCGGCGCACGACACCATGCTCGCGACTTGCTGGACGCCGGCACCACGCACCTGTTCCATCACCCGGCGGAACTCATGCAACGTCAGCTTGACCGATCAGCGCGCCGACGGAAGCATGCGCGTTCGGCGTTCCGGGGCTCTTCGGACCGCAGGATCACCGATGCCGCGGCCGCGTGATGATTTTTGCTCCGATCTCGCCGCCGGGCAAACCACCGAGTTTACTTCGCCGAGCGCGCCGGCGCAGGCCGAATTTCCGCACAGCACGTCCATCCGATATTGGTTTGACGGTCGCGATATCGCCTTCAGGCGATTGCCGACACCGGACTGGGCGTTGATACCAACCTCAGCCGTGACATCTTCGTGTACGACAGCGTCCTTGACACGACCATCCGCGTCTCCGTCGCCTCTGCACGGCGACGCGGCTATAGGCGACAGCTTCAATCCCGTCATCAGCGCCGATGGTCGCTACGTAACTTTGTGCAGCGTCGCCGGAGAATTCTGGGCACCCGGCAATGACCACGGCGTCGAGGACTCAAGTCTTCGTCCATGACATCCCGACCGGCACGACGACGCGCCTCTCCGTCGTGGGCGGCGAGGCGGCCCTCCTTGGCAAGCCTCCTTCCCGATGATCAGCGGCGATGGCCGCTTCGTCGCCTTCGAAAGCGTCTTTGGCGCCTTTACGCCCGAAGACCAGAATGTCGACACGGACATATTCGTCGCCAGCACCACCGATCCGCTCGGCAGCGCCGTCATCGACCAGCGTCAGGTCGCTCGACGTCGATCCTGAAGTTCGCAGGCGTTGCGGACCTTGAGGTCGACTGGGGCGATTCGACCGTTCAGACCCATGAATTGATGGCGGGCGTGGATCTCACAGCGTCGCCCATGTTCACGACTTCGATTTCTCCGGCACCTTGACGGTGACGGCAACCAACGGCGCGTCACACGCGTCCGCGATTTCAATGTCGAGACTGCGCCGGACGGCTGATGCCGATCCTGTCTGGGACACCATCGTCACGGCTCGACCCGCCGACGACCGGAGCGGAGAGCGTGAATCCCCGCTCAGCTTCGACGGCCGCTTTATCGTCTTCGAGAGCACCGACGAGACGTGCTGGTTTCCGGCGATAACAACGGCCAGCGCGACGCTTGTGAAAGATCTTCCGAGCGGCGAGACGACGCTCGTTTCCGTGAGCTCCGACGGTGTGCAAGGTGAGCTGGATAGCGGGGGCGCAACTATCAGCGCCGATGGCCGCTTCGTTGCGTTTGTCGTAGCCGCTCCCAGGATCTGGTCGATGGCCACGCCGACACTCATCAGGATGCTCCAGCCTTCGATCGCGCAGCCAACACCGATTACTCCAGGATCTGGCGACGCGGCACGTCGAGGAGGGAGAGCGCCGCGGGCATTACGAGATCTTGCTGAGCGCTGACGCTTGCGTCGCCTTCGAAGCGCGGCAATCAACCTCGATATCGACACGGCCCGCGCCATCCGATATTTTCGTTCCGCGTGACTGGCAGAGCGGTGACGATATCCGACCGGCGCGGTTGGAGGTCAGGGACGTCGATGCCGCGCGAAAAATCCTTCATCAGCGCCGATGGCCGCTTCGTCGCGTTTCAAAGCGTCAGAGATCAGCTTGCCGGTGCCGGTTTTGGTGCCATTGATATCTTCGTCATGACCTGGTGACTGGAGCCATCGCGCGCGCCTCCACCAATGATCTGACGAAAGAGAATGCAACAGTCGCACGTCGATGAGCGCCGATGTGACGCTACGTCGTTTGATGGTATCGGTGACAACCTTTCTCTTGACTGGCAACGACACCAATGGTGTGTCCGACGTGTTCCGCTGACCTGCGACCGGTGAGGTCGTCAATGTGCCGGCAGCCCTTGTTGCCGGGAGCTTGACTTGAAGCAAGAACGCCGAAGTCAGCGCTGACGGCCGCTATGTCGCCTTCGAGAGTTCGGCCAGCAATCTCATCGATGGGATCGACGGTAATCAAATCTACGTCAAAGACCTGGAGACCGGCGCGATTGCGCTTCATCTCCCGTGACGCTTTAGACGCCGCCGGCAACATCCCCTTGGCAGCTTCGTCCCCACTATTAGCGGCGACGGCCGGAGCGTCGCCTTGCCAGCGATTCAATCTCGCCGATCCATGAGGAACAAATGATTTCGACGGCTTTGTTCAGCGATGCCTGGCGCCATCGTTTACTGAGGCACCGCGCAAGCGATACGTCCCTCGCTCGACAGATGCCGATATGCCAAGACGCCGGTGGAGATCTTCGACTGGCGCTGAGGCAACGACGTGCTGACGGCGCCCGCACGACTGCCCGTTAAGGCGACGCGAGTCGGGATTCACCATCGCCATGGCACCAGAGCGACATCCGTTAAGACGCAGGCGAACGATACCTTCGCCGATGTCGGTTTCTTCGGCATCGACGAACGAGGCACTTCGCATGCCCGGCACTGATCACTGAGCCTTACCGTCGCCGTCGCCGATGCGACGGTATTGCGCCGGATGTCACGGCTGAACATCGGCAACGGCAACGATAAGTCACCGTCGATGCGTGGACAACAAAATCAACATTGCAAAAAGTGTCGGCAAAACAGCTGGACGAAGACGACTTCTGCCCTCCTGTGGTTTCCGCGCAGCATGAGCTGGTCGAATGGACACGCCTTCTCCGGCAAACGGCAGTCGGGGATGGCTTATTACGCCGGCAGCTATCTTGACTGATTGAACGGCTGGTGCGCCGTGGCGATCCTGACTGGCATCGGCCAAGCTTCACTCGTCGAACGCATCCCCGTCGCAACACTAAGGGCCTTGGCCGAGCCGGGGCAAGATCAAGATGCCGAGCACATTGATTACCGGAGCCAATCGCGGGCTTGGATCAGAGTTCGCCCGCCAATACGCAGGAGCCGGCTGGCAGGTCTATGCCACGTGCCGCGATCCAGGTTCGGCCACGGAGTTGCGCGGACTGGCCGAGGCGAGCGGCGGCAACCTGGAGATCATGCCGCTTGACGTCACCGACCTCGCCAGCGTCAAGGCGGCCGCCGCAGCGCTGAAGGGGCCGGCCCATCGACCTCCTTCTCAACAATGCCGGGGTCGGCGGTCCCGGGCGCCAGGCGATCGGCAACATCGACTACGACGCCTGGGCGCACGTGCTCGATGTGAACACGCTTGGCCCTTTGCGGGTTTCCGAAGCATTCGTCGATAACGTCGCCAGCAGCGACCGGAAGCTCATCGTCACCCTCACCAGCGGCATGGGCTCGATCGACGACAATACCTCCGGCGGCGCCTTTGCCTATCGCAGCTCCAAGGCGGCCGTGAACATGGTGATGCGCAGCCTCGCCGTCGATCTCGCCCCGCGCGGCATCACCTGCCTCGTGCTCAATCCGGGTCCAGACCGATATGGGCGGGCCGCATGGCAATCAAACCCCGGAAGAGAGCATCGCCAAGATGCGGCGCCTGATCGACAGCTTCGGGCAAAAGCGATTCCGGCAAGTTCCTCAATCACGACGGCCGCGAATATGCGTGGTAGGCTTGTCGAAATTGAGTGCGCCATGAGAACCATTCGCGCGATGCTGTTGGTCCTGCTGGCGCCGAGCGCCTATGCTGCCTCGTTGCCGAAGGGACAGCGTCGAAGGCCAGCGCCTGTTCGACGCCAACTGCACGAAATGCCACGGCACCGAAGTGTTCACCCGCGATGATCGGAAGGTTCAGTCACTTGATGCGCTGAGGGAGCAGCTGGTCGGCTGTGCACATATGGCGAACAAGGAATTTTCCGAAAGCGAGATGCAGGACCTGCTCAAATACCTGAACGACACGTTCTATCATTTCGACTAGGCGCAATGCCGCGCTGCCAACAAAAGACCCGGACGCGTTCGTCGTCCGGGTCTTTGTGCCGGATTGACGAAGCAGCTTAGAGTTGTGCGTTTTTCGTCACCGCCGTCTCGACCGGCTTGGTAGGCATCGCGGGCGGCGGCGGCATACATTTCGCGGAGCTTCGAAGCTTCCGCGCCATCCAGTTGTCGGGCGCTTCGCGCGTAGTTGGACTGGACTCGGCGTGCTCGATGGACTTGGCCGCGATCATCTGTCTTCACGCTACGGGTCGCGTCCTCGAACGCGCGTTTGGAGAATTCAGTCCAGCTGGCAGCGTGATGGCTTGAAAGCCCTGTTCAGCTCGCCGTACGAGCGAAGCATCGCATCGTAGTTGTCTTTGCCCGCCTTCTGGAAGTTGTCGGCTGTTTTCTGGAAGTCTTCGGTCGCCTTTGTGCATGGGGTCTACCATCTTGGCCTCTGTTCGCAGGGATTTGGGGACCGGCCTCGCGCCGGAAGCGCTGGCATGATCCCACCAATTGCAGACAATTTCAGGGCATCAGCCGAAATCGTGCGCGCGCCAGACAGGAGCATCACGCCCGGGGTGGTCACGCGCGACACTGTCGCTCAAGATCGAGTGCAACGGAGCAGGCGCAAGGCCCTAGAAATAAAGAAGAAATTGGATGGCGCCATCCCTCGAAGCAGATGACGGAAGTGCGAGCGACTGTCCGTCAGGAGTGAGTAGGCCATTCCGGGTCGCGTACCCGAGGGGGAACCTTTGAGACAGGGCCTCGGCGCTGGCGTGTTACGTCATGGCGGCGATCGTTTCAGCGCAGCGCTTCCGCCTCGCCGCACATAACGGACGTTCGCCGGCGGACTTTATGTCCGCTCAAACTTCGCTGCTTCATCGGGTCGTGATCTACGCCAAGGACGGCAGCCGAAAGCTTATCGACGGCCGCTGGAACCTCGGCCAGAGCGAGTCCAAGCTCGGCATAAAACTTTCACCCGATGAGGCGAAGCAATTGATGGCGTGCACGGGGAAGATCGTGTGCGAGGAGCGTGGGAGCGAGGTTTTTGCGTCTGCGGCGAGCGTGCTGCGGCCGGACCTTCTGGTGACCGCGAAGCACGTCTTCTCCAACGGCAGAAACCGCGCCGTGTCCTTTGAATGGTGCAGCTTCCGCAGTTATTCGCGCCGAAACGTCGCCGTTCCGATTGTCGTCGATAAAGACCAACGGAAGGGATTTTTACTGAACAACGAGGACTTTATCGTCGTCCGCCTCAAGCGCGCATTAGCGGGCTGCAACGCCTTCGCCATCAACGACATCGATTCATCTCTCTCCGAGGGCGACCAGGTCCTTTCCGTGACGAGCGACCAGCGTCACACTTTGAATCGCCTCTCGAGCCGGGAACCGGTGGTGGCGAAGGGAGCGGTTAGAAGTGCCTCCAAAGGCTTCTTGGGGGGCCCACCCTTCTACTACACCGACATCGACTTCGACGAAGGCGGTTCGGGGGGCGCGGTGTTCGCTCTAAAGGATGGGCGCCCGGTTTCGGACGACGAAGGCCGCCTCATCCTGCGGGGAATATCGGTGGCCTTCGGACCGCATGCGAAGAACGGCCGGCCTTACAGCGATGAGCAAAACTACACGATCGTCATTGGCTTGCAGGCGGACTTTAGAGACCTGCTCGAGGGCAAGGCTCGGGGGTTGGTTAGTTGGGAGCCGGCCCTCTGTCTCCAAGACGAGGACGCCAAGATCGATGTGATTGCAGACTCTGTTTCGGCGACCGGCCCAGGAACGCTTTCACGTTTGCTCCCGCAACAGGCCTGCACGCCTGATGACAAAGCCGGGAGGGCAAACGCCAATTGCATCGCAAAAGGACTGAACGGTCTCGAAAAGGACCTCGAAAAGTTGGCCGCGTCGCCACGCGCGAAGCAGAGGCATGAATTCAGGCTGAGGAACGACACGAGCTGTCCGATCTGCTTCACCTATGATCGTTGCAATGCTTATGGCTGTTGGGACGAATTCGTGAGGGCAAGCGGAAAATCGATACTGTTCGCCGGCGTGAGACGAGAGGCACCCGTGATCAGGAACCCGCAATTCTGCAAGTCGGGACGCTTGTTGGCTGACGTGGGTCTGCCGCTCCCGCTAAGGAAGCCTGGGGGCCCTCTTCCGCCAAGTGAGCCTGAGCAAAAACCGGTTATTGCAACCAACGCATACGCGGCCGATCCCGAAGCCCGTTTCTTGGTCGCCAAAGAAAAGGCCAGGCGCGAGGGGGTTTGGGCGCTCACAAGCGAGGACATTCGCGGCCTGAGCCTGGAGCAAATCGAGGAGCTTCGAGGCTACTAAGCTTCGCGCCTCGCCCTCATTCGCCAGGCTAGTCACGTGCGTGGCCGTCGTTTAGGCTTCACGCGCAATGCCTTCGAGTCACACGACAAACGCCCGACGGTATCCCTGGGAGCGCATGAGCCAGCGGCAGTTGCTGTCCGTCAGGATCTGCGACCTGAATGTCTCGATCGAGGGCACCTGGCTCGAGGAACGGATTGACCGGGTCCAGGACGAGCTCGCGCAGCGCGACCTGCACTTCAACCCGCATTTCTGGCTTGGCGACGAATGGTTCTCGCCGGGAGGCGTCCCCGGCGTGGCGCTGCCCTTCTACCTCGCACACCCCAAGCTCATCCGGCTCGAGCGATCGCAGATGCTCGAAGCGGAGGGGGCGACGGCCGAGTCCTGCTTGCGGCTGTTGCGGCACGAAGTGGGGCACGCCATCCAGCACGCCTACAACTTTCAGCGCCGTCGCGAGTGGCAGCGCCGTTTCGGTAAGGCGAGCACCCCCTATCCGGACGCCTACCGGCCCAATCCGGCGAGCCGCCGCTACGTGCACAATCTTCCCGCCTGGTACGCCCAGAGCCACCCGGAGGAAGATTTCGCCGAGACCTTCGCGGTCTGGCTGCGCCCCCGCTACAACTGGCGCCGGCACTACAAAGGCTGGCCGGCGCTGCGCAAACTCGAATATGTCGACCGCCTGATGAAGGATCTCGCAGGTCAGGCCCCACGCGTTCGCAGCCGCGCCAAGCCTTACGCCGCGTCGCGCGAACGGATGACCCTCGGCGAATACTATGAACGCAAGCGCGCTCATTATTTGGTCGGTTTTTCCGATGCTTACGATCGTGATCTGAAGCGCCTGTTCAGCGAGGCCGAGGGGCCCCGCGACAAACGCGAGCCCGCGGCGACGTTCTTGCGCCGCCACCGCCGCGAGATCAGGGGCATGGTCGCCAAGTGGACCGGCGAATACCAACTCACGCTTAATCAAGTTCTCGAGCAGATGATCGGGCGATGCAAGCAATTGCACCTCGTCGCCGACGGTCCCGAGCGCAATTTGGTTTTGGACTTCGCCATCATGCTGACCGTGCACGGCATGAATTACCTATATCGAGGTCGCGAATGGCACACGATGTGAGGCGCTAGACATGCGCAAGAAGCGCAAGAAGCGGGTGCTCGTGCTCATGCACGAAGATCTCGTGCCGTCCGACGACTTCGCCGTCAGGCCGAATGCGGATGTCTTCGAGTACAAGACCGAGTACGACGTGGTCACCGGCTTGCGCGAGCTGGGTCACGAAGTGAACCCGCTCGGGCTCTACGACGACCTGACGCCCTTGCGCGGCGCCATCCAGGACTTCAAGCCGCACATCGTCTTCAACCTGCTGGAGGAGTTTCGCGGCGAACCGATGCTTGACCAGCACGTCGTGAGCTATCTCGAGCTCGTCCAGGTGCCCTACACCGGCTGCAATCCCCGCGGCCTGATGATCGCCCGCGACAAGGCGCTCTCGAAGATGATCCTCCAACACCACCGCATCCGCGTCCCGCGCTTCGCCGTAGTCCCGGCCGGCCGCAAGGTCAGGCGCAAGCCTGCCCGGATGGACTACCCGCTCATCGTCAAGTCGCAGGTCGAGGAGGCCTCGTTCGGCATCGCCGAAGCATCCATCGTCTACAATGATGAGAAGTTGGCCGAGCGGGTCGACTTCATGCACGCCAAGGTCGGCACCAACCTGATCCTCGAGCAATACGTCGATGGCCGCGAACTCTATGTCGGCGTCATGGGCAACACGCGCCTGCAGGTGCTGCCGGTGTGGGAATTGGAAATGCGCAAACTGCGCTCGGACGCTCCCAAGATCGCAACACGACAGGTCAAGTGGAACACGAAATTTCAGAAGCGCCGCGGCGTCAAGCTCGGCCCTGCCCGCAATCTACCGCCAGAGGTCGAGCGGCTACTTGTGAAAACAACCAAGCGCCTCTATCGTCTGCTGCAACTCAGCGGCTATGCGCGCGTGGACTTCCGCCTCGATGGCGAAGGGCGGCCATTCTTCCTCGAGGCCAACCCCAATCCCGAGATTGGCTACGGTGAGGAATTCGCCGAAGCCGCCGAGGCGGTCGGGATCGACTATGAGCCGCTGCTCGATCGCCTGATCGCCATTGGGCTGAGCAGCAGTTAGGAGGATGCCCAGCCGGACGGCTGAGCATCCTTGCCCGCCGCTATGCGCGATCGACGATGCCCTTACAGACGCTCTGGTTGGACTTGATTTCCTTCTCGGCAGCAGAAAGGCTCGGGTAGCCGTTCTCATTGCCGAGCGGTTTCAAGCCACTGATGTCATAAGGGCTCGGCTTCGCGTCAATCACCGCGCAGTTGCCGACGGTGTCAACAACGGCCCAGTGGTCCTTGGACTGGTAGCTGAAGTTCGGGGATGTATCTCTTGCGTCTTGCGCGGCCATGCTCGCTGCAAAGGCGGGCGCCGTTAGGCTCACAAGCAAGACAGATGCGATTGCGATCTTTTTCATGGGACTCTCCATTTCAGAGTTTCCCCATCCTACGAGCGTCACGTAGGCAGCCGGTCTTCGAGATACAGCTGCGCGCTTTGTCCCTGCGCGATTATGACCCAACGCCTCGTTTCAGCGCTCGTCCCCACTCAAATAAGGCAGCTTATCGGTGTGATGGCCGATCATCTTCCAGGCGCCGTTCTCCTTGCGGAACAGATTTGTGGCTCGGATCAAGACGACCCCCGGTGCGCCGGCTGTATTGGTGTTCGCGCCTTTCTCATAGTTGTGAGTCACCGCGAGATTGCGACCTGCGGTAATGCACATGCCTTCGGGCTCAACGCGCCCGCCTAGCTTCATCGCCGCCTGTTTGTCCCAGTCCGCAAGAACGTCCTTCCAGCCAACCTGGAAGCCGCCGTCCGGCCCCATATAGGTCACGTCGTCTTCATGTGACCACACCTCCACCATCGGACGAACGTCACCCTTGAAGAGCGCATTCAGAGCCGCATAGAAGCGTGCGGCTGCGTCCGCTATCTCGACATGGTCGGTCATCTCTCATATCTCCGCTTCTGCGCAAGCGTCGTCTTAGACTTCTGCGTCAGTGGTCCAACCCTCGCGAAATATCGCGGATGCCGAACTTGTCTTCCAGCATCTCAGCAAGGGCTTGCGCGCCACCGGCTTCATAACCGGACGCGCGCTGGGTCGCCGAGCAATGCCAGTGGCCCCGCGTCGGAACGAACAGGGTGAAGCCCGCATATCGCTTCCGTCCTATGATGCAGAGGCTTTTCGAGCCCTCGTTCTCGCTGACGGTGAAGTAGAAGTCCGGCATGTCGGAGAAGACGAACGTCACGGCATCCAGATCCAAGCTGTAATGGTCAGGAGGAAAATCCTGGGGCAGTGCGGCCAACAACTCGTCCTCGGACATCGGCATGTATTTGGTCAACGCGACGTCCGTCAGTGTCATGAGCTTGACTGCGGTGTCATCTGTGTCATCGGCCAGCAAGGGGAGCGGCAGGACTTCCTCCAAATACATCTGGGTCAATTGGGCACGCCGCTTGGTCCGGAACCACCACCCTTTTCCGTGCTCCATCGCCTCCACGCATACCAGCAATTCGATCGCTCTCTCCGCGGCCTTGATCTCGTCGTGATAAAGCAGTCGTTGCGCCATGCGCCGATTGAGTTGGGTGAGAGCCGCCTCGGATTCTGCGCGCAGCGCGGCGCGCTGCTCGGGAGTCGCAGCAGCGACCAATTTTTCGATTGTTTGTTGCTCGGCGTTCGGCTGCCTCGCAAAAAGCCTCAAGAAGTCGAAACTCGAGGGTATTCGGCCAGGCGCTACGTGCATCGCGGCCTCACCCCGAGCGGTCTCGCGCCGCGTCCTTGAGCGCCTGCACGAGAGCCGAAAAGAAATCGCTCATACTGATCACCTTATGATCGGGCCCAAGATAGCCCTGGATCAGGGCGTGCGCTGTGGCGCGCGCCCGGGCGTCGATGTCGCTTTCGCTCATGGGAGCCTCCCTCTTTGGGCTCCCCCCGCCAATCCAGCATGGCAGGAAATTAGGGGCGAAGCTATGGCTCCTCGGCCTTCCTTCTCAGGCCGTTAAGGACCCCTCGTTGAACCGGCGGGCCAAGTGCAGGCTGCGGTTGACTCCCTAGGTTGAGGAGTCACTATGTGTACACGCGTGCCGTTCGGCCAGACCTAAAATACCTAGACATCTCAGGAGCTCCTTCAGGCGAAACGCCCCAGAGGACGTGTTTTTGCCTGATGCGCTCTCGTGCCGTTCCGAAAGGACCTGAATCATGACGCAGTATCCCGCCGCCATCGATCTTGGCGCGCTCACCGGCAGTGCCGGCGCCAATCCAGGCTTCCGCCTCGATGGCATCGATGCTGGCGATTTGAGCGGGCAGTCCGTCGCCTCGGCCGGTGACGTCAATGGCGACGGTTTCGATGATCTGATCGTCGGCGCAGCTCTTGCCGGCGGTGCCGGCGAGACCTATGTTGTGTTCGGCCAGGAGTCCGGTTTCGCCGCGAGCCTCGATCTCTCCACCCTAGACGGCACCAACGGCTTCCGCCTTGATGGTATCGATGCTGGCGACCGCAGCGGTCGCTCGGTCGCTTCGGCCGGCGACGTCAATGGCGGACGGTATCGACGATCTGATCGTCGGCGCTTATTTCGCCGATCCCAACGGCGACGGCGACGCCGGCGAGACCCATGTGGTGTTCGGCTCTGACGCAGGCTTTGCCGCGAGCTTCGATCTCTCCACTCTCGACGGCACGAACGGCTTCCGTCTCGACGGGATCGATGCCGGCGACTTGGCGGCCGCTCCGTCGCCTCCGCCGGCGACGTCAACGGCGACGGCGGTGTCGCCGATCTGATCGGGTGGCGCACCGGGCTCGTTTATCGCCCCGACTGAAGCTGGCGAGAGCTATGTTGTGTTCGGCCTGAGGGCTTTGCCGCGAGCTTCGATCTCTCCGCTCTCGACGGTACCAACGGCTTCCGCATCGACGACGTCGATATTGGCGACCGCAGCGGCTCGTCCGTCGCTTCTGCCGGCGACGTCAACGGCGACGGTTTCGATGATGTGATCATCGGCGCCTATCGCGCCAACGCTTATGCCGGCGAGAGCTACGTCGTGTTCGGCCTGACGGTAGCTGCAAGCCTCGATCTCTCCACCCTCGACGGCACCAACGGCTTCCGCCTGGACGGCATCGATGCTGGCGATCGCAGCGGCTTCAACGGCCTCGGCCGGCGACGTCAACGGGATGGCTTCGCCGATCTCATTATCGGCGCCTATAACGCCGATCCAGGCGGCGACGGCGAGGCCGGCGAGAGCTACGTGGTGTTCGGCTCTGGCTCGGGCTTTGCAGCGAGCCTCGACCTCTCCACCCTCGACGGCACCAACGGTTGTCTCGATGGCATCGATGCCAACGACTATGAGCCCGTCGCCCGCGGGCGACGTCAATGGCGATGGCTTTGATGATGTCATCGTCAGCGCCCACCGGGCCAATGTGGACGGCGACACCGACGCCGGCGAGACCTATGTCGTGTTCGGTAGGGCGTCGGGCTTCACCGCCAGCCTCGATCTCTCCGCTCTCCATATCACCGAGGGCTTTCGCCTCGATGGCATCGATGCCAACGACTACAGCGTTTCTCCGTCGCCTCGGCGGGCGACGTCAATGGCGATGGCTTTGATGATCTCGTGGATCGGCGCGAACGGAGCCGATCCCAACGGCGATTCCGAGGCCGGCGAGACCTACGTGGTGTTGGGCCGCAAACCCGATGCGCCGGTTGGCCGCGCCGGCACCGACATCGCACAGAGCCTCGCCGGCGGCGATTTCGACGACACCCTGTCAGGGCTTGGTGGCGACGATCATCTCAGGGGCCATGGCGGCAACGACACACTGGTTGGCGGCGAAGGAGCCGACACGCTCGACGGGGGTGCCGGCGCCGACACCATGTTTGGCGGCAGCGGAGACGACTTCTACGTGGTCGACGACGCGGGCGATCTCGTATTCGAAAATGCCGGCGAAGGCACCGACACGACCCAAGCCCTCCTTTCACACCGTCTCGCCGACAATGTCGAGAATGGCATTCTCGGCGGCACCGGCTCCTGGACTCTGATCGGCAACGGGCTGGCTAATAGCCTCGTCGGCAATTCAGGCGACAATACATTGAGTGGAGCGGGCGGCTCTGACGCGCTGAGTGGTGGCGATGGCGACGACAGGTTAATCGGCGGCCGTGGCACGGACACGATGCGTGGTGGGCTGGGCGACGACATCTTCGATTTCAATTCCATCAAGGATAGCGTCAGGGGCGGCAGGCGCGACAGCGTCCTCGATTTTCAGCGCCATGAAGACGACATCGACGTGCGCGGCATCGATGCCAAGACCGGCATAAGAGGGAATCAGAAATTCAAGTGGATCGGTAAGAGCGACTTTCACGACAAGAAGGTGAGCTGCATTTCATCGACAAGGGCTCGACGGTCATCGTCGAGGGCGACGTGAATGGCGATGGTCGTGCCGATTTCCAGATTCGCTGACGTCGGCAATCTTGACGAAAGGTGATTTCATTTTTGTGAGGCCTCTCAGCAACTCACCGGTCTCCTCAGTTTTCCGCAAACAGAAACCCCGGAAAAATGCAGGTTGCAGGCCATCACGTGCGTAATGGCGGCGCGGTCGTATTCATCGCCTGACTGGTAGCGGTTTGAAGAACGCGTTGAGCGCGGCAACGCGCTCTGACATGGCGTCGACTGCCTGCAAACTCCACCGACACGCCGTACTGGCGAAGGCGATGGACATGGGGAAGATACGGTTCTGCGCGAAATACTTTCCGGCATCCACATCTGGTCGAGCATGGCAAGCGAGCGTTGACGCTGGATCGCCGCCCAGTCCTCGTCGGGGAAGAATTGCGTCATCCACAGCATCATGCCAAGGCCGAGATCCTGCGATGACGAGATCGCCAGCGACGGCGTTGATGAGCTCTTTCATCTCGGCGATTTCAGGCGCAAGCGCCTCTTCGTCGAGGAGCCGGTACGATACATAGCCATCGAAAGGCCGAGCGCGCCGAAGCCGTAACCGGGATAAGGCCCGCTCACAGATCTTCTTGCATCTTCCAGATAACGCCACGGCCGGGAATGACGAACGGGCGGTGAATGGCGCGCGCCAGCGCCACACCCTCGTCCTTGAACTTCGGGTCGTAGCGCGCGAGCACATGGAGCGCGTAGAGCCACATGGCGAGATAGTGGAAGTATTGGCCGTCGCGGTCAGGCTCCTCGCCGATGCGAATTCCACGCTTTCTCCCCAGCACCCGCTTGACCTCGGCCACCATCCACAGCGCTTCGTCGAGATATTTCTGCTCTTGCGGCGCGTCATAGAGCGAGGCGAGGGAGCACCACGCCGAACGCATCGGTCCACAGGTAGCGCAAGCCGTTCGGCCAGATCCGCTCGGCCCTCATCCATGCGAGCTTCCTCAGGACATAGTCGATGTCCTGGAGCCCGCGCATCACCTGATCTCGTCGTCGGGCGGATCGTCTTCGAGCGCGCGATAGGCGGCACCGTCCATGTCCTCGAACTGGCCCGAGCGCAGCGCCCACAGGAAGGCAGCGAGGCCGAGCCCGGCGAGAACAAGCGCCGCGGGGATGAGCCAAGCGAGCGACGTCATGGCCTCCTCCGCCTGCAAGCCGCGACGCGTTGAGCGTGACCAGGATCGAGGATGACGACATGACGATGGCGGCGATCAGCGGCGTGACGAAGCCGGCCATGGCGAGCGGCACGATCGCGTTATAGACGGCGGCCACGCCGAAATTCTGCAACGCCACAGCGCGCGCGCGGGCCCCTGTGTTGATCGCCTCGACCACGGGCCCAAGCTTCGCGCCTTGAATACGAAGTCGGCGCTCCGCTGGCTGATGTCGGCTGCGGTCGCCGGCGAGATCGAGGCATGCGGCGGCGAGCGCCGCGTCGTTGAGCCCATCGCCTGCCATCAGCACCTTGTGCCCTTCGTGGGCGCGCGCCGCGAGCCAGGCGATCTTGTCAGCGGGTTTCAACTCCGCATGCCACCGTCAACTTCGCGTCGCGTGCGGTGTGCTCCACCACCCCGGTCCGGTCGCCGGAGCAGCGCAACTCCGTAGCCGCGTCGCTTCAATTTGGGCGACGGTCTCGGCGGCATCGGCGCGCATGGTATCGGCGAAGCGAAACCGCACGGGTTTGTCGCTCCTCGCCGGTACAATACCTCGGTCTCCTCACCGTTCACCTCAGCGCCGCACCAGGCGGCGGAGCCGAGCCGCTCGCTCTCGGAACTGCCTTCGCCCGGGAGTTTCCTCGATGCCACTCGCGGGCTGCACGGTTCCGAGCCGCTGTTCCGCGCTCGCGACAATCGCCCGCGCATAAGGATGCCGGCTTGCCGCCGCGAGCGACGCCGCGCCCGCGAGCATGCTGTCGGGAATGTCGGCGCCATCGACAAGCTGCGGTTTGCTGAGGGTGAGCGTGCCGTCTTGTCGAACACTACCGTGTCGATCTCGGCGATGCGCTCTAGCCTCGTCCGGCGCCTGACCACGATGCCCCGCTTGAAGAGCCGGTTTGCCGCGGCGATCTGCACCGCGGCACCGCGAGCGCGAGCGCGCACGGACAGGTGATGATGAGCACGGCGATGGCATAGGTGAGCGCGGTCTGCCAACTCGCACCGAACGCGAGCCACCATAAACGTCGCAAGCCCGAGGCCATGAACGGCGGGCGCGAAGCAAATTTGCGCCGCACGATCAGCAAGACGCCGATAGCGCGCCTTGCCCTGCTCGGCCGCGAGCATCAGCCGGCTGATCTCTGCGAGCAAGGCTGAGGCTGGCGGCGGCCGTGACGTCGGATCTCCGCGTGGCCCAGATTGAGGGTGCCTGCATAGACTGGCGTGCCGTTCGATTCGCCGGCGCTGTCTCGCCGGTGATCAGGCTTTGATCCACCATCTGCGCCGGCGCACACAAGGCCGTCGGCCGCCACCCGCTCGCCGGCCGCGACCAGGATGCGGTCGCCCGAATGGAGCGTGCGCGGCGACTTTGCGCTGCCTGCCGTCTTCGTCGAGCACGGTGGCGATCCGCTCCTTGTACCAGCAGGCCTGGTGCCCGCCCGTGCACGCACCTGCAACGACTCATCGAGATAGCGCCCAACCAGAAGGAAGAACAGAAGCGTGACGGCGGTATCGAAATAAACCTGCTCATTGTTGAGCACGGTCTGATAGAGGCTCATGCCCGCCGCCAAGATGATGGGTGGCGGAGATCGGCACATCCATGCCGAGGCGGCGGCCTCGAAGCGCAGCGTAAGCCGATGCGAAGAACGGCTCGCCCGCATAGACAACAGTCGGCAAAGGATCAACGCCGATAGCCACCGGAACAGGGCCGGCAAGCGCCGGATCCATGTCGCCGCCCTCGCCCCGCCCACACGGCGATCGAGATCACCACGGATGTTCATGCGGTATGGCCCGCCACGGCAACGCGGCGCAGCAAATATTTCTTGCTGCTGATCGCCACGGTCCTCTTTTGCCTTTTCGATCGGCGCGGCAGTGAAGGCCGATACGGTCGAGCGCCGTGGATCAGGTCCACCTCGTGCCCGCTTGCGCTGGATCAAAGTGATGCCGAGAGCGCTTCGCGCAAGAGAGGCGCGCGCGCTATCGACGCCGGAACTCCGCAGCGCCGCCCGCTCAAATCGAGCGCAAGCACGCGCCGCAATGCATTTCCTCGACGGCAAGCGTAAGCATCGCCGACGCAGGCGCAGACGCCGGCTGCGCAGCGCCAGCAAGGCGCATATGCGCTGTCACACGTCTCCGACATAGAGCCGGCGCTTGAGACGGTAGATCGGATCACCCTGTTTGAGCGCCTGAGACTCCAGAGCAAGAACCCAATTCCTTCGGGGCGAGATCGATATCAGCCACATAGACGCCCTCCGCCCAATCTCACGGAAAGAGACAGCCTTGTCGTCCCGCCTGATGCGGGACGGATCACCGTGCCCCCAGTTTGAGGCCCGCGACCGGCGCGGCAGCCTCGTCGCGAAGTGCAACGTCAAGCCGCCCGCGCGATGCTTCGTAAGCGACGTCGGCCTCCCAGCCGAGTGCATCCTGGCGTTCCGCCTCGGCGATGGTCTCGTTGAAGTTCGCCGCTGCGATAAGGATCGGGCCGGTCACCACCACTGAACGTATCGAGCGCGTAATAGACAAGCAGGCTATTGGCGAGGAGCATCACGCCGAAGAACACGATGAGCCCTAACAGCACATGCCGGCCGTTGATGCCGTTGGCGAACCACTGTTCGGTCCTCATCGCGGCGGTCCTTGGAATGTCGCGCCATGCTCCGTCTCGGCGCCGTTGGCGATGTCCGTGATGACAAACTCGAACGGGGTGGCCGCGCCAGGCAGCGCCTTCGCCGCGGTTTTGTCGAGCGTCACGTAAAGCTTGACCTGTTGCATGTTGTCCGGCGGCACCGGCACGACACCGCCCTCATGCCCAACCATGTCAATCTGGCACCCGGCAAGCCTTCAACGCTCAACTTGAAGGCGCGCGGCAGGTATCGCTTGTTAAGCAGCTTGATGGTGTAACCGTTGCGCACGCCGCCGTCGGACAGCCGCACATAGAGCGGATTGCGGTCCTGAAGTACGTTCACGTCGAGTTCTGGCCGCACCGCGAGCGCAATCAGCATGATCGCACTCACCACCACAATGGCTTTTCGCGGCGTAGAGAATGACCTGGGTGGCTCTGAATAGATTGAGGGCAACACTGGTCTCTCCCGCCTCGAGATCGCGCACCGTGTCATAAGCGATCAGTCCGCGCAGCCTCCCGACCTTCTCCATGATGTCGTCGCACGCGTCGATGCACAGCGCACACTGGATACATTCCATCTGCGGGCCGTCGCGGATGTCGATCCCTGTGGGACACACGGCGACGCATTGCCGGCAATCGATGCAATCGCCACGCTCCCTCCCAGGACTGACCGGTCTTGCGGACCGCGTGGCTCGCCACGCCACGTACGATAGGAGATGAGCAGCGATCCCGGTCGAACATAGCGCCCTGGATGCGGCCACGGCACATAAATGCAGACTTGCCCTGCGAGCGATGCCGCCGAACGGTAGGTGGATGCGGTAAACAGCCCGATGAATACATAGGCCGTCGTCGGCGCCTCGAGGGTCACCAGCTGCTTCGGCGAGCGTCGGCGCGTCGGCGAAGTAGAACACCCGCGTCGCCCGTGGCGACAAGAACAACCATGTCACATGCGTGGCCGTCTTCCAGATCGTCTCGAACTCCCAAGGATGCTTGTCGAGCTTGAGCCGCGCGTTGCGGTCAGCCCGGCTGTAGCGCTCGACCGCGATCATGAGGTCGGTCCACACGGTCTGCGGACACGTATAGCCGCACCACACCCGACCAGCGATCGACGTGACCAGGAAACAGTGCCAGCGCTGCCAGCACCAGAAGCCTGGTGACGAAATAGAACTCCTGCGGCTGTGATCCTCGAGGAAGAAGAAGCAGAAGCGCCAGCGGAAGATCGATCAGTACCGCCTGATCGGGAAGGTACGGCCCACGATCCCAGCGGATCCACGGCACCAGATAGTAGATGCCGAGCGTAACCGCCATGACAATCCACTTGATGGTGCGGAAGGTTCCGTGCGCTTCTCCTTCGGATAGACCTTGACGCGGCCCGCATAGAGCGACCGCTCGCCGCGCAATCGCCGGCGCCCGCTACGCATCACGCCAGGCGCCGACTCGACTCGGGGCGTTATTAGGTTTTGCGCCCCTGAGGGGCGCTGATCTTTGCACGTTGGCCATGGCCATTTACGAACGTTGCAGTTTATTGGCCGCCGCCCAACGAGTGGACGTAGATGGTTAGCTCCTTGATGGTCGCAGGATCGAGGCGCCCTGTCCAGAAGCCGGCATCACGCCACCACGGCTATTGGTAATCGTCTCGATCACGGCAGCCTTGTCGCCGCCGCTATAGAGCCAAAGTTCATCCGCCAGGTCCGGCGCCTCATCGCCTGATTGCTCTTGCCTTCAGGCCCATGGCAGACCGCGCAGTTGGCAGTGCGCAAAGATCGTCGCGCCCCCGCCCCGCGGCCTCCTCATCGTCAGCATTACCGGACAGCGACAGAACATACTCGGCAACATCGTTGACCTGATCAGGCTTTGAGCATGCCGAGCTTGCCGAATGCCGGCATCTGGCGTGTTGTGCGTCTCCGGGTCGGCTGTTCCTGATGCCGTGGGTGATGGTTTGCGGGATGGTCTCCAGCGAACGCCCCACAGCCACGAGTCGTCGCGCAGGTTTGATAGCCGAACGCGCCTTGCGCACCGCGGCCGTGACACGGCGCGCAGTTGTCGCCGAACGCTGCGGCACCGCCGGCAAGTGCGAAATTCAACAACTCGATCTTCTCCTGATCGCCGCCAAGTCGCTTTCGGCAATTCTCTGCCGATAGGCAGATTTCGACGCTTGCGCCTGAGCAAGATCCTCGGCGACCTTCTCGGCGCTGGCTGTAGCCGAGATAGCCCTTGGTGTAACGGAGACGAGCGGCCACGCGGGATAGAGGATCCAATAGCCGATGCCCCAAAATGATGGCGGCATAGAACACATAGAGCCACCATTTCGGCAGCGGCTTGGTTCAGCTCCTCGATGCCGTCCCACTCGTGACCGGTAGCCAACATCTCCGTCCGTATTGCCGTGTTTCTTGGCCATGGCTCAGTCGTCTTTCTCGTCCTCAGGCTCCGGATCCTTTTCCAGAGGCAGCCGCGACGCCTCGTCGAAACGCTTCTTGTTTCCGGGCCAAAACGCGTAGATCACAACGGCCGCGAACAACGCGATAAAGAAAATAAGCGCGGCCACCTGGCTGATCGATGCCACTTGCTCGTAGGTCATCTCTCAAGGCCTCATCTTAGGTTGGGACCAGCGGCGTCGAACTTTGCGAAGTCAACCAGCGTCCCAAGCATCTGCATGTAGGCGATCAGCGCATCGAGCTCGGAGACGTAGCTCGGATCGCCGTCGAACGACCTGGCTTGTGCTTTCGGATAGCGCGCCAGGAACCTTATTCCCTCTGCACTGGCGCCAGCTTGAAGCTCCAAGTCCCCTTTGGCGCTCTCGATCATCTCGTCGGTATACGGCACGCCCTCGATGCGCAGCACTTTCAGCTTCTCGGCGATGTCGCCGTAGTCGAGCTCCCGCTGCCCCAAGAACGGATAGCCCGGCATAACCGACTCCGGCACCACGGCCCGGGATCAGTCATGTGCGCCCGATGCCACTCGTCGGAATATTTTCCGCCAACCCTGGCGAGGTCGGGTCCGGTGCGCTTGGACCCCCATTGAAACGGATGGTCGTATGCTCGGCGGCAAGGCTGTAATGACCATAGCGTTCGACCTCATCGCGGAAGTGACCGGATCATTTGGCTGTGGCACAAATAGCAGCCTTCGCGCACATAGATGTCACGCCCGGCAAGCTCGGAGCGGCGTGTAGGGCCGCATGCCTTGCACCTTCTCGATGGTCGAGCTGAGCTGTATCAGCGGCGCGATCTCGATGATGCCGCCGATCGCGACGACGATCAGGATCCCGATCAAGAGAAAGACCGAGTTCTTCTCGAGGATTTGATGCTTTGACCAATCCATCCGATCCCCCTACTCGGCCGGCGCCGTGTAATCGCCGGGACGGAATTCCGGCGCCGCGGCAATCGTTGGCTGCTCGGCCGCATCCACCGGCTGATCGCCCCGCACGGTGCGCCACAGATTGTAGGTCATGAGCAGTGCCCCGATCAGGAACAGCAGACCGCCCGTTGCGCGGATAATGTAGAACGGATGCATCGCTTCGACGGTCTCGACAAAGGAGTACTCGAGGAAGCCGAGGCTATCGTAGGCGCGCCACATCAGACCTTGCAGGATGCCCGACACCACACGCTGACGTGATGTAGAGCACGATGCCGAGCGTCGAGATCCAGAAGTGTTACTCCACGAGGCGCTGAGAATAGAGCGCCTTGCGGTGCCACAGCCACGGTACGAGACAATAGGACGGCGCCGAAGGTGATGAAGGCGACCCAGCCGAGCGCGCCTCGAATGCACATGGCCGATAGTCCAGTCGGTGAGGCGACAGCGCGTTGACCGACTTGATGCTCATGAGAGGCCCTTCAAAGGTCGACATGCCGTAGAAGGCGACGGCGACGATGAGCATGCGGATGACGGGATCCGTCCTCAGCTTGTCCCACGCCCCGGACAGGGGTCATCAGACCGTTGATCATGCCCCCCACGACGGCATCCACAAAAAAGACGGAGAAGGTCATGCCGAGCGTCTGCGCCCAATCGGGCAACGCGGTGTAGTGCAGATGGTGCGGACCGGCCCAGATGTAGATGAAGATCAGCGACCAGAAGTGAACGACCGAGAGGCGGTACGAATAGATCGGCCGCTCCGCACGCTTCGGAACGAAGTAGTACATCATGCCGAGGAAGCCCGCGGTCAGGAAGAAGCCCACCGCGTTGTGGCCGTACCACCACTGGGTCATGGCGTCTTGGACGCCGGAATAGATGATGTAGCTCAGAGCCGACCAGGGAGATCGGCACCGCCAGATTGTTGACGATATGCAGGCTGCGGGCGACGGTGACGATGAAGGCGAGGTGGAGAACCAGTTGGCCACGCAGATATGCGGCTCTTTGCGCTTGGCGATCGTCCCCACGAACACCAAGAAATAGACGACCCGACGACGGTGATCCGCGATCGACGTACCACCAGGCCTGGCATACTTCTTTCTGATTGGTGACGCCGAGGATGTAACCTGTGGCCGCGAGCACGAGGAACAGTTGGTAGCCCCAGAACACAAACCACGGCGACCACTGCGCTGGCACGTGCGCGGCACGTGCGCTGTACGACGCAGTAGAAGGACGTGGCGATCAGCGCATTGCCACCGAACGCGAAGATGACGGCCGAGGTATGAACCGGCCTTAGGCGGCCGAAATTGGTCCACGGCAAGTCGAAGTTGAAAACCGGAAAAGCGAGCTGCCAGGCGATGATGTCGCCAACGAGAAAGCCGGCCAGCCCCCAGAACACCGTGGCGATGACACCGGCGCGGATGACCCCATCCGCATAGCCGGTCGCGTCATGCGGCTCTTTTTTCTCGATGATGTTGGTGAGGATATAGAGGAACGCTAGGCCGGCGACCCCAAGCAGAATGCAGCCATGGAACGCGATGACCCGGTCCGCCCCGGCAAGCGCCAGGATCAGGCCGATAATGACACAAAGGGCTGCTCCCCCGAGCGCCAAGAAGTCCGAAAAAGCCTTCCACTCCTCCCGTTCGAGCATCGCAGCCATTGGCGCT
Organism: Hyphomicrobiales bacterium; assembly: GCA_041397675.1. Classification (GTDB taxonomy): domain Bacteria; phylum Pseudomonadota; class Alphaproteobacteria; order Rhizobiales; family Methyloligellaceae; genus Methyloceanibacter. Next base: position 110,685 of record JAWKWG010000004.1, on the reverse strand, counting down.
TCCCCTCTACAGACCTGGCAGAAATGCTCTAGCCGCGCCCCCTAAACCTTGACCAAGATCAAACCAAAGATCAGACCAAAGAACCATACCTGCGACACACCATCCCATAGGATGGGCGCCCGCCCGTCTCGGAGGGACGCCTGAGGCCGCGACAACCGGGTCTTTCTGCCGCTTTCGACCCGAGCACCTTCCGCTCGCCGCCTCGAAGTCCTATGATCCCAGGGGAACAATCTGGTGGGGGACCCATGCGATTTCTCTTGGGCATTTTGGTAGGCATCCTGATCACGATCATCGGGGTCTATATCGCCGATGCCGGGAGCGACGGCGCCGACCAGAAGGTCATGGTCAATTGGGACGTGGTCGGCGAGCGGTTAGGTGACCTGACGGCCGGGGCGCGCCGCGTCTGGGCCGACTTCACCCGGGAGATCACCGGGCCTCCGTAGGCCGCAACTCGCCAATCTTTCTCAGATTTGCACGTCGCCAGGCGCCGGCTTCCAGGCCGCACCGACTTTCTCGCTCGGAGCCGCCTTGGCAGGCTTGTCCTCCCGCGATCCCTTTGGATGGGAGCTCGACCTCTCGGATTGAGCCGTGGCCACCATATTCATGCCGATGAAGAAGGCCGCCCCACTGCCGATGACGGCGGCAACGGCAAATCCTCGAAGGATGCGCCGGATGTCCTCGCGGCTCGCCGCCTGCATCCGCACAGTACGATTCACATAGGCCAGGAACGAGCTGAGCAGAGCCGCAAGCGCCCCGGCAGCGAAGAACAACATGGCCGTGGCGATCTTCCGGTCGACGCTCGAATCGGGCGCTTGCGCGATCACCGCGAGCAGGATGAAGGCGCCTGCGCCATTGAGCAGGACCAAGGACAACAGGGCCCGGCCGGCGAAGCGGTTGCGCTCGCGTTCGATAAAGGCCCGCTCGAGCCGGGGATCCTCCGTCTGGGAAGCAGTCCGCGAAGCTCTGGTCATGATCCTCCCCCCGTGAGGGCGTTCTACGCGGTGTGGCGCTGGCGGAGACGGGGGGATTCGAACCCCCGATACGGCTTTAGACCGTATAACGGTTTAGCAAACCGCCGCCTTCAGCCTCTCGGCCACGTCTCCGTCTCGGCATTTCAAATAGTTGGTCGCCCCCCACTTGGCAACAAATCGTGAATTGCCACCGAGTTGCAACCGCAGCCGCGCCGGCACCTTCGATCAGATAGCCGTAGGTGTCTAGCGTCACGCTGGGCTTGTCATCCGAGGCGTCTCGACAATCGTAAGGATGCCCACACCCGTCTTAATCAGGATGGAGGCATGGGTGTGGCGCGAATCATGAAACCGGACACTTGGCAGTTTTCTTGGAGCGGCTGTCCAGGCGCAGTTCCTGCTGAGATTGTCTGGAGATAGCAGCTTCCCCTCCACCGTGTTGAAGACCTCTGTGTCTGACTGGAGACTTTTATGGGCTCCGAGCATGGCGACCGCCTGGATGGGCTAACCGACGACCAAGAGCGAGCGGTCTTCGGCGGGCTAAACGGGATTTCCATTGATATCATACGTTTGCAGCCAAACACTCAAGCCAGAAACAAACCACTTACACGCGAATCGAAACGCGGTATAGTTGCAGTCAATGGGGCGTGAGTGGAGGCATCGATCTCCCGGCGTGACCAGAGGGCGCTGCGGTCATAGACGACCTCGTAAGGCCCCAACCGGACCCTCCCCGAAACACCACAGGCAGCGATTGCTTGCTTGCCCGAGCAGGCAGCCGTCTTCGGACTCGCTCTTTGCTTAGTGAGCGAACGCCGTTTGCTAGTCGCCAACCTTGGCAATGGAGAACAGGTCGGTGCCGTTAGGTCCTCAAAACATCATCATACCTAGCAGCGGGCTCGTCGACGGGCCATCGGACCACCGCTTGTCTTTTGACTATCGACCGTGGACGCGCATGCGTCCGGCTCGACGGTTTGGTCAGCGTTCGTGACCGTTTCTTCCGCGGAGCGTCAGATGATCATTGAGACCTACGAAGACAACAAATGGCTGATCACTGCGACCTATGGGATCGATCCGCAATTCGACTACGACGATAGCAATCCCTTCACACCTATACATACCTGTCTTATCCGGGTTCGAACCTCCAGATCATCGACAAAAGCAGCGGGACTGAGCTTAACCTGTTTACAGATTTCCTATTCAGCGTGGGTTTCATTGCTGATTACGCGTCGAACGGCTCCTACATAAACGGCATGTATCTGATCGTTGAGCCGATCCGCCCGCTTATTATGGAAACCACCTACATCTTTGATGCCGGACTCTACCAACCAACAAACTTAATACAATATTCCTGGGGCACCAGTGGACCCATCCATATCTATGACATGAAGACGATGACTGAGGTCTTCTTCCTCGAAGATGCAGCAGGAGCGAGTTGGGATCGAGTTGATGGCTTCACCATCTATCACGACGCAAATCCATTACCCTATATTGAAACGTGGACCTACGATTACGACGAAGGTGGAATCCTATTCGAGACAAGCCATGTCATAGAAGAGAACTATGACTTCAAGCAGATCCTTTTCAATCCTGTAGCCCTTTTCACGGACACCGCCGACACGGTCAACTTCAACTCGCTCACATCGACTCAGCTTGCAGCTATCAATGCGATCAAGAAAGCCAAAAGCTGGGACAAGCTTTACAACGCTTTGGACGGTAGCGACGTAATCACGCTTCCCGGCAAGTCGCCCATTCCGGGTACGAAGGTGGAATGGGCACCACCAAAGGGGTGGTTTTATGGGAACGGTGGGAATGACACGATTACGGGCGGGGCCCTGAACGACAAGATATCAGGGGGAGCTGGAGACGACGTATTGGATGGCAAGGGTGGCAGCAATACCTTCCTAGGTGTGGGGAGCGTAAACGATCTCGGCGAAACCGAGAGCGGTGACAATACCATTCGATCTACCGGCGGCACGAGCAGGATACTCTATCACAGCATCAAAGAAGCGTACGACCTTACGGCATTCAGCTTCTGGGACGTTCTCAAGGATCCATACGCTCCCGCATATTTTGTGAAAGTGAGTCCAATTTTGGGGACTGTTGGCGAGGACAAAATCTACGGCTCGAAATCCAATGTCTCATTTGTCTTCGCTGGAAAGGAATATGCAGGAAGCGAGATAGCAACAGCAGCCGCAATAAACTACGTCACTAATCTGGTTGAGGACCTTTTGGCCTACTCGGCCGTTCTTGTTGGGCTTACCCCCGGCGGACAACCGTTGGCGGCAGGCACGTTAGCAGTTTTGGCTGTTTGGGACGTGTTCAAGCGCACGATGCTGACGATCAATGCGGAGGATAAGACGCGAGAGGCATTTGTCCAAACAGTATCGCTACCGTTCGATGCGCTCGTCGATAAGATAACGACATTCGTAACTGAGTCGCCTGGTTCTGCTCCACCGCCTTTCGTCAACGAAGTGTTTGCTGCCGCAGACAAGTTGAGAGCTCTCGTCCACTTGGGGATGGGGACTCTGTGGGATACCTTCAGCTCAGATACGCAACAATATTTTGATCCCGCACAGCCAAACACCATCCCCACCAAATTCAATCAGGAGGTGGAGCAGCAATTCGATCAGATCCTGCATGATTATAGGCAATATATTGAGGACAACGGATTGCAGCTCAAGGAAGAAACACCAAGCCCCTTCCTTTCGGGTTTCACAGCCCCGACATTCATTGACCATACGGGCGATACACCGATCAATGTTGATCTCGCAAGCCTGTCTATCAGCGGCACAGCTATCTGGTTGTCTGGAACAAAATTTGACGATGTGATTGTGGCGGCTCAAGGCAAGGATTTAGTTGCCTGGGGTGGTGGCGGAGCGGACAAAATCACCGGAAAAGATGGTGCAGATATAATCTACGGCGGTGAAGGTGCCGACGATCTAACTGGTGGGGACAATGATGACATCCTGGTTGGGGGACTCGGCAAAGATTTACTCACTGGCGGCACCGGGGCCGACCGGTTTGTCTTCCAGACTAAAGCCGACAGCCTCAAGGGTGTCATGCGCGACGTGATCACTGATTTCGCTCGAAATGACGGCGACGTCATCGACCTCACGGGCATCGACGCCAGTGCCAAGAAGGCTGGCGATCAGGCTTTCAAATTCATTGGCAAGCAGGATTTTCACAAGAAGGCCGGCGAGCTTCATTATTTGAAGAAAGGCGGCAGCGTTATCGTTCAAGGCGACGTGACCGGCAACGGCAAGGCAGACTTCGAGATATTCGTGAGCGTCGCATCGCTAGCAAAGGGCGATTTCTTACTCTAGCGCTGGCACCAACCCTTGTTGCAAGTTGCATCCTCGGCAATCGCGATGGAGGCTGCGTGCAGATACTCCATAAGGCACGAAACTGCTCCGTCAATATGATAGCCATAGGTGTCAAGCGTGACCCTTGGCTTGTCATGTTCAAGGCGTCGTGAGATCGCAAGGATGTCGGGCCGTGTTGGCAGCAGCGTACTAAGTCACCAATGCTGCAAGTCTCTCCGCCACCTTGCGTTGCAGCTCAATCTTGTACGCCCGCCACCAATCGGACAATTTGGCTTGGAGTGCGTCAAGCTCTCCGTCGCCGGAAGAAAGAAGGCGATTGGCGAAATCCGCCGCCGCCGGCCAGTCGTCAAAAGTGGGAATCGGGTTGTCCCCCAGAAGACGTTCGAAATACGTTTCATGGTAAGCGGAGTCTCGATAACGCCGGCTCAATGGTATGCAGCCCCACTCGAGCGCATCGTACAGCCGATTGCACTCCGGGCTCCAATTTCCCTTTGGATTGGGAACGAACACGGTGTCTTTGTAGACATCGACGGATCCGTCGCCGAAAAAGCTCATTGCTTCGCTCCAGGATCCCGTTTTGCGAATAAATGACTGGCCCGAGATTCGACGTAAGGCGGGTAGCATTTCGCTCTCCCGCTCATGCTTTTCCATCCCGAGAAAGGCATATGAGTACGTTCGGCGCGAAGCCTTGGTGAAGGCGCCTGAGCTGTTGTGAAGGCCGGCAGCATAGCCGAGGGGAATTTGAACAAGGGGGGAGGATATATCAAATGCCGCAGATCCGTTTCGGATTACCAAGTCACAGTGCCCATAGACCTCCTCGCCGACTTCCAGGTACTCGTCACTCATATGGTAGAGCACTGTCGGTCCCGGCAGATGATCGAGGTAGCGGCTTAGCTCAGAAGGGCTCGTTTGGTTTGGGCAAGAAGCGCAAACGATCGCTTGGGGCGCGGAAGCACTAAGAAGCGGTTTCGTCTGATAGTCGACCGTGGCGGTTCCTTTAGGCACGAGAGCCGTTATCTCATCGAACCAGACCTTTTCGATGCACGAGCCAAGGTCGTCTGGATCGACCTGCCAAATGACGTTCCACCTCGTCATGAGCAAAGCCTTATCGATGAAGCCTTACCGGTTGCGCCGATCTGATCTCACCCAAGTCAAAGCCTTCGAGTACCTCGCGGGCCAACTCCACCTCTGATTCAGCGCTGACACCGCGACCCACGTTTCGCAGATGGAAGGCGAAGGGTTCCTCTCTCCAAAAGTACTCCTCCCAACCTCGCCGCCAGGCACGCGGACAAGCCCCCTCTAAAAAGCTTACCTTGGTGAACGCTCCAGCGCGCTGAGGAACAACGCCTAGCCGTTCTGGAAGCAGGAACGCCAATTTCCTCTCTAGCCGAACCCGACGGGAGTCGGGTGGCCTGAATGAAGGGACGACAGTCTCGCAGCGAAACCCGGAACGACCAAAGTACCGCCGATAAATCTGCCAACCTGTGTCTCTTATCCGACCTATCTTTAGCGTCTGCCGAATCCATTCCGGAACAAGTGACGAGTCGTTGTTCACGAGGTGCCAGAACCTATCGTCCTCTATCGAAGGCAAGAAGTTGACTGATGCTACCGGCACCTTCTCAAGGTCTATCAGCATGAAATGGATCGAGGGGAAATACCGGTATTGGTGGGACCACTGAGGGTGCCAGCATGAACCGAAAAAAGCGATATCGTGCTTCTTTACATGGGAGATGACGCGTCTCAGCCAATGCGGCTGAACAACGAAGAAGTCCGGGTCCATTGCGAGAACGAAGCGACTGTCGACGCAGTCCAAACATTTTTGCAACGCCCTGGCATGATGCAGACTGCCTTTGTCACTTGTCTGCGTCCTCTCAACGCCCCGAATATTTGTGATGGATGCGCTGCGAACCGTGTTCCCCTGGAGCTCGTTGTCGGCGATTATCCAATGGCATTTAGCGCCAGGATTCAGTAGCTTAGTTAGCCCCAGGTTGAGTTCTAACAACGACCTGTTGCGGTAAAGTACAGAGATGATCGTGACCAAGGAGCTTCTCTTTGCGTATAGCCGTCGGCTTCTTTACCAATATTGCCACTCCAGAAGTTTTGAGCAACTACCGTAAGCTGAAAGACGATCTATCCGGCATCGCACAGACCATGATCGTCGCTGAAGCCGGGACGCCAGTTCCCCAGGCGCTTCACGGGGAAACCCACTTCTTTGACTTTCAAGAACTCGCCTCACGTTCGCGAACTATGGGGTCGAAGGTTGTTCCGGGAAATTGCCATCTGACGATGCTCGCCTTTTTGGTGCGTGGCCCGAGTTCGAATACTACTGGCACATTGAGTACGACGTCGTTTTCACAGGCGCATGGCGCACACTGTTTGAGGCTTGGAGCGACGATGACAGCGATCTGGTGGCGCCCCATTTGAGAACGCAGAGCGAGGAGCCAGACTGGTATTGGTGGCCGTCCCTGCACGTTCCAACTTCAGTGGCAGAGAAGGGCCTGATAAGGGCCTTCTTGCCGATCTATCGCATCTCGCACCGCGCCCTTCAGTGCCTCGAGGCGGGCACACGCAAAGGCTATTTCGGCCATACTGAAGCGCTGATCCCAACGACGCTCCAAGCCGCATCTCTTAAGATTTCCGATTTGGGCGAAGGTCGGTTTTATACGAGCGGTTCTTCCAAATACGGAGAGTTGAATGAGGGTACCATGCGCTATAGGCCTCTTCACCTCGGGCCATTAGACGCTCAAAACTATCTGTATCATCCCGTGAAGCCGCAAGGCCGGATAGACGGCCAATCAGATCGCAACAAGAACCGTCTCTAGACTGGAGTGGCGCGCGCGTAGGGCCATCATGGTCTACGACAGCCGATGCCGCAGTTCTGCAAGTGTCCGCGTTGATTTCGCGGCAGTCAGCGCCAGCGGCGATGTGCCCACAGCCACTGCTCGGGATGTTCCCTCACCCAGGATTCAATCTGGCTCGTGATGGTCTGCATAGTTCCTTGAACATTGATTTTTCCGTCGGGATCTCGCGCGGGCTCGATTGGCTCGGTGAACTCCGTTCGGAAGCGGTGACCTGGTAGGCGCACGACGCGTGCGCCGTGGATAGGTAGCTCAAACTGTCGCGCGAGCTTGGCAAGGCTAGGGTTGGCCTTGCAGCGCCGGCCAAAGAAGGTCACATCCACACCGCCTGGATGATATTGATCAACCAGCATTGCGAGGCTCGTTCCCCCCTTTAGCGCATCCAGCATTTGGAAACTGGTGTCGCGACTATGCTCAAGCAGAATAGGCGCGCCCCATAAGCGCGAACGGAGCTTGAATAACTCGTCTACCAAAGGCCCGGCGTTCAGCTTGCGGTACACCACTGCGAAGTTGACACCAAAGGCGGCACTCGCGACACCGAGCAACTCGAAATTGGCAAGATGTGCGCTGTAGATCAGCACTGGCTTGCCGCTCTCATGCAACTCGATCATCCTCTGAATACTGGGAGGATCGTGCGCTATCCGACCAGGCGGTTTGCCCGGCTCGTAGTCCCATAAGCGATCGAGATGTACATATTCGACAGCGAAGCGGCCTAGATGGTCCCACATGCCATCAAGAACTTCGTTCTGCCATGCAAGCGAGGTGTCAGGATACGCTGCGGCGATGTTGTTGCGGGCGATCTTATGCGCCGATGTAAAGGGACCAAGCTTCCTAGCAAGCCAACCCCCCGCATTTGCTAAGTAGTCGGTGGGGATCGGACGGAGCGACTTGATCAGCAGGGTTGCGCCAAACCCACGAAGCCGACCCATTGCTCTACTGCTGGCAAGGGACCACCGTTCATCGCTGCGGATGATGACCTCCTGATTGGAGGCCCGCACGCGTTCCTGTAACTCCGACAAGAACGGAAGATATGTCACGGAGCGATCTTCTTTGGCACGGAAGCCCAACGCATGGACGGGCAGCAATCTAATCGTGGGAGCCGATCGACTATGAATCGTGCAGCGCCAGTTCAGCGCCCGTCTCGCCCCAGACGCGCCCCTCACCCGATATTGATGAAAGTCAATCTGCGTAATGTCCCGATAGTCAATGCGACGGGGCGGACCCGGTTTGGTCTGCACCAATGCGTCAGCGTCCAGGCGGTAAAACTGTTCTCGCGTGAAGAAACCTGGGCGGAATGAATAAGTGAACACAGACATACAAAACGCGCTCCAGGCTCAATCAGGTCTCTTTGGCAGCAGCGAGCCTATGACCTTAAAGCGGAGAAATTGCCTGGAAAGGAACGAATCTATCGGCGCTGCTCGGCTGATACGCTCATTATGGCACGCCATTCGTATCTCTTCGCTATAGCCAGGATACTTCCAAGCAGCCGGCAAGGCCCCACTCATGCGAGCAAAGACTTTCGACCAGCGGAAGGCTGCGTCGTGATGAACATGGAAAGGCTCCGGCACATCGACCGCGAATAGATCGGCCGCCGCCGCAATCCAAAAATCAAGCGCTGCTGCCAGACGTGCGTTTTGTCGGGCGCGCCCATCGAGTGCTGCACGCTCCGACGCGTCGAGCTGATCAAACGCCCAAGCAAACTCGTAAAGGCCCCTCAGGTCTACGAGCCCCCGAGCATCGGCGCTATGGCCGACGTGGTAATGGATCAGGGCCTGAAGCATATGCAAATGTGGTGGAAGCAAACGCACGCGTAAGCCGTCTTTTTCTGAGCGTCTGCCTTCCCGCAGAAGCTCGGCGGTCGGCAACAACGGCTCTGCATAGCGGTTACCGGCGCGGCGATGAATTTCGATGCAGGCCGGCATGTCTTGGCGGAACAGTGGCTCGAGGTGGTGGCGATGATCGCGTTTCGGCAACTCTGGGTCTGGCCCATAGCCAATCTTGATCAACTCTTCCTGCGCCGAGTGCGCCTCGTTTTCCGCTATCAGCAAATCAAGGTCGATCTGGTAGCGCCACTCAGGAGACCCGGTCCACAGAGACTGCGCGCCTTTTATCAGCACTGGCTCTATGCCCACTCCATTGAGCGCGGTCACGATCTTCTACGAAGCGCGCGTGCTGCGCAGCACCTGCCTGGCGGTATGCGTGGCAACACGCGCGAGCAGGACCTGAGCAGGAGAGTAGGCTCCATCATTTGCGACACGCGACGCCGGAGGTACGAGCTGCCGCTTCTGCAACTGCTCTGCCACTGCCGCGACAAGCCGAACGGACTCGGCAACGCTCAAGAGCCTCGCCCAAGCCTCAGCGTTGCTGAGCAATTCCATTCGCAGTCTGGTGAGATCAGCGGCACTCTGCTGAAAGGCCAAGCATCGCCCCAGAAGGGCAAAATCTTCGGCGCTGAACTCGTCGCGTGGCTGATCGCTCTCTGCAACGGACCCGTAGGCCAAAGGCCTGAACAACAATTCCTCGGATTGATATCCATAAAACGGGACGACAGAAGGCGGTGTCGCCCGCGCCATATCAGCTCCAGCTATGGCGTAGGCCCTCTCTGTCACCATATTCAGAGCGGCCTCGACACGCTCGCGACAATGCTCAAGCTCTTGGTCTCCACCACTTGGGGGAATCTGGATGGGCTCTCCCATGACGAGTCCTATCCGTGAGAACGGAAGATTGATTGTCATGCGGCTCCAGGAATTCACCGCGCGATAGCGTGAGGACGCGACTGCGAAGGGGATGATGGGACGCCCCGAGTACTGGCCGATCGTTACGATTCCGAGACCGCTCTTGCGAGCTGGCCCAGGCGGCACATCGGCCGTCATGGCGAGCCCAAAACCGTCCTTGAGCGACCGTAGCGCCGCGCGAGCAGCCGTCGCCCCACCGCGATCGGCGGTGCGTTGGCCAGCACCCGCTCCGCGGATGAGCCCGAGACCAAACTGCGCGAGTGCCTTGGCCATTCCTGCCGCATCGTCGTGGCGCGCCACCATGACTCGGCCGCTGACATCAGGAGGATGCAGCCCTGGCACTAGAAGGAACTGGCCGTGCCAGAGGGCCAGAATATAGGGGTGGAGCGCGCGCTGCCGATCCACGTAGTCGGGAGGCTCGGCAACCACCGTCGAGGTCCTAATGACAAATCTGATGTACGGAGCGAGAATAAGTCCAATGAGTGCCTGCAACCGGGGACGTAAGCGGAGCCGCTGCCGGCGCACCCATGGAATCCTCCAGAACCACTCCAAGGCTCCAATCCCTCAACGTAGAGTTAGACGTGATACCTGCTGGAATAGTATATCGTAAATCTCTAGACGCTGATTACGTCTGGTCGGAAGAAGTCTAGTTTCGAAGTGCGCTGGAGTTGTAAATGTCTGACATAGATGATCAAGCGATCTTTGCGCAAGTCGGAGACCTTGCGGTGACAGAGGCGCCCGACGGCTACATTATTGATCATTCTGAACGTGGCACGGTACACTTCCTCAATCCCACCGCCGTTCTTGTCTACGAATCTTGCGACGGGAAGCGAAGTGTCGGCGAGATCGTGGCTCTTGTACAAAGGACCTTCGGTTTAGAGGAGCCCCCGGCAGAAGCCGTCAAGGGGTGCCTTGCCGATCTCCACGCCCAGCACTTGGTGCTGCCGTGCACACCGTAAGCGTCAGAACCCTGAAATTCGAATATCGTATCTCCACCTCTTCGAGCGAACTTGCCCAGCTCTTGGAATATGCCGATACCCGGCCCGAGATGGAGGGATTCGATCTTGAGCCGGTCGCGCTTTCGATCACATCCCAAAACGGGTCTCACTGTCTGACCTTGCCGAATGGAAAAACGTTCGAGAGCACGCCACTGGACGTGCTCAATGGCGTATGCCACTTGAGCTATTTTTGCGCTGCAGAAGAGGAGCCAGAGGCTCCGCTTATTCATGGCGGCTCTGTCTGCTTGAATGGACAAAGAATACTGCTCGTGGGTATTGCGGGCTTCGGCAAGACCACTTTTGTTATGCATCTGATCGCAAACGGCATCGATGTCGAAGGAGATGAGCACGTGATCGTGCGCGAGCGGGACCTCGTTACGCAGCCCCGCCGGCTCAGGGTCAAACCGAAATCGCTTAGTCTGCTCCCACAGCTCGCTCCCCTCATTACCGCCTCGCCACGCGTGGCCCTTCCAGTAGAAGGTGAGATTGTCGAAGTCTATTCAGTTCCTCCTTCCGTCGCCGGGCGCCCCTGGCGCATCACCGCAGGCAGGGCCGATCACATCGTTTTCCTCGAGCCCAACCATGGAGGTCGTTCGCGCATTGCAGCGCTTCCGCGCGATGCAGCGTTTAGTCGATTGGTGGACGACAGCATTCTCCCTGGTAATGACTATGGCGCGGAGCTTGCGCGACTGCGCCGGCCTGTCACGGAAGCTCAAAACTGGCTGCTGACTTTGGGAGATCTTGCCGAAGCGGAGCGGCATATCCGCAGTCTTCCTGAGGAATAGGCAATTTTTCCAATTACTTACTACTCTTAGGTTGGAGCAAGATTTCTTCCTCGGCGTAGCGCATGGCAGACCTTGCGAAGCGGAGTGGCATATCCGCAACCTTCCTGAGGAATAGCGATTTTGCCACTGGTGGTTGCCCCCGCGATTTCGTAATATTCTTTCAGGGATCAAATTGTGGGGGATTGAGTTATGGCTACCGAAGAAAAGGGGCCGGACGACAAGCGGCTCGACGAGAATGCTCTTCAAGAATTCGATCCTAAGAGACGTGCGTTTCTAAAGCGTCTCCTTGTGGGCGCAGTGTTCGTGCCGCCCCTGGTGTCTTCGTTTTCCATCGATCGGCTGCTGATCAGTCCGGCTCACGCGGCGGGTACCTCGTTCCATTGCGTCAACATATCCTCCGCTAGTATCAAAGCCATCGTTAAAGACAAGAAAGATTGTCCTCCAGGTACCGTTCCATTTGGTCCATTCAACCTCTAAGGGTCTTCCTCCTCGTTTCGGCGTACCCCAGGCCTTGGTCCCAAAGTGCCGCCTAAAAAGTAACGCATGATGCTTTGGCGTGCGGACGTTGTTCATGGCACGCTTGGCTGACTGGCTTGCCGACCTGCGGTCACGCCGCCTTCTGAGGAAGGCGAAGAAGCTCTATCATCACAACCGACGCGCAGAGGCCGAACGTCTCTATCGGCAAGTGCTGCAAACCGCGCCACGCAGCTATCGCGCCCATTTTATGCTGGCACTCTTACGCTTTGGCGAGCGTCACTATGCCGACGCCCTTCAGCAATTCGACGCGGCCCTATCGGTCAGACCCAAAGCCGCCATAGCGTGGTCGAATCGTGGTTCCGTCCTGCTGATGCTGAATCGGCCCGACGAAGCGCTCGAAAGCTACGATAAGGCGTGTGCCCTCGCGCCAAAGGTTGCCGCGATACACATCGGGCGTGGCAACACACTTTACGACTTGACCGGCCACGAGAAGCGACGACCAGCTACCAAAAGGCGATCAGTCTTGATCCCAATCTGGCGTTGACATCAAGCGGACCCGCGGCGGCCGCACTTGAAAGCTGCAATTGGTCCGAAACCAAAAACTATTCAGAACGTATCCTTGCGGAAGTTCCCAAGGGCAACCCAATCGTGTCTCCCTTGATGTGCCTGGCTTATCATGACGATCCGGCACTACAGGCCCAATGCGCGCGCCTCTTTCTCCAATCCCTTCCGGTCTCGCCTGCACAGCTTCCCAAACAGCCACCCCATGACGGCAGGATACGGGTCGCCTATCTCTCCGCCGATTTCCACGATCACGCCACGGCCTATCTCTTGACCGAGCTGATCGAGTTGCACGACCGCGACCGGCTCGATGTCGTCGGGATTTCCATTAGCACCGATTACAAGGGATCCATAAGCACGCGACTGACGCGGGCCTTCGGCAAAATCCATGCCGCCGGCGGTATGAGCGATTGGGAGGCGGCCAAGTTTGTCTACAGTCTCGGAGTTGATATCGCCATCGATCTCAAAGGCTACACGGCAGATTGTAGGCCCGGAATTTTTGCCCACCGTCCTGCGCCGATCCAAGCGGCCTATCTCGGTTATCCCGGAGCGATGGAGGCAGACTTCATTGACTATGTTGTCGCAGACTCGGTCGTTGTTCCTTTCGACCAGCAGTCTTTCTACCGAGAACGGATCGTCCACCTCGCCGACTGCTATCAGGCTAATGATCGGAAGAAAGAGATCGCCGCAACACCGGCGCGCGCGGCGTGTGGGCTTCCGAGCGACGGCTTCGTGTTCTGCTGTTTCAACGCCAACCATAAAATTAGCGCATCGGTTTTCGACATTTGGGCGCGGTTGCTCAAGGCCGTCCCCGGCAGCGTGCTGTGGCTTATAAAGAGCAATGACGACGCCGAACACAATCTGAAAGAAGAAGCAGCCCGGCGCGGTGTAGACCCAGCCCGCCTAATCTTCGCACCCAAGCGACCGCTCCCAGAGCACCTTGCGCGCTACCGGCTCGCCGATCTCTTCCTCGATACTCTCCCCTTCAATGCTCATACGACGGCAAGCGATGCCTTGTGGGCGGGATGCCCTCTGCTAACGTGCCAGGGCCAAACCTTTGCGGCGCGCGTGGCGTCGAGCCTGTTGACCGCGATCGGCCTCCCTGAACTGATCACGGCCAGCCTCGAAGAATATGAGGCTCTAGCGCTGCGGTTGGCCACGGACAGAAACTTGCTCGCCGAGACACGCCGCCGTCTCGCCCAAAATCGATTGACGTATCCCCTCTTCGACACACCTCGCTTTTGTCGAAGCATCGAGACGGCATATACGCTCATGTGGGAACGTTATCGGCGCGGCGAGCCGCCTCGAGGCTTTGCTTGCCGGGACACGGACTCGAGCCCGTTGAGTTAGGCGCTCGCGAGGTGCCGTAGAATGTCCGCGAAGTGCTCATCGATCCGCTTCCACCGAACGATTTTTGACGGCCATGACTCGGGCCACTGCGTCCCGAATCGCAGCTGGGCGCCATTGTTTTCCAAGATCTCGTCCAGCAGCGCGAGCAGTTGAAGGCGCTCCGGTTGGATCTTTGCAAGCGTCCGGCTTCGGATATGGTCGCGGGGTATCTCGCGGCTGCGCAGCTCGGCAACCGCATCGCGTATCTGGCGCGGATCCGGCGGCACGATCAGGCAGTACTCGGGATCGAAGAAATGGTCCCGCCCCCCGATGCTCGGTGTACTGACCACGGGCAATCCGGCGAGCATATATTCCATGCTCGCGAACATCGCACCCTCCTTGTGAGAAAGACAGAGACCGACAGCTGCGCGGCCGTAGGCTTCGTTGACTTCCTCGCAGGATATATAGACAGGCAGATCATCGGAAATCGGATTGATCAGTTGATGACCAGGCGGAGGATTGCGGAGCAGATTGAGGCGTGGTTGCACGTCTGCTTTGGTCCCGAGGAGGTCATAGGAGTAGGTAATATAGGCGACGCGTGGAACCTCAAATGCAAGCTCGTGCCGCTTCGACGGCAAAAGGCTTGCGTTATAAATGGCGTCAAATTCTACCGTGGGCCTCCGAGGGGGCTTATAGATGTGCTCGGACAACGTGATGTTATGGTTGATGAGCAGCGATCGCTCGCCCTTTCGCCGCAAAAGCTCGACCTCTTCCGGAGTATTGCAAAGAAAGATCAGGGTTTGATTCGGACAAGCAGCGCGCAAGGCTTCGGCCTTGTCGTGAATGGAGTCCGCTTCGTCAGAATCGATCGGCGAGATTGAGCCCACTAGGAACGTGGCGGGATAGTCCGCGAACCGGCGCCAGAACACGCTGGCAAGACCCAAGCCCCCTGGGCCACCTAGATTAGTGAGGATGATCAGCGGATCACTGGAAAGAACAGCCGCCGTCCACGTGTTGCTCAGCCAATCGGCAGCAAAGTTTTGCTGCGAAAGCCAGGCGTCTTCTCGGAGGGGGCCGGATAATACGCGCCGCGTGCCCGCGATGAGCCGGCCTTTGAAATTCGCTAAGCTAAACTTCATGACCCCTGGCTCACCACAGCCCACCTGTAGCATGCTCAAAAAGCTACAATTGCGCGTTCAGTCGGACGGGGTACACTCTCGGAAATTTAGCCGGTAGAGCGACTGAGTAACACTAGGTAGAGCATGTGCGGGATTTGAGTTTAGGGGCATCCACTTCGCGGCTTCGCCTGAGAATTGAGGAGCTCGCGCGGCGTGTACGGCCTTACCTCGCGCATTTCTTCGCGGCCTGCAGGAGATGGACACGGTCTGCGCGTCAGTCGGAGGCGGAGCACGGCATAAAGTACTCCGTAGTCACAGCATGCTATAACGCCGAGCCTTATCTCGATGACTATTTCAGAAGCCTGACCTGCCAAACCATAGGGTTCACGGACAGCATAGAAGTCATCGTTGTCGACGACGGCTCTACGGATCGTTCCTTTGAGGTCATCGAAAAGTGGCGGCTGCGGTATCCAAACAACATAACCTGCATACGGCAATCAAACGCGGGCGTGGCCGAGGCGCGCAACAAAGGACTTGTTCACGTCCATGCCCCTTGGGTTACCTTCATCGATTCTGACGATTTTGTCCGGCACGACTATTTCGAGCAGGTGGCAAGGGCATTTCGCATTATGGTGCGAAAATCGCGCTAATTAGTTGCAATGTAATTGGTTACGACGAAGCGACGGGGCGGCGCAAGAAGCTCCCCATTATGCTCGAGCGTTTTGACGGGAGCGATGCTCCACTTGACCTGCTTACGAACGCGCTTGCCTATCTCTTCCGAGTGAATTCGGTCTTCTTTCGCACTGACATCATCGAGCGCTTCGACGTCCGGTTTGATCCTCGCATTCGCCCACATTTCGAGGATGCCGAGTACGTCAACCGCTATCTCTGCTTCGCCGGGAACTTCACAATTCTCCCGTTGACCGGGGCAAAGTACTACTACAGGGAAAGAGAGGCCGGCACCTCCCTGATGGATCGCTGCTGGCGTGACCCCGATAAATTTGGCGTGATACTGACGGCTGGCTATCTAGCGCTACTGAAACTCTATCGACAGAAATTTGGCAGAACGCCGCGCTTTGTTGAGAACTTGGTTCTCGGCGAGATCCTCGGTTACTTGCGCGTGTTCTACGATTGCGACGATCGCCTTCCCTTTATCAGTCACGAGGACTCGGCCGCATTCGAAGCCAAGCTGGCCGCCGTCTTGGAACTCATCGACATCGATACGATTCTAGAGCGTGACGGGATCTCGCATAGTGACAAGGTCGGTTTGCTCATGCGCTTCAAGGGGATCACTTCGCCGGAGCAGATCGTTCGCGTCGATCGAGTCGATCCCGACAACAAGCTCATAAAGTTACGTTTCTACGATGATGGCTCCTCTCACGTCGAGATTCAGCTGAATGGGCAAATCGTTGCGCCGCGCTTCGAGCGCACGATCGTCCACATGTTCAATCGGCGTCCCTTCCTTACCGAGAGGATATTCTGGCTCGAGGCAAGCGAACTCAGCACGCTGGCAGCAACAGTAAACAAACGTGGCGCGAAGCTGACGTTGCTAGAAACCAAGTACTCTGTACTGACGGCAACCGATGTGAAGCTAGCCTCGAGATTGCACCAGCATGTGGCGTCCGGGCTCATGCCACGCTCCGCCAAGTGGCTCGTTCGGCTGGCAAAATCGACTGCTATACGCTCTCGCTATTGCGGAGCATGGCTGTTCTCCGATCGCCCCGGCGAGGCAGACGATAATGCTGAGCACCTCTATCGATGGATGCTGCAGAATTCGCAAGCGTCAAATCGGATGTGGTTTGTGCTGCCGCGCAGGGGTCGCGACTGGAAGAGACTGAAGCGAGAAGGTTTTAAGCTTCTGCCTTATGGGGGATTGCGTCATCGTCTTGCCTTCTTGAATTCCGATTGGATCATATCGTCTCACGCAAGCCCCGCGATCTCCGACCCTTTTGGATACAGCCAGATCCAATCTCCACCACAATTCGCCTTTCTTCAGCATGGCGTGACCGACAAGGACTCATCGGCCTGGCTCAATACTGCATCCGTCGACTTGTTTGTCACGTCAGCGGAGGGCGAAGTCACCGGACTCTTGAACGGTCCATTTGATTATTCCATGCGCGAGATCGCTCTCACCGGCATGCCTCGCCATGATGCTCTCCTAGGCAGGGCGAACACAGAGCGCGACTTGATACTCATCATGCCCACTTGGCGACCGGATCTTGCCAATCCTAATCAGAGCGCTTCCGATTTCGAGCGCAGTGACTACTATCGCGCTTGGCAAGCCTTGATTGCAGATGAGCGTTTTGCCGCAATTGCCCGTCAACATCAGCTTGAAGTCGTATTCATCCCCCACCCCGCTCTCCGCCTCTGCCACAAACATTTTCATCCGGCAGACGGCGTGAACCTCATGCAGTTCGCCCCAAATACACTGCAGGACCTATTCGCGCGGTGTGCGCTGTTCATCACCGACTATTCGTCTGTCGCATTCGACCTTGCGCTGTTACACCGGCCGATTATCTATTATCAGTTTGATCGCGACACATTTTACCAGACTCATTTTGTGCGTGGCTATTTCGACCATCAGCGAGACGGCTTTGGCCCCGTGGTAGAGCAACACGCCACTCTCATCGCCAGTATCAGGGCGCAACTATCCTCCGGCGCCGGCATGGCATCCGAACATCGTGAGCGCGCTCAGCGCTTTTTCGCATTTCGCGATGGTCAGAACTGCAGGCGAGTCTTTGACGCCATCATGGCACGCGATAGAGCCCTCCGAGGCAAGAATAGCCTTGGCGCTGAGGCTCACCGCCCCGGCGGCGCAGAAAGCTCCGTAACCGGCAATCCCAATCAGTGAGAAACTGAGCTTTCGCTGGCAGGACGCTTGGCTTGACGAGCGGCATCCTCCTTCAGCTTCTTGACGACTGCCGCCATGCCGCCTCGCGTCTGATTGAAGATGGCAAGCTCAATCAAATCTCTTTCCGCGGGTGGCATAAGCGATAGGTCCTTGTAAATCTGGCGCTTCGCATCCTCTTTGACGGCGCGCAGCACCCTGTTCAAGCGGATTGCCCAATAGGCTAGTCGCATGTGGTTCAGCGCGAGATGTGACCAATAGCGCGCGTAAAAGACGAGCGGAGTCTCTCGAGGCAGACCCGGTCTACGATCCTTCCGGTACTTGAGGCGGAAAAAGCCGCCATTGAGCGGGTGCACACGTTCGTAGCGAAAGCAGAAAAAAAACAGCAGGATAAGCCACATCGTGGTGGAGGGATTCATGCCGCAGGCGCTGGCCCGGCGCAACAAAGTCTCAATGTGCTCGGGACTATAGAATGCAGCCCAGGCCTCTTGATAGGTCGCGTCCGCTTCCTGTGCAGACATCAGCGGATGATGGGAGACGCGGTGTTCGACGTCGTATTTGTTCAGATCGGGATCCATCCATACACCTTTCTCGTATAGAATTTTATGATCCTCGGAGCCAGGCAGGGGTGTGAGATAAAACGGCTCTAGAATGTCAATTGGCAACTCCCGTTTGATGATCTCGATATCGCGCAGAACCGACTCCTTGCGATCGTTAGGGAAGCCGATGATGTACCCGGCATACGTCAAGGCGCCGACCTGCTTCCAGGCCTGCAGCATGACGCGGTAATCGGTGATCCTGTTTTGCGGCTTCTTTGCACCAGACAAGCTGTCCGGGTTTATGTTCTCAAGCCCGATAAAGACGCGTGTGACGCCTGCGCGCGCCGCTTTCGGAATGAAGTTCGGAATCTTGTGGCATAAGGTATCGACTTGAATAATAAACTTAATGTCGAAACCCTGCACTTCGCGCAACCAGATCATCCTGTCGAAAAATGCTTCCCAGTTTCGATTGCGCGCAAAATTGTCATCGGTGATGAAGAAGCGATTGATACCCCGCGCATAGTTATCGCGAACGATCTGCTCTAAATCGTCAGTCGTGCGATATCGGCTTTTGCGCCCCTGCACGTTGATGATGGTGCAGAATGAGCACTGAAAAGGACAGCCCCGTCCTAGATCAACGGTCGAATAGCTTCCAACGGTGCGACGGACGTGATGCTCTGGCAGATTCGGCAACGGCTGATTGGCGAGATTTGGCGCGTCGCGCACGTAGTCGTACAAGGGCTTGAGAGTTCCGCGGTACGCGTCCTTGAGCACCTCGTCCAGTCTGCCTTCTGCCTCTCCCGCATAGAGGCTAATGCCGAGTGCCTGAGCCTGCTGCAAGCTGACATGCAAGTCGTCGAGCATAGCGACACACCCCGAGACATGAAATCCGCCAATGCAAACCGGTATGTCCGCGGCACGGAACGGCCGAGCGAGATCAAGCGCACGTGGGAATTGGTTCGACTGGACGCCGACGAGCGCAACAAGCGCCTTGCCTCCCTCGGCTTGGATTTTGCGGATGATGCGTCGGGGTCGAATGCGCTGATTGGTTTCGTCAAAAGCGCTGATTTTGATGTCGACCGCCTCGCCCAGCACCTTATGGCGTCGGCAGTCTTCGGCGAGGCCATTCAGGCATGCAAGGCTGTTGGATGGGCTGACGGTACGCAGCCACTGGATCGGATAGCCATCGTCGTCGTAGTGCGACGGCTTGATCAAGATGAGATGAAAGATGGCACGGTCTTTCGCTTGTGGCACGATTCTTACCCCCGACTCAGCCACGCAGCCCTAGCGATGGACGCAAGCCCGCCTACGTTCGGACCCCGGAAAAGCGAACAAAATGCCACTCTTGTGCCAGAGGCTTCGTTCGCATCCAGTTTTCGCATCCAATATACGGGATTTGCGCGGGCTTGTGAGCGAATAGAACACCGGTCGCACCGCCGGCTTTCAGCCTCTCGGCCACGTCTCCGTCACAACGAAGGCTTACTGATCCGGGAACCGAACCGCTTCTTGGCATGTTGACCCAGGAGGTCTTGACCTTGAACCCTCCTGGATAGGGTGCACGGCGATGACTGTTGAGGGACCGACCTTAGAAAATGGCGGGAAACGGGGCGTCTGGCGCCACCCTCCCCCCGTGTTTTGCTGGCTCCCCCGATATGGTAGAATTTCCCAGCTAAATCACGGGGAAGTTGGCAACATCATGGGTCGGCGCGTTCGCCCGAGACTGCTCCTGTTTGCGGTGCTCGCCGCGGGCGCCGTCGTTTGGTCTGCGCCCTCGGCAATGGCCTCAGACGCTGAATTTTGTGTCACCTGCAAGAATCCCGACCAGACCTATCGCTGCCGCGTGACCGGCGTCGGCCAGCGCCCGAGCGACGCACTCAAACTCTATTGCGTGATCCGTACGGCTAAGGAGGGCAACCACGCCTCGTGCTCGGCCTCCGCGGCCACACCGACCTGCTCCGGGATCGTGAAGGTCTACGACTATGTGGGACCTAAGCTACCCGACGAAATCGCCTCAGATCCGCGGTTGCGCAAACTGAAGCAACGCATCGAAACGGATCAGGCCAGTTTCGCGAAGCCCGAAGACGAGTCCCCGGACACGCTGTTCAAGCTGGGCGGCCGCGCGGTCGACGCTTCGCGCAAAGGGTTGCGCAATGCTGGGACTGCGATTGGCGTCGTTTCGCCCGATGACGCGACAGCGTCAACGACAGTTCCGTCGCCCCTGCCCCCTGAGGACGACCCAAGCTGGAGTCAGCGCGTCAAGCAAGCCGCGCAAAGCTCGGGCTCAGCGGTTGGCGGCTTTGCTCGCAAGAGCTACAACTGCATGCTCTCGCTGTTCCGCCATTGCAGCGAAGACGACGAAGCGCCGGAGTAGTCCCCGGCGCCCCGTCCCCCTGATAACTCTTTTTGTTCTTGAACCTAGTGGGTCTGCAGCCACTCGCGCGCGAGCTTCTGCGCCTCGGCGACCTGCTCTTGAGACATCTCTAAGGCAAGCTCCACACGATAGGTGCGCGCAGCTTCGTTACCCCGCGCGGCGGCGAGGTTGAACCACTTGTGCGCCGTCACGAGATCGGCGTCCACGTCGCGGCCCGTCGCGTAAAGCATCCCCAGCTCGAACAGGGCGTCGGGCGCACCTGTCTGCGCCGCGAGCTCCATCTGCCCCGTCTGAATGTCCATCCGTGCCATCTTACGTCCCCCTATTCACTCGTCCTGCAGACCTGACGTTCCCTCGCAGGTTTATCGAGTGTTTCGCAGCTTCAAACGCGGGAGATCATGCGAGAGCACTTTCAACAACTTCTGAATTGGCGTGATTAACGTAAAATCACTAGATCTAAATCGGAAGGTAACGTTGGTTTACGTTGCACGCGTCTGCGCGGCGCAATGATTAACAGCGCGCACATGCAAGACTTCTTTGACCATTCACGGTGACACGCCGATAACCACGACAAAAATTGGCGTGGCGATTTAGTCGTGCCGCGCCGGCGCGGCCACGACAATTGTCCATTCCCAGTCCCGCACCTTCGGGGGCGAACCGGTAGCGAGCCAGGGAATGTGAAGCCGCTCGGGCGACCCGGCCTTCGCTTTAATTTTCGCAAGCTCCGCCTTGGCGCCTTTCGGCAGCCTCGCGCCATCTGAGGGACGCCACACCACGACGCTCACCTCCTTCAAGTCGGCGACGCGGACCCGCGGCCCATAGGCGGGATTCCGCAGACAGACGATCCGCGCATCAGGAAACAAGCGCCGCAGATTGCCGGCGTCGTGCCGATTGGCCGCCATGATCGTTCCCGACCCGATCCCGCGCGCTCTCAGCGCCTCGGCAAGCTCTTCAAACGGGACCCCAAGCCGGCACTTGTGACACTCATGTCCCATCGAGTTCACCAGGTCGAGGGCCCGCAGCGGCACGACTGCCATTGTGATGGCAAGGATCGTTGCGCCGAGCACCTTGACCTTGAAGCCGGGGTTGCCGCTGCCCTCCACCAGCGCGACCAGCCAAAGTGCTGTCAGCAGGAAGAATGGATGCATGTACCGTTCGAGGTAGTGGGTCGCCCCGGTCGACAAGGCTCCAACAATAAGGAGGAGAAAGCCTCCAATGGTGACGTGTGACAGGAGAAGCCGCCAATCCGGCTCGCTGCCGGTCCATTCCCGCGGGCGGATGGCCTGCCGGATGGCGTCCCTACCTTGGAACACCATGCGCGGAAAGCACACCAGCAAGATCACATCGAGGGGAAACAGAAATGCGAGCGGCGCATAGATCGAAAGCCCGAGGCCCATCAGTGTGGCCTGGAGACGGTTCGTTTGCTCGGGTGCGACCGCGGTGTCGTAGACCGCTACGAGATCGCGTCCCTCGTTCACGAGCCAATAGAAGTACGGCGCGGTGATCAGGGCGCAGACGGCAACGGCGAGGCCCAGTCGCCGGTCGAATAGGCGCACACGCAGCGCCGGCTGTAGCGCCGCGCTCACGAGCAGGATCAGCAGAAAGCCCCAATAGCTGTGCTTGCTGAGAATACCAATGCCGGCGACGAGGCCGAACAGGAGGTAGTCGCCGATTGCACCGCGTTCCGCGAGCCGCATCAGGGCCCATAGCGACGCCGCCACTGCGCACATCAGAACAGAGGTCTGCGTCACGCCCTCATGCATATTCCAGCCGATCTGGTAGAGCAGAAGGGGCGAGAGCGCGGCGACCGTTGCCCACCGTTCGTCTTTGAACATCCGCCGTGCGGCGAGATAGAGAAACACGAACGTTGCCGTGAGCAATGCATATTTGATGAGCAGGAAGCTCAGCAGGTTAGGACCGGTGAAGCGCTGCACGGTCCAAAGCAGCCACTCGTAGAGCGGCGGCTGCCGCGAGACATACCCTGGCTCGAGAGTTTGGGCGAGAATGTTGGCGGTGACATTGTCCTGCGGCAGATTGAGCGACAGCGCTAGCCGCATGCCCGTGTAGATCAGGCCATAGGCAAGGCCCACCGACACGACGCACCAAAGACCCCAGCGCCAAGCAACGGGCGCGGCTCTTGGCGCGATTTTGTCGGGCGCCGACGCTCCCACTGACGTCATTGGGCGGCTCTCGCTGACCTGGATTTTCCCACGGGCTTAAGGAGCTACCGCCTCGGCGTGTCAATTTTGTGTAGCAGACGCCTGCGCCACGCTGACGCATCGCGTTAGGGCAGGAGCAAGGTCGAGCCAGTCGTCAGCCGCCCTTCGAGCTCGCGATGCGCCCGCTCCGCCTCCGCCAGCGAATACGTCTGGTTGATGGCGATCTTGACCTTGCCTTTGGCGATCACGCCGAACAGATCGTTGGCGGTTGCGACCAGGTCCTTGCGCGTGGCGATATAGTCGCCAAGCGCAGGCCGCGTGGCGAATAGCGACCCCTTCTGAGCCAGCAAGTTGATGCGGAACTCCGGCACCGCACCCGACGACTGACCGAAGCTCACCCACATGCCGCGCGGCTTCAAGCAATCGAGCGACGACGGAAACGTGTCCTTGCCGATGGAGTCGTAGACCACGTCGACGCCCTGGCCTTTGGTCAATTCCTTGACCTTGGCGACCACGTCCTCCTCCCGGTAATTGATGACGTGGGTGCAACCGTGGCTGCGAGCGATCAGCGCCTTGCCGGCGGAGCCCACTGTGCCGATCACCGTCGCGCCGAGCGACGCCGCCCACTGGGTGGCGATCATACCAACACCCCCGGCCGCCGCATGGAACAGGAGCGTGGTTTCCGGACCAACCCTGTAGGTTCGGCGCAACAGATATTGCGCCGTCATGCCTTTGAGCATGACAGCTGCAGCAACCTCGTCGCTCACGCCGTCCGGAATGCGCACAACACGGTCGGCGGCGATCAGCCGTTCTTCCGCATAGCCGCCAATGGGTCCCGCATAAGCGACGCGACGACCCACCTTGAGGTCGCGCACCTCCTCGCCGACCGCCGTGACGACGCCGGCCCCTTCCATGCCTGGAATGAAGGGCAACTCCCCTTGCGGGTAGAGTCCGGTCCTCCCGTAGACGTCGATATAGTTGAGGCCGATGGCAGTCTGCCTAATCCGCACCTCGCCCGGGCCCGGATCGCCGACCTCGACCTCCTCCCAGGTGAGGACTTCGGGCCCTCCGTACTCATGAACGCGAATGGCGTGGGTCATGCGCAAGAAACCGGCTACTCGACCCCGAGTTTCGCTTTGAGCAGCGCGTTGACGGCTTGCGGGCTCGCCTTGCCGCCGGTCGCCTTCATGACCTGACCCACGAACCAGCCAATGAGAGCCGGTTTCGCCTTAGCCTGCTCGACCTTGTCGGGATTGGCGGCGATGACCTCGTCGACCGCTTTTTCAATGGCGCCCGTATCGGTCACCTGCTTCATGCCGCGCTGCTCGACGATCTCGGCCGGGTCGCCGCCTTCGGTCCACACGATATCGAACACATCCTTGGCGATCTTGCCCGAGATGGTGCCCTCTTTGATGAGATCCAGGATGCCGCCGAGTTGCTCCGCGGAGATCGGACTATCGAAGATCGTCAGGCCTTCCTTGTTGAGACGGCCGAACAACTCGTTGATGACCCAGTTCGCGGCCTGTTTGGCGTCACGGCCCGTCGCCACCGCCTCGAAGTAATCGACGCTCTCGCGCTCGGCCACGAGCACATCGGCGTCATAAGGCGTGAGCCCATAGTCGGCGATGAAGCGCGCGCGCTTCTCGTCCGGCAACTCCGGGAGTTCCGCGGCAAGCGCGTCCACATAGTCTTGGGTCAACTCGAGCGGCAGCAAATCAGGATCGGGGAAATAGCGGTAGTCGTGCGCCTCCTCCTTGGAGCGCATCGACCGCGTCTCGCCGGTCTTGGCGTCGAACAGCCGGGTCTCCTGATGGATCTCGCCGCCGTCTTCCAAAATCTCGATCTGGCGGCGCGCCTCGTGCTCGATGGCCTGACCGATAAAGCGGATCGAGTTGACGTTCTTGATTTCGCAGCGTGTACCCAGCTTGTCGCCAGGTTTCCGCACAGACACGTTCACATCGGCGCGCAAAGACCCCTGCTCCATGTTGCCGTCGCACGTGCCGAGATAGCGCAGGATGGTACGCAGCTTCGACACATATGCTTTAGCCTGCTCTGAGGAGCGGAGATCAGGCTTCGACACGATCTCCATCAGCGCCACACCCGAACGGTTCAAATCCACATACGAGAATTGCGGATGCTGGTCGTGCAGGCTCTTGCCCGCGTCCTGCTCGAGATGCAGCCGCTCGATGCCGACAATGACCCGCTCGCCTGACAAGAGATCGACGATGACCTCGCCCTCGCCGACGATCGGATTCTTGTACTGACTGATCTGATAGCCCTGCGGCAAATCGGGATAGAAGTAGTTCTTCCGGTCGAACACCGAAGTCAGATTGATCTGCGCTTTGAGGCCCAACCCCGTGCGGATCGCTTGCGCGATACAGCCTTCGTTGATCACGGGCAGCATGCCGGGCATGGCCGCATCGACCAGGCTCACATGGCTGTTCGGCTCGCCACCGAACTCCGTCGAAGCGCCCGAGAACAGCTTGGCGTTGGAGGTCACCTGCGCATGCACCTCCATGCCGATGATGACCTCCCAGTCACCGGTCGCGCCTTCGATCAGATTCGACTTTTCCGTCTTGGCGTCCATCGGCCGCCGCTACCTCTTTTTCTTGTCCGCCAGCTTGTGGAGCTTCTCTTCCTCGTACTGGATGAACCAGCCGATCATTTGCCGCCACAATGCCTCGACGAGCTCGGGCGGGAGCCCCTTCTCGCTGGCACGCGCCCGAACCCGGTCGATCACCTGCTGGATGCGCCAGGGTACCCGCGCGTCCGCCGGCGACATCTTGAGCTGCCAAGCACGGTCCACGAACGTGAAGCGCTCGCCGATCAGGTCGACCAGGCCCTGATCGATGCGGTCGATCTCGGCCCTCACCTCTTCCATGCTGGCGCAGTCTTTGGCTTTGCGTGGTGCCATAGGTAATCGTCCTTCAACCTTGGCCATCGGGCAAGACGGCATCCACCTCGATTTCGACCAGCCAGTCGGGGCTGACGAAGCTCGAGACCTGAAGCGTCGTGTTGGCGGGACGAATGTTCCCAAAGACCTCGCCGTGAACCTTGGCCATTCCCTCGAAATGCGCGATGTCCACAAGATAGACCCGGGTGCGGACGACGTCTTTCAGGCTGGCGCCGGCGTCTTTCAGCGCAGCCTCAATCGTCTCGAAGATCGCTCTGGTCTGCGCTTCGGGATCACCGATCGCGACGGGCTTACCGCCTGAAGCAGCCGTTGTGCCGCTGACGAAAACGAGGTTGCCGACGCGCACGGCGCGCGAATAGCCCACGATGGATTCGTAGGGACTGCCCGAGGACACCAGCTGGCGTTTCGTCCCACTCATGTCTTACTCCACCAGTCAGCGGGCTTCGGACTGGAACCGGCAGCATCTTCGATCGCCTGGGCCACGCGAAACAGGGTTTCCTCGTCGAACGGGCGGCCGATCAGCTGAAGCCCGAGCGGCGTTCCCTCCGATGACAGCCCCGCCGGCACAGACATGCCGGGCAAGCCCGCCATATTCACAGTTACCGTGAAGATGTCGTTCAGATACATCTCGACGGGATCGCCGGACTTCTCTCCTTGGGCGAAGGCAGGTCCCGGCGTCGTCGGCGTCAAGATCGCATCGACGTCCTCGAAGGCTTGATCGAAGTCGCGCTTGATCAAGGTCCGCACCTTCTGCGCCTTGAGGTAATAGGCATCGTAGTAGCCGGCCGACAGCACATAGGTACCGATCAGGATGCGCCGCTTGACCTCGGCGCCGAAGCCCGCCTCGCGCGTATTCTCGTACATGGAGATCACGTCGGAGCCCGGCTCGCGCAGGCCATAGCGAACGCCGTCATAGCGGGCGAGGTTCGATGACGCTTCCGCAGGCGCGACAATATAATAAGACGGCAGCGCGTATTTGGTGTGCGGCAGGCTCACGTCCTTGATCTTGGCGCCGGCGTCTTTCAGCCAGGCGATCCCCTGTTGCCACAGCGCCTCGATCTCCGGCGCCATGCCTTCGACGCGGTATTCTTTCGGAATGCCAATCGTCAGCCCTTTGACACCCTGGCCGACCGCCGCCTCGAAATCCGGCACAGGCACATCGGCGCTGGTCGTGTCCTTAGGATCGTGGCTCGCCATGCTGGTGAGCAGGATCGCGGCATCGCGCACGGTGCGTGCAATTGGCCCCGCCTGATCGAGCGACGACGCGAAGGCGACGATGCCCCAGCGCGAGCAGCGCCCGTAAGTTGGCTTAATACCGACCGTGCCGGTGATCGCAGCCGGCTGGCGAATCGAGCCGCCGGTGTCGGTGGCGGTTGCTCCGAGACAAAGACGCGCGGCGACCGCGGCAGACGAGCCACCTGACGAGCCGCCCGGCACCAGCTTGGCGTCCGAGCCTTGGCGACGCCACGGATTGACGACCGGGCCGTAATAGCTCGTCTCGTTGGACGACCCCATGGCGAACTCATCATTGTTGAGCTTGCCAAGCATCACAGCACCTTGCGTCCACAGATTCGCGGTGACGGTCGACTCGTATGTCGGTGTGAACCCATCGAGGATGTGCGAGCAAGCGGTAGTGCGGACGTCCCTCGTGCAAAACAAGTCCTTGATGCCGAGCGGCACGCCTTCCAGTGCACCGCCCTCCCCCTTGGCAAGCCGCGCGTCGCTCGCCTTCGCCATCTCAAGCGCACGCTCCGGCGTCGGCAAAACATATGCATTGAGGGCAGCGTTCGCGGCCTCGATCGCCGCGACATGCGCTTGGGTCAACTCTTCCGCCGAGAAGGACTTGTCCCGCAATCCCTTGCGCGCGTCGGCCAAGCTGAGATCCGTCAATTTGGTCACGGCTTCACGTCCGGGCATAAAACGAAGTAATCGTACCCATCGGGCTTCGGCAGCGGTTCCTCCGTCACGTCAGGCTCGAACTCGTCCTCGCCCTCCGCTGGATCGCGGTCGAGCTCGACGGGATTCATATCGTCCTCGCCGAAAGGCGCGGGTCCCTCGGTTTCCGAACCCGATTGATGCGTGACATCGGTTAGACGAGTCACTGCCAACCCACCCTTGTCGGTCCGCGCAATGGCGAACAAGTCGGGGTAGATGTAATCATCCTCATCGCAAAACGCCTCCGCGAGCCAGCGGCCCTCACCTTGCGGCGTAACCTGAACGAAATCGCAGCGCTGCTTATCGGCCGAGATCCCAGCCTTGGTCAGCACATAGAAGTCCAGCTCATCACCGAGCTCCGTCGGCGTCTTTTCCTTCAGGGCGGCGCAGCCCTCGGGGATCGAAGCGAACGTGCCGTCGGGCAAGTCCTCGGCAAACGCCGGCGTCACAACGGCGAGCCACGCGCCAAGCATGACTGATGAGGCGGTCCGCATCGGCGCTACTCGACGATCTTCGGGACGACGAAATAGTGATCGTCGACCTTGGGCGCGTTCTTGACGATATCGTCGGCGCAGAAGCCGTCCGTCACCACGTCTTCGCGCTTCCTCATGGTCATGGCCTCGACCCGCGTCATCGGCGGAACCGCGCTCGTATCGAGTTCGTCGAGCTGCGCCACCCAGTCGAGAATGCCCGACAGCTCCTTCTCGAGCCGCGCCGCCTCGTCATCGGTGATGGCGATGCGGGCGAGCCGGGCGATACGGCGGACTGTGGCGCGGTCGACGGACATGGGTTCGGCGGGTTTTGGCGAAGATCGTGGGTTCCGGCGTTCCTGTAGCACCGGCGACGGGGCAGCGGCAACTTGGCGTGTCGCCGCCCCTGGGAGCAAGGTCTTAGGCCTCGAACGGAACGCCGACCTCGGGCACGAAGACCAGTTTTCCGCCCATTTCGGCGATGAACTTATCAGGGTTCTGGTCGAGCACCGGAAAGGTCGCGTAGTGGCACGGGATCACTCGCTCGAAGTTGAAGAAGCGCTTGCAGGCCAGAGCCGCCGTGCGGGCGCCCATGGTGTAGCGGTCGCCGATCGGTACGAAGCCGATGGCCGGCGCATAGAGCTCGTTAATCAGCGCCATGTCCGAGAAGATGTCGGTGTCGCCCATGTGATAGACGGTCTTATCGTGCTTGGGCGCGATGATGATACCGCACGGATTGCCGAGATAGAGCGGGCGCCCGTCGATGATGTTTCCGGACGAGTGCCAGGCCGGCACGAAAATCAGATCGAAGTCCTGCTGGAGGAGCCGGCCGCCGGTATTGCCGGACTCAGCGTTCTCGACGCCTTGGGCGCCGATATAGGAGGCAAGCTCATAGACGGCGAGCACCGGTGCGCCGGTCTCCTTGCAGATGGCGACCGTATCGCCGAGATGGTCCTCATGGCCATGGGTGAGCGCCACATGGGTGACCCCTTCTGTGACTTTGCTCAGGGGAATACCGGCTTTTTCGAAGACGCCGTTGCCGGTGAGAAACGGATCGAGCAGGATGCAGCTTGCGCCAGTATCGACGCGGAAGCAGGAATGACCGAACCACGTAATCTTCATCGTCTCACCCCTTAGACTGTCCTTGTGACCTCAACACCGCACCTTCCTATCGAAGAGTTGCCCCAGAGGCTACCGCCCGAGGCGCGGCTGCTCGGTCTCGACGTCGGCACCAAGACCATCGGCTTGGCGCTTTCGGACGTGACCCGTTCGGTGGCCACGCCCTACGACACCCTGCGGCGCACCAAATTCACCGCCGATGCCAAGGAGCTCGCCGCGATCGTGGCGAAGGAAGGCGTCGGCGCACTGGTGATCGGCCTCCCGATCAATCTCGACGGCAGCGAAGGCCCGCGCGCCCAATCCACTCGCGCCTTCGCCCGCAACCTTGCCGCTCATGTAGAGGTGCCCATGACGTTTTGGGACGAGCGGCTGTCAACGGCAGCGGTCGAGCGGCATCTGATCGAGGCGGATGCGTCCCGCAAGCGCCGGGCCGAGGTGATCGACCGCATGGCCGCCGCGTACATCTTGCAAGGCGCGCTCGACCGCCTGAAACGTCTTGCCGAAGATCAACGCTAGATCGGCGTCCCCTGGAACAGCATGTAGCTGCTCGGGCTGTCGGGGCAGAACCCCGCGCCGCACAGCGCAACCGTCGAGATCACGTTGCCGATCGCAAGCACGAGAAACACCAGCAACGCCGTAAGCGCCAATGGTTTCAGCCGCACCGCCATCGGTTCGGCGCGGGCGAACTGCCGATCGTCCAGCAACAGGACGGCGCAGCCCAGGACGATCAGCGCGAACGCAATGAACGCCCAGGTGTAGAGATGGAGCCCGAATACCGCGTTGCCGTAGGAGCCCGTGCCCGGCACGATATGCAACAGGATCTGCCGCATCGAAATCGCGCCGCCGGCCACCGCGCCGACGATCGCCACACCGTAATGGCTCGGTTTCGGTCCAAAGAACATGTTGAGGGCGAGTCCGAACCCCGCCGCGAAGAACCCCGCGCGCTGCAAGATGCACAGCGGGCACGGCAGATCGCGGTACCAGAGCTGATCCGCGAAAGCGAGCACCAGCACTGTATCGATGGCAATCAGTCCTATGGCGTTGAGCAGCCTTTCGACAGGTCAGCGGTCACGCCTCTCCTCCTTGCATCAGAGCGAGATGTTCAGGACCTCAGTGACGTGGAACTTGAAGAGCACGAGCATGACCAGGATTCCGACGACCCAGAAGCCCATGGCAATTCCGCGATGCCGCAGCCAAGCGGCCGCCAACGCGCAGGCGAACAGGAGAAAGGGTAAGCTCATCATTGCGCAGCCCTCCTGTTTCGTCCCCCGGGTTGTCCCTGCTGGCCCTTCGAGTCTTTTGATCTGGTCAAGACCACAAGGTATTGAATTAGCTCGCGCTGACAAGCCCTTTCCCCATAAAAGAAAAGAGACCGCTACGGGGTCCACAGCGGTCTCCTTCGAGCCTCTGCGACCGAACGGCCGCCATTCAACGCTGGCTTAGCAGGGCCGACACCAGCACCGCAGCGGGCCGCACACGCGATAGAACCCCCAGGGACATCTGCCACGGCGATAGCAACCTGTTTTCTCGATCGGTGAGTAGGTCTTCACCACGCCGGGAAGATTCACGGTCGCCGAGTTCCATGTCAGCGCCTCCGCCTTCCAGGCCACACTACCGGCCAGCACGACCGCCGCCGCAACCGCAAGGGTAACCGCAAGCTATTACGCATCTCGAGCCTCCTAGAGTGAACATCCCCATCTTCGCCAGGGATGAGTGGCAAGCGTAACCCCCTATTTCAGGGCAATGTCATGACAGCGCGAGTGGCAACGTCTTTCGTAAACGCTTAAGGTCCGTCACGAAAACTTTCGGGCCAGTGCGATCGACGATGGCACGGGCGTGTCCATCTGGTCGCGTTCGCGCCGTAGCTGTTGCGCCAGCCACCCGAGACGCGCGTGGCGAGAAACGCGTCGCTTATCGCATGCGGCGCATGAACGAGCAGCAGCGCCGCTTCGGCGAGTGCAAAGTTGCTCAAGGGCAGCGCGCAATACGCTCTGATCGCGCTTGGCCTCAACAAGCAGCCCTCGTGTGCGCTCGACCGCCGCTTTGAGCCGCGTCTCGCCTGCCGCCAGGCTCTCGATCTCCGCCAGAACCCGGTCGACAGTTTCCGGCGACTTTTCAAGCACGCGCAAAACGTCGAGGCCCATCACATTGCCGACCCTTCCCAAATGGCATTGACCGGCGCCTCGCGATAGATCAGCGGAACGCCGCCCTCCTCCACGTAGCCGTTGCCGCCGTGGCACTCCATCGCCTCATAAGCGAGCGCCGGCGCCGTCTTGCACACCCAGTATTTGCTCACCGGCGTCATCAGCCGCCGATAGGCTTTGCCTCGCCCTCGTCAGCACCGCCATCGAACGCGCGCGCGAGCCTGAAAGCGAGCACTGTCGCAGCCCACATCGAGCGCCATGTCAGCGAGCACTCGTCATCAGCGGCTGATCGATCAGGCAGGCGCTGGAACACGCTGCGATGGCGCGTGTGATGGATGGCACGAGCGAGCGATTGGCGCATCAACGCGGCGGATGACACGGCACAGTCGAGCCGCGTCAACGTCACCATGTCGATGATGGTCGAAACGCCCCGCCCCTCCTCGCCCACGAGAAATCCCTGCGCGCCGTCGAACTCCACTTCCGACGACGCATTGGAGCGGTTGCCGAGCTTGTCCTTGAGCCGCACCAGTTGGAGTCCGTTCAACTCGCCATCCGGCGTGAAGTCGGGCAGGAGGAAGCAGCTCAAGCTCCCTTCGCTTGTGCCAACACCAGAAAATGCATCCGACATCGGCGCAGACAAACCATTTATGTCCTGTGATGGCGTGTAGGCGCTGAGGCGCCGCCATCGAGCAGCCTGCGAGCAGCGTGGTATTGGCGCGCACGTCGGTGCCGCCTTGCCGCTCGGTCATGCCCATACCCAGCGTGACAGCCGACTTGGCACTCCGCCGGTACCTCACCCGAGTCGTACGCGCGGCCGAGAATCTTCGGCAGCCATTCGGACAGGCTGCGAGGGCAGGCGCATGACGAAGTGCCGCCACCGCCGCGTGGGTCATGGTGATAGGCAACAATGCCCGGGCTCCACCCGCGCCGCCATGCTGCCCGCGGCGCGCGCCACGTGAGCGCCGGCCTTCGGATCGGCTCCGGTGAGAAGATGGGTCCCATGTCGAGCAGTGAAGGCCCTGCGCCATGCTGATGGCCATGACTCGATAGGCGGGATGAAATCCTCGACGTGATCGACGCGCCGGCCCTCCGCATCGAAACTATGAAGCTCCGGCGGATGGACGTTGGCCTCCCGCCTGAGTTCGATCGCCGTTGCGCTGCCTGTGACCTCGCCGAAAATCTCAAGACCGACCGCCGCCCAATCTGCCCTTCGCGCGCCACTGCCTCGCGCAAGACGGTGTCGGACGAGAACAGATCCATCGACGAAGGGCGGACTTTGATTGAACGCCGTGTCGTCCCGGGACGGATCGGCTCATATGCGCCAGCCTGCCAGAGGTCCGTTACAGTGAGCTTATCCTAAATGCACTGCCAAGTTTGACGCCTGCGGCTGACAGGCTTATACAGTGCCCTTTAATGTGAGCATTGCGGCCGAAGCTCCCCTTCGTCTTTCCTCATCGCCATCTACTTGGAATCGAAGGTCTTTCGCGCCGAGATCGTGGCGGCACTGCTCGATCTCGCCGAAGAGGCCGCCAAGCTCGGCCGGCAAATCCACAAGAAACGTGACGACCTGCGCGGCCGCACTCCTGATCAACCTCTTCTTTGAGGCTTCGACCAGGACCCAAAGCTCCTTCGAGCTGGCGGGGAAGCGGCTCGGCGCCGATGTCATGAACATGTCGATCCCGACCTCCTCGGTCCAGAAGGGCGAGACGCTGATCGACACGGCGGTGACGCGCTCAACTCCATGCGGCCGATCCTCCTCGTCGTGCGCCATCAGCGCCGCCGGCGCCGTCGAGCTCTTGTCCCAGAAGGTCGATTGCTGCGATAAAATGCCGGTGACGGCAGCCACACCCGGACCCAGGCGCTGCTCGACGCGCTCACCATCCGCCGTCACAAGCAGCGCATCGAAGGGCTGATCGTGGCGATCTGCGGCGACGTCCTCCATTCGCGTGTCGCCCGCAGGCTCAAACATCCTCTTGCTCAATACACTCGGCGCCCAGGTCCGCGTCATCGCGCCTTCGACCTTTGCTCGGCGCCGACATGGATCGGCTGGGTGTCGAGGTGTTTACGTCGATGCGGGAGGGGCTCACCGATGCGGATATCGTCATGATGCTCAGACTGCAGCGCGAGCGCATGGTGTTCAGCTTGATCCCGGAGCCAGCGGGAGTATTTCCACTTCTTCGGCCTCGACTACGACAAGCTCGCCCGCGCCAAGCCGGACGCGCTGGTCAGCGCATCCCCCGGCCCTCCCATGAATCGCGGCGTTGAAATCGACTCCAACGTGGCCGACGACGCCCGCAGTCTGTCTATCCGCGAGCAGGCCGGAGATGGGCGTCGCCGTGCGCATGGCCGTGCTCCAGGCGCTCGCCCGCCATCTGGCCGAACCAATGACCGCCATGAACGCCCCCGATCACGATCACCGGCGTCCTCGACTCGCGCCCGAGTCAACTGCGCGGCTGTCGATCCAGCAACGGGCCCTTCGACGCCCTGGCGCACACCGATCGAGACGACGCCGGTCAACGAGTCCGGCGCAGGCGGCGTCTGCAGAAGGAAGAGCCATCTCCAACACCGAGACGCTCGACTGTGGCGGCCGCACCATCACGCCAGGTGGCTTGATCGATATGATGGTGTTTGCCGGCGAAAGCCAGGTCACGAGAGCATCGCGAGAGACGCTCGCCACCGCGAGCCGCGCCGCAGCGTGGCCGGCGGCGTCACCACCATCCTCTGCATGCCCGACACCGATCCCGTGATCGACGACGTGGCGCTGGTCGACTTCATCCTGCGCCGCGCGCGCGACACGGCGTCGGTTCATGTCCATCCCATGGCGGCCATGACCAAGGATCTCGCCGGCGAGGAGATGGCCGAGATCGGTCTCTACGAAGTGGGCGCCGTCGCCTTCACCAATGGCAAGACGAGCGTCGCCAATGCGCGGGTGATGCGCAATGTGCTCGCCTATGCTAAGGATTTCGGCGCGCTGATCGTGCACCACCTGGAGGACGCCACCCTCAGCAAAGACAGTGTGATGAACGAAGGCGAGATCGCGACAAGGCTGGGGCTTCGCGGCGCGCCGACGGCAGCCGAAACAATCGTGCTCGAACGCGACATTCGCCTTGTCGAGCTGACAGGCGGCCGCTACCACGCCGGACAGATCCAGCCGGGTCTCGCTCGATGTCATTCGCAACGCCAAGGCGCGCGGCTTGCCTGTGACCTGTGGCGTCTCGATCAACCACCTCACCCTGAACGAGAACGACATCGGCTCCTACCGGACCTTCTTCAAGATGAAGCCGCCGCTTCGCACGGAAGAAGACCGGCAGGCCATGTCGAAGGCGTTGCGAGCGGCGATATTGATGTCATCGTCTCCGCCCATGATCCGCGTGGCGCGGAAGGCAAGCATGACGGCCCTTCGCCGAAGCCGCCGATGGTGGGGGCCGTCGGCCTCGAGACCTTGCTTGGCGCAGGCCTTCGCCTTCTATCACAACGGCGACGCTCGTGGTTGCACTTCTCCTGCCTGTTGGAGGCCATGTCCGCCAACCCCGCGAAACTCCTTGACTTGACAGCGGTCGCCTGATCGGCGGGCGCCCCGGGCCAGATCTCTCCGGGGCTTATCGATCTTCTTGAGATGCCGTGGACCGTCGAGCTCGAACTTCTCTGCTCAAAATCCAAGAACACGGCGCCTGACGGCGCCTGCCTCGAAGGCCGGGCGCTCGTCACATTCGTTGCCGGGCGTCCCGTCTATCACTACGGTTGAGGACCAGGCCGAGCGCTGGCCTTGATCACAGATCCACATGCCGCCGTCCGGAGGATTGGAGCAAATCAATTCCGTTCGCGCTCGCGCTTTGCCTGCTGAGCTTCGTCGTCGGCTATTTGCTCGGCTCGATCCCGTTCGGGCTCATCCTCACCAAGGTTTCCGGCAAGGGCGACGTTCGCAGTTGATCGGCTCAGGCGTGGGGCCATCGGCGCTACCAATGTGTTGCGCACTGGGAGCAAGACACTCGCCGCGCTGACGCTACCGTTATGTGACGCGTTGAAGGGTACCTTAGCGGTCCTGATCGGCGCGCAGTTCGGACCTTATGCGGCGATGGCCGTGAAGCGGCCTGGTGCGTTTCGGCACCTCTTTCCCCCGTCTTCTGGCTCGGGTTTCGCGGCGGCAAAGGTGTCGCTACCTATATCGGCGTGCTGTTTCCGGGCTCTTACTGGCCAAGCGCGCTTGCCTTCTGCGTGTGATGTGGCTCTGGTGGCGATCACTACACGCTATTCGTCGCTCGCGGCCCTCGTGGCGAGTGCGGCGACCGCCGGCGCACTGTTCACCGGTCAGCTGCCGCCTGCAGGTCTGACCCTCTCCTGCTCACGGTTCTTCTCTACAGGCGCCACGCCGCGAATATCAGGTGGCGCCTGCTGAACGGCGCAGAGACGCGCATTGGCGAAACAAGCAAGCTGCCCAAAGACGGCGCCCGTCCTGACGAGCAGCGTCCCGCGCGTCTTCGGCTTCGATTGATCCGCAGCGAAAATGTCGGTCCCGCCACCTTCGTGCCCTGGTCAATCAGTTCGGCGGTGCTGAGTTGCCGCCATCGCCGCGCCGCCAGCCTTATCGCGGCGCGGCGGCCGGGCGAACGACATTCGACTGTGCAGCGCTGGAGAGGCGGAGGCCGAGCTCGCGGGGCGGCCGAACGCCTTGGTGCACATCTTGTGGCAATCGGCGGTAGCCGGGCTATCCGCCGGCACTCGCGCAGGTCGACGGTCCCCGCCCCTGCTCTACGTGAAAGGCCGGCTCGACCTTGCCGACATGCCGACGTCGCCACCGTCGGCGCGCGCAAAATGGTTCGGCCATCGGCCAGAAATTCACGCGCCAGATCGCCAGCCAACTCGGCCTTGATGGGTTCGTCGTGGCAGTCGGGCTCGCCTGCGAAGTATCGACACTGCCGCGCACACCGCGGCTTCGCTTCAGACCACGGGCATGATCGCCGTCGTTGCCGGCGGCATCGACAATATCTTACCCGCCGGAAAACGAGGCGCTTCAGCAGGCGATCAGCGAGCGCGGACCTTTATCAGCGAACGTGCGCTGGGGTTTGCCGCGCGGCAAGGATTTCCTCGGCGCAATCGGCTGATCTCTGGGATCGCGCCGGCGTGGTCGTGGTCGAGGCGGCCGAACGATCCGGGTCGTTGATCACCGCGCGGCTTGCCGGCGAACAAGGCCGGGAGGTGTTTGCCGTTCCCGGGAGTCCGTTGGACCCACGCGCGGCCGGCACCAGAACCTTCTGAAGCAGGGCGCGACTCTGGTCACCGAAGTGAGCGACATCATCGCAGACGCTGGCCCCATCCTTGGGCGCCCGCCCGTACCGCCAGTCGAACTCGCTTCTTCAGATGAGGCCGTGCAACCCCTCGCCGCTCCCCGATATTGGTCGTTGTGAGCGGACGCGGGTGATCGAGGCGCTCGGCCTGGAGCCCGGTCGATATCGACGAGTTGATCCGCGCAACGGTGGTAGAGCATCGCGCGCGCGCAAGTCCACATCATTCTGTCATGGAGCTCGATCTCGCTGGCAGGCTGCAACGCTACGGACGCCAGCTCGTATCCTCGTCGAACCATGCGCTCCAGTCGCGCGCCGATTAGCTGACTTCTGCAGATTGATGCCTTCGAGGCCACGCTGATCAAATAGGCCAGAAACGGCTGCTCAGCCTGGATCGCCACCCCGCGCAGGCCTTCCAGCAGGGATCTGATATATTCTATGGCCTCCTGAGGGGTGGGTCGCCGTCCGTCGCCGAGCGAGCCTAACCCCCCAGGTGGCCGGGTCCGGGGCCCTGCCATTCCGTTCTGCCTCAGGTCGTGCCTATTGGTTCCCACTCCCGCCCGAATCCTTGTTTCGGCGGCGGTTGCCGCACCAAGAGAACACTTGGGTTTAACATCTATAGGTTGTATTTAGTTATTATAGACAGCCTAGAGTTGTCAATCGTCCGATCGCTGAATTTGACAGCGGCGGATCGAGACACCATTTTCGGCGCGTATCGGAGGTCGATTCCGGCCTCCCGCCCTCGGCCGTACGCAGTTTCGCGCGGCTAGGAAGTCTCATGAACATCGTCATCGTTGAATCGCCAGCAAAGGCAAAGACCGTCAACAAGTATCTCGGGCCCGGATACCGCGTGCTCGCGTCCTACGGTCACGTGCGCGATCTGCCTTCCAAGAACGGTTCGGTCGTTCCCGACAAAGACTTCGAAATGCACTGGGACGTCGACGCACAGTCCGCCAAGCGCCTGAATGAGATTGCCAAGGCTCTCAAGGGTGCCGACAAGCTCATTCTCGCCACCGACCCCGATCGTGAGGGCGAGGCCATCTCGTGGCACGTGCTGCAGGTGCTCGACCGCCAGAAGGTCTTGGACAAGATCCCGGTCGAACGCGTCGTGTTCAATGCGGTGACCAAGGAGGCCGTGCTCGACGCCATGCGCCACCCGCGCAAGATCGACGAGCCTCTGGTCAATGCCTATCTCGCCCGCCGTGCCCTCGACTATCTCGTCGGCTTTACTCTGTCGCCGGTCCTATGGCGAAAACTGCCGGGCGCGCGATCGGCGGGCCGGGTCCAGTCGGTGGCGCTCAGGCTCGTCTGCGACCGCGAGCTGGAGATCGAAAAATTCAAGGCGCAGGAATATTGGTCGATCCTGGCCGAGCTCGCGACAGGCAAGAACGAGACCTTCCAGGCAAGGCTCGTCTCAGCCGACGGCAAGAAGCTCGAGAAGTTCGATATTCCGAACGCCGAAGAGGCCGGACGCCTCAAGGCCGCGCTCGAAGGCGGACGCTTCACCGTCGGCAGCATTGAGAGCAAGTCGCAGCGCCGCAATCCGGCAGCGCCCTTCACCACCTCGACCCTACAGCAAGAGGCTTCGCGGAAGCTCGGCTTCTCGCCGCGCCAAACGATGCAGCTCGCCCAGCGCCTCTATGAAGGCGTCGATCTCGGCGGCGACGCGGAAGGTCTCATTACTTATATGCGAACCGACGGCGTGCAGATCGTGCCGGAGGCCGTCGCCGCGATCCGCAAGCTCGTCACCGGTCTTTTCGGCAATCGCTATGTGCCGCCCTCGCCGCGCGAATACGAGACCAAGGCAAAGAATGCACAAGAGGCGCACGAAGCAATCCGCCCCACCGACTTCACCAAGGATCCTGACACCGTCAGCCGTTATCTCGATGACGATCAGCTCAAGCTTTACAAGCTGATCTGGCAGCGCACGCTCGCGAGCCAAGCGTCGAGCGCCGAGATCGAGCGCACCACCGCCGAGATCGACGTGGCCGGGAAGGACGGCAAGCCGTATGGCGTCCGCGCCACGGGCTCCGTCATTCGCTTCGACGGCTTCCTGAAGATTTACGAGGAAGGTGTCGACGACGCCGTCGGCGAGGACGGTGCGCTGCCTGCTCTCAATCAGGGCGACGCCCTTAACCCGCAGGCCATCGAGGCCAAGCAGCACTTCACCGAGCCGCCGCCGCGCTACAGCGAAGCGACTCTCATCAAGAAGATGGAGGAGCTCGGTATCGGCCGTCCCTCCACCTACGCGTCGACACTCAACGTGTTGCGCGACCGCGAATATGTTCGCGTCGATAAAAAGCGGCTCGTGCCCGAGGACAAGGGACGGCTCGTCACGGCGTTCCTCGAAAGCTTCTTCAGCCGTTATGTCGAATATGACTTCACCGCCGATCTCGAGGAGAAGCTCGACCTGATCTCTGCGGGCGAGATCGAATGGAAGGACGTGCTGCGCGATTTCTGGCGCGAGTTCATGGCCGCAGTGAACGACATCGGCGATCTCCGCATTACGCAGGTGCTCGACGCCCTCAACGATCTGCTTGGCCCGCATGTCTTCCCCGACACGGGCGAAGGCGGCGATCCCAGGGCGTGCCCCTCCTGCGGTCAAGGACAGCTGAGCCTCAAGGTCGGCAAATTCGGCGCGTTCGTCGGCTGCTCCAACTATCCTGACTGCCGCTACACACGCCAGCTCGCCGAGACCGGCGACAAGGCCGCGCTTGCCGACGGCAAGGTGCTCGGCACCGACCCCGAGACGGGTTTCGAGGTCACGGTGCGGACCGGCCGGTTCGGTCCTTATGTGCAGCTCGGCGAAGCCAATGGCGACGAGAAGCCGAAACGGGGCTCGATCCCCAAGGGCACGGACCCCCAGAGCATCGATCTCGAGCGCGCGCTTGCCCTGCTGTCGCTACCCCGCGAGGTTGGCCTGCATCCCGAGACCGGCAAGCCCATCACAGCCGGCTATGGCCGTTACGGTCCCTACGTTCAGCACGACGGCAAATATGCGAGCCTGAGCACGCCCGAAGAAGTGTTCGAGGTCGGCGCCAACCGCGCGGTGAGCCTGCTTGCCGAGAAGGCGGCCAATCGCCGTCCGCGCGGCTCGAGCGTCCTCAAGGAACTGGGCGAACATCCCGAACTCGGCGGCAAAGTCCAGGTGATGAACGGCCGCTACGGTCCTTACGCCAAACACGGCAAGGTCAACGCCACCTTGCCTAGAGATCGCGACCCAGAGCAGGTCACGCTGGAGGAAGCCGTCGAGCTGATCGCGGCGCGCGCCGCCAAAGGTCCTGCCAAGAAGAAAACCGCGAAGAAAAAGACCGCGGCGAAGAAGGCGGCCAAGAAGTCCACCGCCAAGAGCGCGAAAGACAAGGAGGCCGCCGAAGAGGCGGCGAGCTAAGCGGGACAAGTGGCAAAAACAAAAAAGGCTGCCAAAACCTCACCTCGTGCCAGAAGCGCAGGCAAGCTTCCCTCCAAGCAAGACATTCTCGATTTTATTCAGTCGTCGACTGCGCAAGCCGGCAAGCGCGAGATTGCGCGCGCCTTCGGCGTCAAGGGCGGCGATCGCATCGCATTGAAGCAATTGTTGCGCGAGATGGCCGACGACGGCCTCATTGCGGGATCGCGGCGGAAGCTGTCACGCCCCGGTACCCTCCCTTCGGTGACGGTCCTCGAGATCGTCGGCCGCGATCAGGATGGCGAGTTCGTCGCGCGGCCCGCGACTTGGGACGAGGAGCATGGCAAGCCACCTCGCATTCTCATGGCGGAGAGCAAACGGGACGCCGGCCCTGCCGCAGGCATCGGCGACCGCGTGCTTGCCCGCATCACGGCGCTTGGCGTGGATGCGGACTATCCCTATCAGGCTCGCACCATCAAGCGCCTGCCGCGCACGGCGAAACATTTGCTCGGCATCTTTCGCGCGCTGAAGGACGGTAGAGGGGTCATCGATCCCGTCGACAAGAAGCAGCTGAAAGAGTGGACCGTGGATCGCGGCTCGACCGGTGACGCCGAGAGCGGCGAATTGGTTCGTTTCGAGATCGCCCGCTCGGCGCGTTATGGCGTGCCGGCAGCCCGCGTCACCGAGCGGCTCGGCAATCCGACGGCACAGCAGGCCATCAGCCTCATCGCCATTCATGCCCACGGCATCCCCGACGTGTTCCCGCAAGCGGTGCTGGACGAAGCCGACACCGCTAAGGAGGCCGAGCTCGGGCGCCGCGAGGATTTGCGGAAGATCCCTCTCGTCACCATCGACCCTTCAGACGCGCGCGACCACGACGACGCCGTATGGGCAGAACCTGACCCCAACCCCAAGAACCGGGGCGGCTGGGTGGTGATCGTCGCCATCGCCGACGTCGCCCACTACGTGACGCCGAGAAGTGCGCTGGACAAGGAAGCGCGCAAACGCGGCAACTCGGTCTATTTCCCGGACCGCGTGGTACCGATGCTGCCGGAGCGCATCTCGAACGATCTCTGCTCCCTGAAAGAGGACGTGCCACGCCCCTGCCTCGCCGTGCGCATGATCTTCGACAAGGACGGCCGCAAGCTGAGCCATCGCTTCTTCCGAGGGCTAATGCGATCAGCCGCGAGCCTGAGCTATGAGCAGGCCCAAGCCGCCATTGACGGGCGGACCGACGACACGACCGGCCCGCTCCTCGACACGGTGCTGCGACCGCTGTGGGGCGCCTACGCGAGCCTTGTGATCGCACGGACCGAGCGCGCACCACTCGACCTCGATCTGCCGGAGCGCAAGATCTTGCTCGACGACAAGGGCCAAGTGCGCGCCGTCGCTACGCCGCCACGTCTTGATGCCCATAGGCTGATCGAAGAGTTCATGATCGCCGCCAACGTCGCCGCCGCCGAGACGCTCGAGGCGAAGCGGTCGCCGCTCATCTACCGGGTCCATGACGCGCCGTCGAAGGAGAAGCTGACAAGCCTAGGCGAGTTTCTGGCGACCATCGGCATGAAGCTGCCCAAAGCCGGCGCGTTGAAACCTGCTCAGTTCAACCGCATTCTCGCCGACACGCGCGCCACGCCCACCGCCGAACTGGTTGGTGAAGTTGTGCTGCGGAGTCAGGCGCAAGCCGAGTACAACCCACACAACTTTGGGCATTTCGGATTGAACCTGCGCCGCTACGCCCACTTCACCTCGCCCATCCGCCGCTACGCCGATCTCATCGTGCATCGCGCGCTCATTCGCGCACTCGATCTTGGCGCTGGTGGCTTGACCGACGCCGAAATCGATGCGCTCGAGGAAATCGCAAACGCCATCTCGGATACCGAGCGCCGGGCCATGGCGGCGGAACGCGAGACGAATGACCGCCTGATCGCCGCCTATCTCGCCGATCGCATCGGCGCGACTTTCAGTGCGCGAGTATCAGGGCTGGTGCGGTCAGGTCTGTTCGTGCGGCTGGTGGAGACCGGGGCAGACGGGTTCGTGCCGGCGTCAGCGATCGGCAACGAGTATTTCTATCATGACGAGGTCCGCCAGGCCCTGGTGGGCGAGGAGACCGGACTGGCCTATCAGCTCGGAGACCCGGTGGAAGTGCGTCTGGTCGAGGCAATCCCGACCGCCGGGGCGCTACGCTTTGACATGTTGAGCGAGGGTCGCCAGATAGGTATCAAGTCCGGACGCACCAGACCTAAAGGACCACCTAGACGCCCGGCAGCTAAAGGCAAGACCCGCGGCGGCAAGCCGAGACGCGGAAAGCGGCGCAAAGGCCGCTGATCAGTTCGAAGGAATACGTCGATGCAGAAGAGTGTAGGCCGGCCCAACCAGCGTGACGGTAGATCGACCGGTCCCCGCCCGATCTTGCAGTCGATGCTGCGTGGCGCGCGGCAGAAGTGTCCGGCCTGCGGTGTCGGCGCCATGTTCCGCCGCTATCTGAAGGTATCGGACAACTGTCCCCGTTGCGGCGAGGCTTTACACCACCAGCGCGCGGACGATGCCCCGCCCTATTTCACCATCGTCCTCGTCGGCCACGTGGTGGTCGCTCTCGTGCTGTCCGTCGAGATGGCCTACCACCCACCCATGTGGCTGCATGCGGCACTTTGGCTACCGCTGACGGTGATCCTGGCGTTGATCGCGCTGCCGCTGATCAAGGGAGCCTTGGTTGCACTACAATGG
Source organism: Hyphomicrobiales bacterium (assembly GCA_041397675.1). Classification (GTDB taxonomy): domain Bacteria; phylum Pseudomonadota; class Alphaproteobacteria; order Rhizobiales; family Methyloligellaceae; genus Methyloceanibacter. Next base: position 67,637 of record JAWKWG010000004.1, on the reverse strand, counting down.
GCCCTGCTCATGCACGGTTTTGACCCGGACGCGAAGGAGGAGATCGGCGACCGGTTCGCCCCTCCCTCGTCTTGACTTCCGCCCGCGACCCATTAGGTTCCGCGCAAATTCGCTGACAGTGTTGACTTGAGGACAAGATGGCCAAGCCCGTCACCCAGAAGATCAAGCTCGTGAGTAGTGCCGGTACGGGCTACTACTACGTGACGAAGAAGAATCCGCGTAACCAAACCGAGAAGCTCGTCTTCAAGAAGTACGACCCGGTGGCGCGCAAGCACGTCGAGTTCAAGGAATCCAAGATCAAGTAGCGGTGGGCCACGGCCCTGCGCGCACGCTGTCCTTGGCGGAATTGCACGCGAAATCGCGCGGCGAGCAATCAACAAGAGCAAGAAAGAAAAACGGCCGCCAAAATAAGGTGGCCGGCCGAAACGCGGCGCTAACGAGGAGGCCACTCAACCGCGGTCCGGCCGGCCGAACCCTACGGACCCAGGAGATGCGGCGGACCTGAGCATTCCGCAGGGTTATTCTGGTGTGGAGGGAAAGAACAGGAAGCCGTGCGCCAGCTACGCCGCGCGTGCCCCCTCGCCCATTTTCGCCTCCTGCATCAATTCGTCGGAACTTAGTCAAATAATAGATGCTTCCGACGAAGGAACGAAATTCAATCGTCTCCTGTTGCTTAATACGACAAAACGTTAGGCATTGTAAAGCCTTAAGGATAGGGCCTCATTTACCATGTAAAGTCGGATTTGAGCCAGTTTCCAGCCCGGACGCCAAGTTTTCGGCCAAAGCGCGCACCGATTCGCGCCTTCCGGGCCAACCGGGACGTTTCGCGCCTGGGCTGTGGATAACTCTCGGCTAGGCCGCGTCGGCAACGACCCGGTTGCGGCCGTCCCGCTTGGCGCAATAGAGCGCCTGGTCCGCCCGCTTGAGGATGAGCTCGGGGGTATCGTCGGGAAACTCTAGGGCAGCGACCCCGACGCTCGCCGTGACGTCCAGAGAGCCGCTTCGCTCGCCGGCATAGAACGGTGCCGCTGCAATGCACTGCCGCAGCCGCTCGCCAACCAGATAGGCCTTGCCGAGATCCGTGTCCGGCATCACCACCACGAACTCCTCACCGCCAAGCCGACAGGCCAGGTCAATGCCCCGGATGTTGCGGCGCAATCGGGTGGCGAACTCGCGCAACACGGTATCGCCCGCGTCATGGCCGTGGGCATCGTTGATCGCCTTGAAGTGGTCGATGTCGAGCACGAGCACCGAAAGCGGCTTGCCGCGCTGAGCAGACTCCTCGAACAACGTCTTCAGGTGGCTCGTCATGAAGCGCCGATTGTGCAGGGCCGTTAGCGGATCGAGGATCGCCATTTCGACCGTCTCCTCGAGCCGCGTGCGCAAATGGTCTGTATAGCGCTTCCGCTTGATCTGGGTGCGGACCCGCGCGAGGAGCTCATTTGGGTCAACCGGGCGCACGATGTAGTCGTTCACGCCCATGTCGAGACCCCGGAGCAGGCGTGCATCCTCTCCCGGCTCGACGATGATCATGATCGGCAGATGCCGTGTTCGATCGAGTGACCGGACCTGTGAGCAGAGCCGCAGTCCGTCAGCGCCCTCCAGATTGAGGCTGACGATCATGAGGTCGAAATTGCCGTCGGGCACTTGCAGCAGAGCCGCAGCCGGATCGGCCTCTCGCTCGACGTCCTGTTCGTCGCCAAGTGCAAGGATCATGCGCTCGGCGGCACGGTCCCGATCCTCGACCAAGAGGACTCGACCGTCACGTCCCGCCTGCTCAAGCCGGGCGCTCAGGGCCGCAACAAAGCCCATCTGCTCCTCGGTCGACGCGCGCATCAGCATCTCGTCCGTAAGGAGCTTGAGCCGCGCGAGGTTCTTGACCCGCGTGATGAGCGCAATGTCATCGACAGGTTTCGTGAGAAAATCGTCCGCGCCGGCTTCCAGTCCCTTGACCCGATCGCTCGCTTGGTCGAGCGCTGTAATGATGATGACCGGGATATGCTGCGTGCGCGGCTCAGCTTTCAGCCGGCGGCAAACCTCGAACCCATCCATTCCGGGCATCATCACATCGAGCAGGATGACGTCCGCCCCGTCGCGCGTGCAAATCTGCAGCGCCTCCGCGCCACTGCGCGCGGTGCGCACCTCGAAATACTCGGCCGTGAGCCGAGCTTCGAGCAGCTTCACGTTTGCATCGACGTCGTCGACTACGAGAACGCGCGCCGTCATAGGCCCTACCGTGCTTCGCCGATGAACTGTCTGACGGTGTCGAGAAACATCGCCACGGAGATCGGCTTCGAGATATACGCCTCGCAGCCGCCCTCACGGATGCGCTCTTCGTCTCCCTTCATGGCGAAGGCGGTGACGGCAACCACCGGAATTTCCCGCAAGTGGTCGTCTTCCTTCAGCCATTTGGTCACTTCGAGACCCGAGACCTCGGGCAACTGGATATCCATCAGAATGAGATCGGGCCGGTGTTCGCGGGCAAGCTCCAAGGCCTCGATGCCGTTGCGCGTCTGCAGCGTCCGGTAGCCATGCGCGTCGAGCAGGTCGTGGAAGAGCTTCATGTTCAGCTCGTTGTCCTCGACGATCAGGACAGTTTTGGTCATTGGCATTGGCATCGGCCCCGGCGATTCGACCGGTCCATGATCGACGATCTGGTCATAATGTGCCATGGCAGTCGGTGTTGGCCTGACCCTCCAGAACATCGCATTTGCCCCTAGCTGAATTGGGGCGAGTGTCACCGTAAACCCGTAACCAAACTCTTTAGAGATTGGGCAGATTGGGCCTGAAAACTGCGATTTTTCCGGGGAACCCTACCTCGATCAGATGCCTCAGAGGCGTCTGACGGGCGAGCCTTCTGGCCGGTGCAACCGGCAAGCGCCTAATTGCACTCTTTGGCCTTCAGGTATTCGAGGGAGGTCAGCGTGCCCTGGATCGAGAAGTCGCCATAGTCGATCAGGAGATTGCGGCTGACGCCGTTCTCATACAGCCGGAAATCGATCTGGTAGCTTGGGATCAGATCGCCGTTGTTGGGCTCGAAATAGCCGATCGACACGGGCCAAGACGGAAGCTCGCCGAGTTTCTTTTCCTTGGCCACGGCTTCGAGCTTCGCATCGTCGGTCCCGGGCTTGACCACCGAACCGATGAAGGCGGTCGTGTCGTATACCTTCCGCCCCTTCTCCGAGCCATCATAGATGCGCGCCTGGAACAGGGACTGTCCGGACACAGCCTTTTCGATCAGGGCGATGCTGTGCTGCGTCGGAAAGAAGATTTGACCCGTAAGACTGAGCTCAGCGCGCGCCGGCTGGCTGAGCTTGACTTGGACGGCCTCGTTAGGGTCCGCGCGCGTTGCGCGCCCCATGGTGACATCGCCAAGCTTGTCGTTCAGATACTGTGCCGACTGGAAGCGGAACTTCTGGCCATCACCCTGCTCCCAAGTCGACGACCGGAGATCCGTCAGGTTGGTCTGCCCTTGCGAGTCGGTCATCTGCGTGACCATGCGCATGTTGAGCGAATAGCCGTCGCACTGCGAGCCGGTGAACTCGAACACCATGCGGCCATCAATGCCGGTGATGCCGGACGCCGAACGCGCCTCGTCGAGGGTCATCTCATAGATGGCGCGGTGCGGCACGAGCTTAGTCGGCTCTTTCGCCGCCAAAGCAAGCGCCTGATGGGGAAGCATACCGGCGAACCCGAGAGCGGCCACCCACAGCAATCGTCCACGCGCACCAACCATACTAAGCCTCACGTCTTCCCGGAAACCGCCGGCTCGGCGGAAAGCAGATTTTTGGCACCAACCGGTCAACCGGACAAGGGCCGCGTTCAAACCCGCTGTCGGCCTATGCAATGCTTGCCCCAAAGCCAGATTTGCTCAATGGTTGGAAGACTTTCAGATGATTAGGGAGGACACATGGCCGGCGAGATTGAGGCAAGGCTGAAAGCCCTCGACATCGCCTTGCCCGAGGCCAAGGCTGCGGTTGGAAGCTACGTCCCCTTCGTCCACATCAACGGACAGCTCATTGTTTCCGGCCAGCTGCCGATGGAGAGCGGCGGGATCGCCGTCGCGGGCCAGCTTGGCGCCAACGTGAGCCTCGAAGACGGCCAAAGGGCGGCTCGCATTTGCGCCCTCAATATCCTTGCCCAGGCGAAGGCCGCACTAGGCGATCTCGACCGGATTGTGCAACTGGTGCGGCTCAATGGCTTCGTCTGCGCCACGCCTGGCTTCGCCGATCATCCCAAGGTGATCAACGGCGCGTCGGACCTGATGGTGCAGGTGCTGGGCGACAAGGGTCGCCACACCCGCATCGCGGTCGGTTGCGCCAGCCTCCCCCTGAACGCCGCCGTCGAGATCGACGCCCTTTTTGCCATAGACTAGTCCCCTCATAGGGGACCGGACATGTCCGAGCTCTATTGGCTGAAACGACCGATCGCGCATCGCGGCTTGCATGACGCCGCGACAGGCGTGGTCGAGAATAGCGCGTCGGCGGTTACCGCCGCGCTCGGCCAGCACTATGCGATCGAAGTCGATCTGCAATGTGCCGCCGACAACATGCCGGTCGTATTCCATGACGCCACTCTCGATCGACTCACGAATGAAACGGGGCCGGTCGCGGCGCGCGACGTGGAGTCTCTCCGTACGATTCAACTCAAAGGCACCAAGGATCACATTCTCTCCATTCCCGACCTACTCGCGCTTGTCGGCGGATACGTCCCCATCGTGCTCGAAGTGAAAAGCACCTGGACGCGAGACGGTGCCTTCGAGGCGAACATCGCCAAAGAACTTGCCAGCTATGCCGGGCCCGTGGCGGTGATGTCGTTCGATCCCTATTCCGTTGCGGCATTTCGCAAGGTCGCACCCGACCTAACCCGAGGGCTGGTCGGTTGCCGCTTCGCACGGGACGAGTTTCCCAACCTCACCATGGGTGAGCGCTTCCTCATGCGAAACCTCATGACCTCTGCCATCGCGCGGCCCAACTTCATCGCCTACGATATCGCCGCGCTCCCGGCGCTCGCGCCGTTGGTTGCCAAGGTCGCGTTCGGATTGCCGTTGTTGACCTGGACGGTACGGACCAAAGCCGACCGCGAGCGCGCCTTGCGCTACGCCGACGCCATGATCTTCGAAGGAATCGAGCCCTGAGCCATGGGCGATATCGAGAGGCACCACGATGGGACGCAGCACGTCGACCACCGTGTCGTCGTGCGCGTCGCCTCGCGCATTGCCGACGTGCCGGCAGCGGCCTGGAATGCCTGCGCGGCGGGCAGCTCAAACCTCCAAGCGCCGTCAACGCGTCCGGACAACCCATTCGTATCTCATGCGTTTTTGAAGGCGCTGGAAGAGAGCGGCTCGGCCACGCGCGAGACCGGGTGGCTTCCCCAGCACCTCCTCTATGAGGACGGTAAGGGCACCCTCCTCGCATGCATGCCCTGCTATCTGAAATCGCATTCCCAAGGTGAGTACGTGTTCGATCACGGCTGGGCCGAAGCGTACATGCGCGCTGGCGGCGACTATTACCCAAAACTGCAGGCCTCGGTGCCCTTCACGCCCGTTCCGGGCCCTCGCCTCCTTACGCGCGCCCGTGACCACACAGCAGACCATCAAGCCATCCTGCTCGAAGCTGGCAGGACCCTTGTCGACGAGCTTGGCGTGTCATCGCTGCACGTTACCTTCATGACGCAAAGCGAATGGGAGCTGGCCGGCCAGCTCGGCTATCTGCGGCGCACCGACCAGCAGTTCCACTGGCGCAACGAAGGCTACGAGACCTTCGACGACTTCCTCGGCGCGCTGTCGTCACGCAAGCGTAAAGTGATCAAGAAGGAACGGCGCGAGGCGCTTGACGACGGGATCACCATCGAATGGATCACCGGCCGCGACCTGACCGAGGCGCATTGGGACGCATTCTTCGCCTTCTACATGGACACGGGCTCGCGCAAATGGGGTTCGCCCTATCTGACACGAACCTGCTTCAGTCTCCTCGGCGAAACCATGGCCGACGAGCTTCTGCTCGTGCTCGCCAAACGCGACGGCCAATACATCGCCGGCGCGCTCAACGTCATTGGCGCCGACACGCTTTACGGCCGCTACTGGGGCGCGACGGAATCACAGCCGTTCCTGCACTTCGAGGTCTGCTACTACCAGGCCATCGAACATGCCATCCAACACCGGCTCGCCCGCGTCGAAGCGGGCGCACAGGGCGCGCACAAGCTCGCGCGCGGCTATCTGCCCGCAGAGACCTACAGCGCGCACTACATCGCCGACCCCGCTCTACGCCGGGCCGTGGCCGACTATCTCAAGCGCGAACGCTTCGCGGTGGCCCAGGAAGTCGCGCTGCTCAGTGCGGAGTCGCCCTATCGCCGCGGGCGCGGCTAGCGCCGCCTACTCGAGCACGAACGAGACCTTGCCGTTGATGCGGTACTTCTTGATCTTGCCGTTCTCGACCGACGCTTCGAGGTTCTTGATGTAGATCGATTTGACGTTGCGCACGCTCTTATTCGCCGTGTTGACGGCGAACTGCGCGGCGTCCTCCCAGCTCTTGTCGGATTCGGCCAGGACTTCGATTACCTTCAGCATGGACATTGAGACCTCCTTGGGGGGCTGGGATTTGACGAAAAGTCTTTGCAATGCGGGATGTTAGCCTACCAGATGGCAGGCCATTTGAGTTGATTAGAATCAATGGCTGGAGGCAGGCAAAGTTCCCCTGAACCTCCGCGAAACGCGGGTATCAGCACATTCGCGGCTTCGCTATAAGGGGGTGCTCAACACGCGGAAGGAGCACGCATGGCGGCCTACGACCCTGACAATATCTTCGCCAAGATCCTGAAGGGCGAAATTCCCTGCCATAAGCTCTACGAAGACGACGACACCCTTGCCTTCCTTGACATCATGCCGCGCACGGAGGGCCACACGCTCGTGGTCACCAAAGAGAAGGCGACCGATCTGTTCGACATCACACCGAAGGGCTTAGGAACGCTGATGGCGGTCGTGCAGAAGCTCGCGCCGAAGATTCAAAAGGCAGTCGGCGCCGACGGTATTTTGATTCAGCAGTTCAACGGCGCGCCCGCAGGACAGACCGTATTCCACCTGCACGTGCACATCGTGCCGATCAAGGAAGGTGTGCCGCTGAAGCGCCATGCGGGCGACATGGCCGACCAGGGCGAGCTTGCCACCACAGCCGACAAGATCAGGACAGTGCTGAACGCTTAGCCTTCGCCGAGCGGAACCTTCGGCACGAGGCTGGGCCCCGCGCTCTTGGCGCGCGCTTTGCGCGGGCCACGCTTGGCGCGTTTGGATGACTTTGCACTGCCGCCACCCTCGGGATCGCGCGGCTTAACTGGCGTGTCGGCCTTGATGTACTCGAAGCCGAGCACCTTTTCGCCGTCCCTCTCCTCGACCAGCACGCGCACGATGCCGCCGTCTTTCAGCTTGCCGAACAGAATTTCTTCAGCCAGCGGCTTCTTGATGTGCTCCTGGATGACCCGCGCGAGCGGGCGAGCGCCGAATTTGTCGTCGTAGCCGCGCTCGGCAAGCCACGCGTTCGCCTCGGGCGTCAGCTCGATGGTGATGTTGCGGTCGCCGAGCTGGGCTTCCAGCTGGAACACGAACTTCTCCACCACCTTGGCGATGACCTCTGGCGGCAGGCTCGAGAACGCGATGACCGCATCAAGCCGGTTGCGGAACTCCGGCGAGAACAGACGGTTGATTGCCTCCTCGTCGTCGCCCTCGCGCTTCGAGCGATTGAAGCCGATCGCCGCCTTGGCGAGATCGGTCGCGCCGGCGTTCGTGGTCATGATCAGGATGACGTTCTGGAAGTCGACATGCTTGCCGTTGTGGTCGGTCAGCTTGCCGTGATCCATGACCTGCAACAGGATGTTGAACAGGTCCGGATGCGCCTTCTCGATCTCGTCCAGCAGCAGCACACTGTGCGGGTGCTGGTCGACGCCATCGGTCAGGAGACCGCCCTGGTCGAAGCCCACATAGCCCGGAGGCGCGCCAATCAGCCGCGACACGGTGTGGCGCTCCATGTACTCGCTCATGTCGAAGCGCAGCAGCTCGACGCCGAGCAGCGTGGCTAGCTGGCGCGCGACCTCGGTCTTGCCGACGCCGGTCGGGCCCGAGAACATGTAGCAGCCAATGGGCTTGCCAGGCTCGCGTAGGCCGGCGCGCGACAGCTTGATCGCCGCGGCCAAGGCCTCGATCGCCTTCTCCTGGCCGAACACCACGCGCTTCAAATCCTCGTCTATGGCACGCAGCACCTCGGCGTCGGTCTTCGACACCGTCTTCGGCGGAATCCGCGCCATCGAGGCGATGGTCGTCTCCACCTCCTTGACGCCGATCGTCTTGCGGCGCTGGCGCTCGGGCAGCAGCATCTGCGAGGCGCCGGTCTCGTCGATCACGTCGATCGCCTTGTCCGGCAGCTTGCGGTCGTGGATGTACTTCGCCGACAGCTCGACGGCCGACTTGATCGCCTGGCTGGTGTAGCGCACGCGGTGGAAGTCCTCGAAGTAAGGCTTGAGCCCCTTGAGGATCTCGATGGCGTCCGGCACCGACGGCTCGTTGACGTCGATCTTCTGGAAGCGGCGCACCAGCGCCCGGTCCTTCTCGAAGTGCTGGCGATATTCCTTGTAAGTGGTCGAGCCGATGCAGCGCAGTGTCCCCGACTGAAGCGCGGGCTTCAGCAGGTTCGATGCGTCCATGGCGCCGCCCGAAGTGGCGCCCGCGCCGATCACCGTGTGGATCTCGTCGATGAACATGATGGCGCCCGGGAAATTCTCAATCTCCCGCATGACCGCCTTCAGCCGCTCCTCGAAGTCGCCGCGATAGCGGGTCCCGGCGAGCAGCGCGCCCATGTCGAGCTGGAAGATGGTCGCGTCCATCAAGACTTCCGGCACGTCGCCCATGACGATGCGGCGCGCGAGACCTTCGGCGATGGCCGTCTTGCCCACGCCGGGATCGCCCACGAACAGCGGATTGTTCTTCTGCCGGCGGCAAAGCACCTGAATGGTGCGCTGGATCTCGGGTCCGCGGCCGATCAGAGGATCGATGCGGCCAGACCGCGCCTTCTGGTTCAGGTTGATGCAATAGACCTCGAGCGCATCGGCGCCGCGTTTCTTCTCTTCGCCGCCCTCGACGGTCGCCGCATCGTCATCGACACCACGCACCGCGCGCGGCTCGGACATGCCGCCGCGCTTGGCAATCCCGTGGCTGATGTAATTGACCGCATCGAACCGCGTCATGTGCTGCTCTTGCAGGAAGAATGCGGCATGGCTCTCGCGCTCGGCGAAGATCGCGACGAGCACGTTGGCGCCCGTAACCTCCTCGCGGCCGCTCGACTGCACATGAGCCACGGCGCGATGAATCACCCGCTGGAAGCCAGCGGTGGGCTGGGCATCACCGTGGGTGTCGAGCACGAGACCCGAAAGCTCGTTGTCGATGTAGCCAGTCAGTTTGTCGCGGAGCAGGTCGAGGTCCACGTCACAGGCGCGCATGACCGCCGCCGCGTCGCGGTCGTCGATCAACGACAGCAGCAAGTGCTCAAGCGTTGCATACTCATGGCTGCGCTCGTTGGCGTATTGCAACGCGCGCCGCAAAGCCTGCTCTAAACTGGTCGAAAACGAAGCCACGTCTCGTCCTACTCCTTCTCCATCGTGCACTGAAGCGGATGCTCGTGCTGACGGGCAAAACTTGTCACCTGCGCTACCTTAGTCTCGGCAACCTCGTAAGTGTAGACCCCGCAGATACCCACGCCCTTTTGGTGCACGTGGAGCATAATGCGGGTGGCCTCCTCGGGAGGCTTGTTGAAAAAGCGCTCGAGCACGTACACGACGAAGTCCATCGGCGTGTAGTCGTCGTTGAGTAGCAGCACCTTGTAGAGGCTAGGCCGTTTGGTCTTCGGCCGCGTCTTGGTGATGATGTGGGTGCCGGTGTCGTCGCCCCGGCGATTGTCGCCGTTCCGCGCCATCGTCAGCCTCTATGTGGCGTTTCGTCTCTCATGTTCCAAGGAGAGTCGTCGCTATTTCGGAGTAACCGTCCGAATCCATTCTAACTTCAAGCCGCCGGAACCCGCAAATCGGCCCGGCCCTCACTCCATAACATAGAAGGAGTTGCCGACAGGAAAACGGCAAAAAAAAAGACCCGGAGGATACCCCCGGGCCTTTTTCGATGGGAGATGGAGCTAGCTTGCGTCTTACGCAGCCTTCTTGGCGAAGGCAGCCTCGACCGGCTTGTAGGCGTCCTTGGCCAGGCCGACATACATCTCACCGAGCTTGGACATCTCGGCCATGTAGGTGTCGTAGGCCTTCTTCGCATACTGAGACTGAATCTCGATCGCCTGCTCGATCGACTTGGCGCCGACCAGCTGCTCGAAAGCGCGAGTGGAGTCCTCAAACGCCTTCTTGGAATAATCGGTCACTTCGGCGGCAATGGCCTGGAAGCCCTTGTTCATCTCGCCGAACGAACGGACGTAAGCATCAAAGCCGTCCTTGCCGACCTTCTGAAACTCTTCAAAACCTTTGAGCATGGGGCCCTCTTCAACGATTGGGGATTGCGGTGATTTGCTGCGAACGCGAAGGCATATATATGCGACGCACAAAAAAGGTCAAGGAATATTTTGCACTGCACAATGCCCTCCAGCGGGCCGACTTAACGCTTTGGCAATAGCCCGATTTTAGCCTTCTCTCTTCACCACTATGGAGCCTCGCGATTGGCGCAATTGCCGCGGCCCAGGGGTGGACGCGCCAGGCACGGCGCGGAGGGAAGGATCGTCAACGGGGGAAGGCAAGCGCCTTCAAGTGTTTCGTGGGAGTTCTCAAGCGTAATTTCTGGGCGCCGTTGCGCCGCTCCGTCAGCCTCGGGGTTGCCCTCGTGCTCGCTTTTGCGGCAGCCGCCGCGCCCCTGAGCGAGGCACAGGCCACAAGCAACATTAAGGCTGCCATCATCGTCGACATGAACGCCGGGAGCGTCCTCTACTCGGAGTCGGCCGACGCTCTCCGCTCGCCGGCGTCGCTGACCAAGATCATGACGCTCTACATCCTGTTCGGCTACTTGAAGGCCGGCAGGTGCACTGTTGACACCGAGCTGGCTGTGACGTCACACGCGGCAAGTCAGGCCCCAACCAAATTGGGCCTCAAGCCGGGCTCGACGATCAAGGTCAGCGACGCGATCAAGGCGCTCGTCACCAAGTCGGCCAATGATGCCGCCGCCGTGATCGCGGAGAATCTTGGGGGCACCGAGGCGAACTTCGCCCGCATGATGACCGACACGGCGCACAAGCTCGGCATGAAGAACACGACGTTCCGCAACGCCTCGGGTCTGCCCAACGACGAGCAGCTCACCACGGCGCGGGACATGGCCATCCTCGCCGTGCACATCATCCGGGACTATCCCGAGTACTACGAGGTCTTCAGCACCCAGTACTTCACCTATCAGGGTCGCAAGTACCGCAACCACAACCGGCTGCTGTTTGGCTACAAGGGGACCAACGGCATCAAGACTGGGTACACCCGCGCGAGCGGCTTCAACCTGACCGCATCGGTCCAGCGTGGCGACAAACATCTGGTTGGCGTTGTGCTTGGCGGGCGCACCGGCGCGCTACGTGACGCGGCCATGCGCTCTCTGCTCGATAAGCATTGGGCCAAGGCCCAGAGCGGTGAGAAATCTACCGCGAGTAAGCTGATCGCCTCGCTGTTCGGATCGTCCTCGCCGCCACCGCCGTCCAAGAAGCCGGCTTATGCGCTCGCCGCCGCGACGCCGACGCCCGCACTTCCGGCCACCGAAGAGGGCGACATCAACGATCCTGGCGAGCCGATCAAGGCAAGTCTCTCGCCAAACCGTCCGGCTCAACCCGCAACAAGCGCCAAGCGAGCGCAGTACGCCGGCAATTATCATGTTCAGGTCGGCGCCTTCACCTCTCAGACTGACGCCGAAAACCGGCTCGGCATGGTGCAACAGCGCGCGATGAAGCTGTTGAACGGGCATCTTCCCTTCACCATGGCGTTCATGCGGGGCGATACTGAGTGGTATCGCGCGCGCTTCGCCGGCTTCTCCAAAGACGATGCCCAAACGACTTGCACGGCCTTGAAGCGCATGTCGCTTGAATGCGTCGCCATGTTGTCGGAATAGGCCCTAGCGGCCGAGCAACACTTCCTTGGCTTCGTTGATGCGGGCGGCGAGATAGGTCGAGCCGCCCTGATCGGGGTGCATCTTCATCATCAGCCGGCGATGCGCCTGCCTGATCTCCTCGGCACTCGCTTTGGGCCCGACCTCGAGCACCGCTCGGGCCTCATCGGGCGTCATTCGGGCCCCCTTGGGCCGTGCTTTGGTTCGCTCAGACCATTCCCGCTCATCGCGATCGCGCCAGTTGGCAACGCGCCAGTCGAGATAGGCCTCCATCAAAGCGGCCTCTTTCGCGCCGTCAGCCTCGAATTCCCAGTAGAGCTCGACCGCCTCGCGGTCGCTCAGCGATGAAAGCCGGCGCCCGGCAAACCGGCCGGTGAGGCACGTGCCATCCATGTGGCCCGTGTCGTGGTCGAGCTCCATTTCGAGGCGCTCGGTCCCGACATGCGAGGCCTGCCCGGGAGATTTGCGTGCCGAGCCGCCGAAGCCGCCAAGCCCGGACCGGCCGATGCCACCCAACAGGGCGACACCAAACGCCGCGAGCGGAATGGCGATCGGGAGCGCACCGCGGATCGCCAACAAACCAGCCACCGCGAGAACAACACCGCCACCGACCTTCCGCAAAGCAGTTGCGAGCATCTGCGGATTGGCGCGCGTGAGGAGCCGCGCTCCGAGAAGAAGCAAGATGAGTACCGCGCAACCGGCGAGAAAGTAGACCATCGCGAGTCGCTAGCTGAGCTGTTGCAGCAAACGCATTGCCGCGTCGCCACGCTTCTCGTCGCTGAGATCCTGGAGCGCCTTGCGGCCGCCCGTGGCGTAGACCGCGACCGCCGCCAACAGCTCACGCAGCTGACGCGACGAGCCTGCGTCGAACCGGCAATAGGCGCCACGCGACAGGCGGGCGATCTCCTTGAAGGCGCGCTCGGCGCGCGCGTCGTGTCCTTCCTGGAACAGGAACACCGGCACCCGGATCAGCCCGAGCTCGCCCGCGAGCTGGCTCAACTGGTCGATGTCCTCCTCCATGCAGTCGCCCACATAGACGACGGCATTGACCTTTGTCGTCTCGCTTTCTTTGCGCGCATGCGTCAGCACCTTGCGAATTTGCGTGTGACCGCCTTCGCAATGGACCTGGCGCATCAGGTGCGCGAGCGCGTCGGGATCGCCGACCCAACGGCTCGCCTGGCACTCGTTAAATCCCCGGAAGTAGACGAGTTGTACGTCGAGGCCGCCAACCTCCTTGACCGCGCGGAACATGTCGGACTGGAGCTCCAGCGCGAGATCCCACGTGGGCTGCCGGCTCATGGTCGCGTCCATGGCGAAGATCAGCCGGCCACGGCCAGACGCCGCGGGCTGAAGCGACCGCACCCGCCTCAGGAACGCATCGACCTCGGAGGACGACGAGGGCTTCCGCGTCACGTCGCTCTTTGCAGCCGTTGCCGGGGTCTTACGCTCTGTCATCTCTACGTTGTGCCAGGCTCTTCAAACTCAAGGGCAAATCTAGTCTCTGGCTATAGATGGACCCTTAAGCAGCCGCCTACAATGCCATGCATCACGGTTCGTCGCCGCCGGCCGCCAAAAGGCTCGCATTGCCGCCCGACGCGGTGAGATCCGTGGTCCGCACCCGCTCGACCGCGAAGGCTTCCAGATAGTGCGGGCCGCCAGCCTTAGGCCCCGTGCCCGAGAGGCCTTCGCCGCCAAACGGCTGGACCCCCACCACGGCGCCGATCTGATTCCGGTTCACATACATGTTGCCGACCTTGACCCGCGCCGCCACGTAGTCGGCCGTCGCCTTGATGCGGCTGTGCAGCCCCAAGGTCAGACCGTAGCCCGTGGCATTGATCGCCTCGCAGACTTCGCCCAGCCGTTCACCGTCGAACCGCACCACGTGCAGGATCGGACCGAATACCTCTCGCTCCAACATGCCGATATTTGCAATCTCGTAGATCGCGGGCGCCACGTAGGTGCCGTGCGTCTGCGCCTCGCCGAGCGGCAGATCGATCAACTCGCGGGCTTCAGCCCGCATCTTGACCTTGTGGGCCTCCAAGGTCGCTTTCGACTCAGCGTCGATCACCGGTCCTACATCGGTCGCGTAGTCCAGCGGATCGCCGATCATGAGCTCGCGGGTCGCCCCGAGAAGCATCTCCAGCGTCCCATCGGCGATGTCGTTCTGAAGAAAAAGCACGCGGAGCGCCGAGCAGCGTTGGCCCGCGCTGTCGAACGCGGACGCGAGCACATCGTCCACCACCTGCTCCGGCAGCGCCGAGGAATCGACGATCATGGCGTTGAGCCCGCCCGTCTCGGCGATCAGCTTCGGGATCGGCCCGTCGCGCGTGGCAAGGCTTCGATTGATGGCACGCCCGGTGTCGGTGCCGCCGGTGAACGCCACGCCGTCGACGCGAATATCGGCCACCAGCGCCGCACCAACCACCTCGCCGCGTCCAGGCAAGAAGTGCAGCACGTCTCCGGGCACGCCGGCTTGGTGCAGCAGCCGGACGGCGTGCGCGGCCACAAGCGGCGTTTGCTCGGCTGGCTTCGCGACGACGGCATTGCCGGCGGTGAGCGCTCCGGCAACCTGGCCGGTGAAGATGGCAAGCGGGAAATTCCACGGCGAGATGGCCGCGAATACACCCCGGCCATGCAAGGCCATCTCATTCTGCTCACCCGTCGGCCCGGGCATCGGACGCGGCATCTCGAACTTGGCACGCGCCTCTGCCGCGTAGTAGCGCAAGAAGTCGACTGCTTCGCGCAAGTCCGCTTGGGCGTTGGCCAAGGTCTTGCCCGCCTCCCGCACCATGAGCGCCATCAGCTGCGCGCGATCGCCCTCGAACAGGTCCGCGGCGCGTTCCAACAGCTCGGCGCGGGCGACTCCGCCTTTCCTGTCCCAGTCGTCGCAAGCGTCCTTCGCCGTGCTGAGCGCGGCATCGACGGCGGCCTGATCAGCAGTGCGGCACGCGCCGACAATCACCCGCCGGTCATGGGGTGACGTGATGGTGATGACCTCACCGCCCGTCGTCACCGCGTTGCCGGAGACAATCGGACTCGCCACGGCGGGCGTCTGGAGCGCGCGTTCGATCGCACCAAGCAATGGCATCCGGGTCGCGTCATCCCACAGCGGCAGGCCAAGGCTGTTCTTTCGCGCCGGCGCGAACAGCTTCGGAGGCGGCGGGATCAACGGATTGGCTTTTTGCGGCAGGGACGCCGCCTTCTTCACGGGATCGGCGACGATCACCGAGATCGGCGCCTCATCGTCAGCGAGACGATGGACGAACGATGTGTTGGCGCCGTTCTCCAGCAGCCGTCGCACGAGATAGGCGAGAAGATCGCGATGGCCGCCGACCGGCGCGTAGATGCGGCACGGCTTGCCGAGTGATTCAGGCCGCACCACCTCGCGGTGCAGCGCCTGTCCCATGCCGTAGAGGCGCTGAAACTCGTAAGGACGGTTGCCCGCAAGCTCGGCGACCGCGGCGATTGTGTGCGCATTGTGGGTGGCGAACTGCGGATAGAAGCAGTCGGGATGCGCAAGGAGCGCCCGCGCAGCGGCCAGATAAGCGACGTCGGTGTTCACTTTGCGCGTGAACACGGGATAGCCGTCGAGCCCCGCCTCTTGTGCCCATTTGATCTCGCTGTCCCAGTACGCACCCTTTACCAGCCGCACCGGGATGCGCCGTCCGGTGATGCGGGCGACATTGGCCAGCCAGTCGATTAGCGGTAGCGCACGCTTGGAGTAGGCCTGCACGGCGAGACTCCGCCCGTTCCATCCTGCAAGCGAGGGGTCCGCAAAAAGCGGCTCGAGCAAGGCGAGCGGGATAGATCGAGCCGCTCCGCCTCCTCGGCGTCGATCGTGAGCGGCAGCCAAGCCTCCCGCATAGCCTGAGCCAAGGCAGGCCGGGGCAAAAGCTCTTCGTGCAGCCGCGCGTCTTGCGAGGCTTGGTAGCGCGGATGCAGCGCCGAGAGCTTGACTGACAAACCTGGACGTTCGTGCAACTCGTCTTCGCTTCGGCCGACGAGTTGCTCGGCCCACTCGCAGATGGCGTCCACGGCGTCTTCATAGCGGGCGGTGTAGCGCGCGGCGTCCTCGGCAGTGCGGGCCGCCTCGCCCAGCATGTCGAACGAGAAGCGGTAGCCCTGCTCGGCCTCGTCTTCGGCGTTCTTGAGCGCGCCTTGGATGGTCTCGCCGAGCACGAACTGGTTGCCAAGGATGCGCATGGCCCGACGCAGCGCCTCTCGGATCACCGGCTCGCCGCTTCGCGCGATCAGCCGCTGCACCATGGCACCGAAGTTGCTGCCGCTGTCCTCGCCCCAATCGACGATATGTCCCGTAAGCATCAGCCCGAACGTCGAGGCGTTGACCAGCACCGAGTCGGAATGGCCAAGATGGCGCGCCCAATCGCCGAGGCCGATCGTGCCGGCAATCAGCCGATCAGCCGTCGTCGCGTCAGGAATGCGCAGCAGCGCCTCGGCGAGGCAGAGCAGAAGTACGCCCTCCTCACTCGACAGTCCGTATTCGTGGAGAAATGAGTCCACTCCGCCGGACTCGCGCCGCCCCGCGCGCGCAGCCTCGACCAGCCGCGTAGCGACGGCCTCGATACGGCGGTCTTCGTCATCGGTGAAGCGCGCCTGCGCGATCAGCGCATCGACCAGCGCCTCTTCGTCGGCAAGCAGCGCCTCGCTGATCGCCTCCCGGCTCGGTAAGGGGGTAGTAGCGGCGATATCGACTTTTGGCTCGCCCATGCGCTCAATTTAGACCTTCCGGCCGCATCGTTCGAGGCGCTATGGTCGCGACCCGCCGGAGGCCTGAATGGCAAAGACCATCGACACTGTGAGGACCGTCAGCGACCTACGCGCCCGCGTCGCCGCGTGGCGGGGCGCCGGCGAGAGCATCACGCTTGTGCCCACAATGGGCGCAATTCATGCTGGGCATCTGTCTCTGGTCAAGCTTGCCACGGCGCAGACCAACCGCGTGGTCACGTCCCTGTTCGTCAATCCGCTGCAATTCGGTCCACGCGAAGACTTCCATGCTTATCCGCGCGACGAGGTGCGCGACGCCGCCGTCCTTGCCGACGCCGGCAGTGATCTCCTCTATGCGCCCGACCCAAAGGAAATGTATCCGGAAGGGTTCTCCACTAAAGTGAGCGTCGGCGACCTCACCGAGGATCTGTGTGGCGCGTCCCGTCCCAACCATTTCGACGGCGTCGCGACGGTGGTGGCCAAGCTTCTGCTGCAATGCGCGCCGGACAAGGCGATCTTCGGCGAGAAGGACTACCAGCAGCTCCTGGTGATCAAGCGCCTGGTGCGTGATCTGAACATCCCCGTGGAGATCATCGGCGGACCGATCGTGCGCGAGGATGACGGGCTCGCACTCTCCTCGCGCAACACCTATCTCTCTCCCGCCGAGCGCAAGATCGCGCCCCTGCTCCATGCCACGATCCAGAATATCGCCGAAGATTTGGCGCAAGGGCGCGGCGCCGACGATGCAGCTGAGGCCGCCCGTTTCAAGCTCGAGGCTTATGGCTTCCGCGTCGATTATGTGGCGGTGCGCGACCCCGAGACCCTGAAGCCTCTGCATGGTCCGGTGAAGCGTGCGCGCGTGCTGGCCGCCGTTCATCTCGGTACCACACGACTCATCGACAACGTCCCGATGCCTTTGTCGGACTGAAAGATCACCAGTCGATCAGACGGAGCTCGCGCAGTTCCTCGCGCATGCCCGGCGGCATGTCGGCATGGGCACCCTCCAGCACCGGCGCGTCGCGCGGCGCGTCGGCAGCCTCCAAATAGCGCCAGCCTTGAAACGCACGCCGCGGATGGGGCCGCGTCGCCACCAGCTCGGCGTCGTAGACGATGCCGCAGCACGGCGTGCCATCGTTCTTGGTATCGGCCCTGAGATCGATGATGCGTTGGCGCACCACGATGAATCCCTTGATCACCCAATAGAGCGAGCCGCCGTCCAGCACCTCGTCGCGCCGGCGCGGTGTCTGCAAGGTGCGGTGGCAAAGCTCGGGCACCTTCCGAGCCTGCTTCAGACTCTTGAGCCGCTCCGTCTGCCAATCCAAAAGGTCCTGGATGCTATCGACGCCCACACAGAGCTTGACGAGATGAACGGTCATGTCAGTGCGCCATGAACAACGGGATGGTTGCCTCTTCGAGCATAGTAAGGGTGACGCCGCCCAAGATGAACTCGCGCCAGCGGGAATGATGAAACGCGCCCATCACGATCAGATCGGCGCCGAGCTTCTTTGCTTGCGTCAGAAGCAGTCGTCCAATGTCGCCTTCGGTTGCCGGTACCTGCGCCACCTCGACGTTGACGCCGTGCCGCTTCAGGTGTGTCACCATGTCGTCGGTTGGCGGCGCGCTCTTTTCGCCCTCCTTGACGCCGACAAGAAGCACGACGCGCTTTGCCGGCTTGAGGAATGTCTGCGCGTCGTTGAAGGCACGCGCCGCTTCCGCGCTGCCGTCCCAGGCAGCGACGATCGTGCCGTCGAGCGCAATCTTGGTCGGCGCCGCCGGGACGATCATCACCGGCCGGCCCGAGGCGAATAGGCATCGCTCGACCAGGGCGTATTGGCCGATCAGCGGGTCGCCGTCGCGCGGCTGACCGAGGATCGTGAGGTCGACCTGGCGGGCGAGCAAGGCGAAGTCGTGCGGGAACTCCTCGCTGACGCCTTGCATCAGCCTCCCCTCGGCGCTCACCCCTGCGGCCGCGGCGGCGGCCTTGAAGCTCTCAAGGGCCGCCTCGCCTTGCGCCTTGACGCCCTGTAGCACCCCGCTCATGTCGGCCAGCCCGACATCGGCGCCGTACAACGGCAGCAGCGCCCGGGGCGCGAAGGCGACGCCCACCAGGTGCGCGTTCTGCGCCTTGGCCAGATCGACGGCGAACGCAACCCGCGCCTTGGCGGCTTCCGTCCCATCCACATGCACGATGATGTCGTTAAAGCTCACGCTTCGCTCTCCCCGGCGCCACCGATCATAGCCCGCAGCGTGAAGGGTCGGAATTCCTCAAGCTGCGTTATGCAACCCGAAATTCCCATCGCGCGTTATCAGGCCGTCACAGCGCCTGACGGGACTGTGAACGGCGTAGGCACGCAGGGTCACAGAGCTTTGATCAGGAGTGACGCAAGCCCTTCTGGGATAAGGGCTATAGGTCTGGCGTGGCCCTCCGCCACGAACCCAGACTCTTTCATAGGAGAGGAAAATGAAGCTCAATCACAAGTCAGGTGCTAAGATTGCCATGACTGCCGCGGCGCTGCTCGTTTCCGGCGCTTTGGCAAGTGCCGCCATGGCCGAGACCGTCAAGGGCCGTTGCTTTGGCGTCAATGGCTGTAAGGGCCAGGGCGCTTGCAAGACCGCCCAGAACGACTGCAAGGGCCAGAACGCCTGTAAGGGCAAGGGTTGGCTCTCCATGCTGCAGGACGAGTGCTCAGGCGCCGGCGGCCAGTGGGAATCGATCTAACTCGATTTCCGGACGTGATTGTTGGGAGCCGGGTTTCTGCCGGCTCCCAATCCTCGCTAGGAGCTGAGCACATGAACAGCGAGAAGCCCCCCTATCTTGGCTTTGGTTTGGGTCTCAGGCCGCAGCACTATGAGGAGATTCTGTTCGGCTCGCCTGCGGTCGACTGGTTTGAGGTCATCTCCGAGAACTACATGATCCCGGGCGGCCAGCCGCTCCACATCCTCGATCAAATCCGCGAGCGCTATCCCATCGTCATGCACGGCGTGTCGTTGTCCATCGCTTCGACCGCGCCGCTCGACATGGACTATCTCGGCGCGCTCAAGAAACTCGCCGAGCGCGTCAACCCAAAATGGATTTCCGATCATCTGTGCTGGACGGGCGTGCACGGCGTGAACCTGCATGACCTGCTTCCTGTCCCCTACACCCAAGAAGCCCTCGACCATGTGGTGGACCGCGTGAGTCAGGTGCAAGACGTCCTCGGCCGCCGTCTGACACTCGAGAACGTGTCGAGCTATGTGACCTTCGGCCAGTCCGAGATGACTGAATGGGAGTTTGTCAGCGAGGTCGCCAACCGCGCCGACTGCTGGCTCTTATTCGACGTCAACAATGTCTATGTGAGCGCCTTCAACCACGGCTTCTCCACCGATGAGTTCCTGCACGGTGTGCCGCGCGATCGCGTGGTGCAATTCCACGTCGCCGGTCACAGCCACGAGGAAAGCCACATCATCGACACGCACGATCATCCGGTCTGCGACGAGGTGTGGGATTTCTACCGCGAGGCGGTCACCCATTTCGGCCCGGTGTCGACCATGATCGAGCGCGACGACAACATCCCCCCACTCGCCGAGTTGGTGGCAGAACTCGACCACGCCCGGGAGATCGCCGCGGAGGTGCAGAAGCGCGCGCGGCTCGCGGCGGCGGAATGAGCAGCCTCAAAGAGCTTCAAGATACCTTCCAGCGCGGCATCCTTGCCGGAGACGATGCCATCCTTGGCGAGATCAACGACAGCGACAAGGAACAGCGAACCGTCCTGTTCGGCGTCTACCGCAACGCGTATGTCTCGCGCCTCGCCGAGATCCTCGGCAACGACTACGAGCAAGTGCACGCCTATCTTGGCGATTCAGGCTTCGCCAAGCTGGTGAAGAGCTACATTGCGGCGAACCCATCCGATCAGCGCAGCGCCCGCTGGTTCGGCCGTCATTTACCCGCCTTCGCTCGCGATACCGCGCCGTTCGCCAATCACCCCGAAGTCGGCGAGCTCGCCGCCTTGGAGAAAGCCCTTGCCGACGCCTTCGACGGGCAAGATGCGGCGCCGCTCTCTATGGCCACGCTCGCGACGATCCCCGCCGAGGACTGGCCGCGCCTGACCTTCACGCCTCACCCCACGGCGATCCGACTCACCTTCAACACCAACGCCGCGACCATCTGGTCGGCGCTGAAATCAGAGACCGCGCCGCCCAAGCCAACGCGCCTTCCGGAGCCGCAAGCGCTCGTGGTGTGGCGTCAGGACTACATGGCGCGCTTTCGGCCGCTCGAGGCTGAGGAGGCGATGATGTGGGACGAGGCCGCGAAAGGCGTGCGCTTCAGCGTCCTGTGCGAGATGGTTGCCACCTTCGCCGGCGAGGACGAGGCGGAACTTCGCGCCGCGACCTATCTGAGAGGCTGGGTCGACCTCGGCATGCTTGCGGGTTGCGCCGTCGAGCCTGCGAAAGGCCAATCACCCGCCGGCGCCGGGAACAGAGCGTCGGTCCGTCCCGTCAGCCAATAAGCGAACAGCCCAACCCATTCGCGCGTCGCCACATCCACCCGGCGCAACCCCTCGGACACTTTGTCGAACGGCCGTGACAGGTCTTCAGACCCGCGCGTGCGGTAGTCCACGGGCCACGGCTCCACCTGGAAGCCTGCCTGGCGGAACGCTCCCATCGAGCGCGGCATGTGATAAGCGGAGGTGATCAGCAGCCAGCGCTTCGAAGCATCGAGCTCACCCTTCGCCTCCAGCTCCTTCTTGAGATAGACCGCGTTCTCGTAGGTGTCACGCGCATCGGACTCAAGGATCAGCCGGTCGCGGGCGATGTCGAGCTGGGTCAGCAGCGCCGCCGCTCCTTCCGCCTCGCTGTCTGACTTGTAGAGGATGCCCGCATCGCCTCCCGAGAAGGCGATCTTCGCGTCGGGAAACTTGTGCGCCAGGATTGCCCCCTCCAGGAGACGCTCACCCGCCTCGTTCAAGGTCGGCGCGTGGCGCGCGCCGCCAACCAGGCGATCCTCGGCACCGCCGAGAATGACAATACCGGCTGGTGGCGGGGGCCGGTCGAGGTCGGCGCGCGGGAAGCGATCCTCCAGCGGCAGGATGAGCGCGTTGCCGAGAGGCGACAGACCGGCGATCAGCAGCAAAATCGCCCCGATGCTGACGAAGCGCCGTCCCCAGCGTGCCCAGCCGGTCCAAATGAGGATCGCGCCATAGCCGATGAGCAGCGCGATCAAGGTGGACGGCTGCAGCACGAACCACACCGCCTTGGCGATATAGAAGAACATCGACGCCCCCCGCCCCTAGACTAACCACAAAGCGGCCAGCCCGAGAAAGGCGAAGAAGCCGACCACATCGGTGACGGTGGTGACGAACACGCCCGAGGCGATCGCCGGATCGAGGTCGAGCGCGTCGAGCCCGAGCGGAATGAGGATGCCGGCAAGCGCGGCCGCAAACAAGTTGACCACCATGGCGACCCCGATCACGAGCCCGAGCCCGTCGCTGCCGAACCAATAGAACGCAATGGCCGCCATGATCACGGCAAACAAAAGTCCGTTGAGCAATCCAACAGCGGATTCGCGCAAGATAACCCTCACGGCATTCACCGGACCGAGATCCTGAGTGGCGAGTGCCCGCACGGCGACCGTCATGGTCTGCGTTCCCGCATTGCCCCCCATCGAGGCGACAATCGGCATCAGCACGGCGAGCGCCACCATCTGCTCGATGGTCGCCTCGAAGAGGCTGATGACGTAGGACGCGAGGATCGCCGTCGCGAGATTGGCAAGCAGCCAGGTGAACCTGAGCCGCGTTGTCTCCCACACGCTGTCGCTGACCGTCTCGCCCGCGACACCACCCATCCGCAAAATGTCTTCCGACGCCTCTTCCTGCACGACCTCGACCACGTCGTCGGCGGTGATGACGCCCACCAGCCGCTTGTCGTCGTCGATCACTGGGGCCGAAGTCAAATTGTAGCGTTCGAACTGCCGCGCAACTTCCTCCTGGTCGGACTCGACCGGAATCTGACGAATGTCCGTGTCGGTGATGGATTCGATCGTCGTCGGCCGCTTGGAGCGCAGGAGCGTGTTCAACGCAACCGAGCCGATAAGATGGTACGCCGGATCGACGACAAAGATTTCGTAGAAACGATCCGGCAGGTCATCGGCTTCGCGCATGTAGTCGATCGTCTGTCCCACCGACCAGAACGGCGGCACGGCAATGAGATCGGTCTGCATGATGCGGCCGGCGGAGTCCTCCGGATATTCCAGGCTCCGCTGCAACGCGATACGCTCGAAATAGGGAAGCTTGGCGAGGATGTCGGTCTGATCTTCCTTGTCGAGATCCTCGAGCAGGTAGACCGCCTCGTCCGAGTCGAGCTGCTGAAGGGCTTCGGCGACCTGCTCCGGCGGCATGTCCTCGAGCACCTGGTCGCGCACGGTCTCATCGAGCTCGGGCAGTGCCGTCGCTTTAAAGTCATCGCCGAGCGCTGGAAATAAGGTCCGCGCGTTCCTCGGGACGCAGCAACTCGATGAGATCGGCGAGATCGGCCTCGTGCAGGTCGACGGTGAGCGCGCGGGCGCGCGCGGTGTCGCCCTCATCGAGCGCGTCCGTGACGGCGTGAATGAAATCGGGGCGGATGCCCCCTTCCTCATCACGTAACTCGACCTCGGTTGCGGCGTCCTGCATCGCCTGTCCAATCGCGGGTTGGTCGCTTCAAGTTGGATTGAGCACGACTATTGCGCTGCGGCACCATGCTCAAGTCGACTCGCATGCTGCCGCGTCCGGCCTGTGATATCAGGCCTGTCGCGCCGTGCCTATGGCGCTAAAACCGCAAGATTGGAGAGGAAGTGGTGCGGTCGAGAAGACTCGAACTTCCACGGGTGTTACCCCACAGCGACCTCAACGCTGCGCGTCTACCAATTCCGCCACGACCGCAAAAAATCCGGAAAGCCTGCACCCGGATATGGCGATAAGCCACCCCATCGGCAAGCATTTGCGCGGGGCCCGCTGCCTTGCCAAACCTGTCCCAGGGGTGCAAGGTTTGCCCTAGGATAGGCCTCTCATGTCCAGATCAGCCCTACGACCAGTCCCCGACCCGCGGGCCCCACCCGTGGAATGGCTCGTGGCGCCCGAGCCCGTCGCCTATGAGGCGGCGCTTGCCGCCATGGATACCCGTACCGCTGACATCACCGCAGGGAATGCGGCCGAGTGCGTCTGGCTGCTGGAGCACCCGCCCTCTACACCGCGGGCACCAGCGCCTCCGACGACGAGCTGCTCGATCCGGGACGGTTCCCGGTATTCAGGACCGGCCGCGGCGGGCGCCTGACCTATCATGGCCCCGGCCAGCGGGTCGCCTATGTCATGCTCGATCTCAACGCGCGTGGCCGGGACGTGAGGGCTTTTGTCACGAACCTTGAAGACTGGCTGATCGCGACCCTCACCCGTCTCGGCGTGGTGGGTGAGCGGCGCCCGGAGCCGTCGGCATCTTCGTTGACGGCGCGAAGATCGCCTCGATTGGCGTCCGAGTGCGCCGCTGGGTGACGTTGCACGGGGTCAGCTTGAACGTGGACCCCAACCTCGAGCACTTCTCCGGCATCGTGCCGTGCGGACTTCACGATACGACTATAACAAGCCTTGCTGCGTTGGGCACCGAAACGGACATGAGCCTGTGTCGACGCCGCCCTTCGCGCAAGCTTCGAAGACGTCTTCGGCCGTCCCTAATCGGTCGGAGCATCTTGAAGCCCTTGGGCGGCGCGCCCGCCTTCATCGTGATCGTGACGCGCGTTACCTTGGCGTCGGGCGGGCCGTCGGCGCAGCGCTGCACCATCTCATCGACATGATCGTCGGAGCCAGAGAACACCGCCTCGACGCTGCCGTCGCGACGATTGCGCACCCAACCGTCGAGATCCAGACGATGCGCCATTTGCTCCGTCCAGGCGCGATAGTACACGCCCTGCACGCGGCCTTCGATTCTGACCGTGACGGTCTTCACGTGGACGACTCTAGGCGAATTCGAGTATCACTGCATCGACATTGAGGCTGTCGCCGGGTTTGGCGAGGATCTTGGAGACCTTGCCGTCGCGCTCGGCCTTCAGCACGTTCTCCATCTTCATCGCCTCGACGACACAGAGCGTATCGCCGGCGGCGACCTCTTGGCCCTCCTCCACGGCGAGCGACACCACGAGCCCCGGCATCGGGCAGAGCAGAAGCTTGGATGTGTCGGGCTTCTCCTTGACCGGCATCTGCGCGAGATATTCGGCCTCGCGCTCCGTAAGCACCCGGGTCGGCGCCTCGACGCCTTGATAGGTGAGATGGACGCCGTTCAGGATCGACCGGACCTGCACGGCGACCTGTTCGCCGTCGATCGTCCCCTCCCACACCGGATCGCCGAACCACCAAGATGACGTGAGCTTGACGGCCCGCGCCTTCTCGCCGGTTCCCTTGCCGCCGAATCGCACGGTCAAAGGATAATCACGGCCCTCCACGGTGACCCGGACGAGTTCGTCGCCAAGCTCGACCAAGCGTACCTCGGAGAAGCGTACCGGCTCGCCATGCATCTGATGGGTAATCATGCGCCGCCGCTGATTGGAGAGGTGATCGATGCTCGCTGCCACGCCTGCGAGCACATCGCGCACCGCGCCTTGCGGCACAGGCGGGTGGAAGCCGTCGGGAAACTCCTCGGCGATGAACTTGGTGGAGAGCCGCCCCTCTCGCCAGCGCTTGTTGCGCATTAGCACGGCGAGGAAGGGGATGTTGTGGCGGAATCCGTCGATGACGAATGCATCGAGCGCCCGCCCCATTTGCTCGATGGCTTCGATACGCTTGGGCGCATGGGTGACCAGCTTGGCGATCATCGGGTCGTAGTAGACCGAGATCTCCCCGCCCTCCTCGACGCCCGTGTCGAGCCGCGTGGTGACACCACCCTCGGTGCCGAGCGCCGGTGGCTTGAACTGCACGAGACGTCCCGTCGACGGCAAGAAGTTCCGCACCGGGTCTTCGGCGTAGATGCGTGACTCGATCGCCGAGCCTTTGAGCGTCACGTCCTTCTGCTTGATGGCCAGCTTCTCGCCCGCGGCAACTTTCAGCATCTCCTCGACGAGATCGAGTCCCGTCACAAGCTCGGTCACCGGATGCTCGACCTGGAGACGTGTGTTCATCTCCAGGAAATAGAAATTGCGGTCCTTGTCGACGATGAACTCGACCGTGCCGGCAGAATCGTAGCCCACGACCTTGGATAGCGCGACAGCTTGCGCGCCCATCGCCTCGCGCGTCTTGGCGTCGAGGAACGGGCTCGGCGCCTCCTCGATGACCTTCTGATTGCGCCGTTGGATCGAGCACTCGCGCTCGCCGAGATGGATCACGTTGCCGTGCTTGTCGCCAAGCACCTGGATCTCGATGTGGCGCGGCTCCTCGACATATTTCTCGATGAACACGCGGTCGTCACCGAAGCTCGACTTGGCTTCCGACTGCGACGAGGCAAAGCCTTCGGCGACTTCTTTCTGGCTGTAGGCGATACGCATGCCCTTGCCGCCGCCGCCCGCCGAGGCCTTGATCATGACGGGATAGCCGATCTCGTCGGCGATCTTGACCGCTTCCTTGGCGTCCTTGATCACGCCGAGATAGCCCGGGACGGTCGAGACTTTCGCAGCGGCCGCAAGCTTCTTGGACTCGATCTTGTCGCCCATCGCCTCGATGGCTTTGGCATTCGGCCCGACGAACACGATGCCGGCTTTGTCGAGGGCCTTGGCGAAGGCGGCGTTCTCAGAGAGGAACCCGTAGCCGGGATGGATCGCCTCGGCGCCAGTCGTTTTGGCCGCGTCGACGATCTTGTTCATGTCGAGGTAGGACTGCGCCGCGGCCGCCGGGCCGATGGCCACGGCCTCGTCGGCCATATCGACGTGCAGCGCGTCGCGATCCGCCTCCGAATAGACGGCCACGGTCTTGATGCCGAGCCGCTTGGCGGTCCGGATGATCCGGCAGGCGATCTCTCCCCGATTGGCAATGAGAAGCTTTTTGAACATCGGTCCCCAGCCCGTTTTTGCTCAGGCTTTCTAGTGGTAAGCCGGAGGCGAGTAAACCGGGGACGACTGCCGCCTATTCGGCCGCCTGGGGAAGCCCCTTCCGGCGTCCTGAGCGGCGCTGGGAACGGCGGGACCGGGCCTTCCCGCCCGATGATTGGCGCGACGAGGAGGCCGCGTCGGCGGCCGAGCCGATGGCCTCCGCCTCACCCGTCAGCCGGTCTTCCGCCCCCTCTTCCTCGGCTGGGAACAGGACGCCCGCATCTGCGGCGGCATCCAACTCCCTCATCTCCTTGACCGAGGGACCGCCAGCCTCGGCCTCCAGCCGCGCCTTGGCCCTCTGGTGGTCCCTGGCGATGTAGGTGTACATCGCCGGCGTCACGAACAGCGTGAACAGGGTGCCGATGGTCATGCCGCCCGCAATGACCACGCCGATGCTGAAGCGCGCCGCAGCGCCCGCACCGCCGGCGATCAATAACGGCACCATGGCCACGACCGTTGCCGCAGTCGTCATAAGAATGGGTCGCAAGCGGATCGCCGCCGCATGCTCGATCGCATCCGCGCGAGTATAGCCTTCGTCTTCCTGGAGCTTGTTGGCGAAATCCACCATCAGAATGCCGTGCTTGGCGATTAGGCCGATCAAACAGACGAGACCGATCTGCGTGTAGATATTGATGCTGGTGAGACCGGCGTTCAGCGGCAGCAATGCCCCGAAGATCGACGTCGGCAGCGCGATCAGAATGATAAGGGGGTCGCGGAAGCTCTCATACTGAGCAGCCAGCACCAGATAGATGACAACCAGCGCGAAGATGAAGGTATAGACGAGCGTGGCGCCTTCCTGAACGAACTGCCGGCTCTCGCCCTGCCAGTCGTAAGTGAACCCTTCGGGAAAGCTCGTCGCCGCCTTGTCCTTAAGGAATTCGATGGCTTCGCCCACCGTGCGCCCAGGGAACGGCACCGCGGTTAGTGTCGCTGAGTTGAGCTGCTGGAAGTTGGTCAGCGAATTCGGCTGCACTGTCTTCGTCACCGATGCGACGTTCGACAACGGCACGAGCGTGCCAGAGCTGGTACGGATCTGATAGCGGGTCAGCCAATCCTCGGTGTCCCTGAACTCGCGCGGCACCTGCGGGATCACTCGGTAGCTGCGCCCGTAGAGATCGAACAGGTTGACGTAGTTGCCGCCGAGCAAGGTGGCGAGCGAGTTGCCGACATCGGCCATGGTGATGCCAAGACTATTGGCTTTGTCGTGGTCGATGTGAAACTCGATCTGCGGCGTGTGGAAGCGCAGGTCGGAATCCGAGAAGATGAACATGCCGCTTTCTCTCGCCGCCGCCTCGACGTCGGCGAGAACGTCGGCGAGCTGCTCAAAGTCGCGTGTCGTGGTGATGACGAACTGGATCGGAGGCCCGCCGGTCGATCCCGGCAGCGCGGGCGGCGAGAACGAGATGGCTTGGGCCGTCGCCAGCGCGTTGATGCGCGGCGATAGCTCTTGCAGGATTTCCTTCTGATTCCGCTCCCGCTCGCCCCACGGCTTCAACAACACGCCGGCGAAACCCTGGTGCACGTCCCCCATCCCATTGATGGTGAACACGTGCTCCTTCTCGGGGATCGAGCTGTAAGCGCGGTAGAGCTGCTGGGTCGCGTCTTCGAGGTAATCGAGATTGGCGTATTCCGGCGTCTTGACCAGAGTGAACAGGATGCCCTGGTCCTCCTCGGGCGCGAGCTCTTTCTGGCTGGTCATATATAGAAGGCCGGTTGCCGCCATCACGCCGACCAGCACCAGCACCGTGACGGGCCGATATTTGAGCGAGCCATGCAAGCGCCGCTGATAGCGGTTCTTGAGGCCCTCGAACCTGCGGTCGAGCCAAGCCGTCAGCCGGTCGGCGCCGCCGCCTTGCGCCTTCGACTTGAGCAGTTTCGAGCACATCATCGGCGAGAGCGTCAGCGCGATCACGCCTGAGACGATCACCGCTCCCGCCAAGGTGAAGGCGAACTCGCGGAACAGGGCGCCGGTCAGCCCCGACACGAACGCGATCGGCGCGAACACGGCGGCCAACGTGATGGTCATGGCGATGACCGGGTAGACGATCTCGCGCGCGCCCTGGAGCGCTGCCTGGAAAGGCTTCTTCCCCTCTTCGATATGCCGGTAGATGTTCTCAACCACGACGATGGCGTCGTCGACCACGAGTCCAATCGCCAGCACAAGGGCGAGCAACGTCATGAGATTGATGGAGTAGCCGAGCGCCGCGAGCATGGCGAGCACGCCGATCAGCGACAGCGGGATGGTGACGATGGGGATCAACGTCGACCTGAGATTGCCGAGGAACAGGAAAATGACGACGATGACGATGATCGCCGCCTCGCCGAGCGTCTTCACCACCTCCCACAGCGAGGCGCGGATGAAGTTCGTGGCGTCATAGGCGATCGCCGCTTCCATCCCCGGCGGCAGCTCGGCTTGGATCTGCGGGAATGCCTTGCGCACATTGGTGATGACGGTGAGCGGGTTCGCGGTGGGCGTGGCGTAGACGCCGATAAACACAGCCTTGAGCCCGTCGAACACCGACGAGGAATCGGCATTCTCAGGCCCAAGCTCGATCGAGGCGATCTCCCCCAAGCGCACCAGGGAGTCGCCGCGGGCGAGCACCACCAGACGGCCGAACGCCTCGGGATCGTCGAGCGACGTCTTGGCGTCGATATTGGTCTGGATGAAGTCGCCCTTCACCTGGCCAGGCGCCGACGTGAAGTTGTTCTCGGCGAGCGCCTTGCGCACGTCGAGCGGCGTCACGCCGAGCGCCGCCATCCGGTCTGGATCGAGCCAGATGCGCATGGAGAACACCTGGCCGCCAAGCATCTGGGCATTCGCCACGCCGTTGATGGTTTGCAGCCGCGGCTGCACGACGCGCTGGATATAGTCGCTGATCTGCGACGAATTCATCACGTCCGAGTTGAACGAGAGATACATCAGCGCGTAGCCGTCACCCGTCTGCTTGGTGACGACCGAATCGTTCGCCTCGCGCGGCAAGATGCTCTTCACCTGGGCCAGCTTCGACAGGACGTCGGTCATCGCGCGGTCGGGATCGGCGTCGAGCTTGAGGTTGAGCGTCACGGTGCTGGCGTTCTGCACGGAGGAAGCCGTCAACGTGTCGATGCCTTCGGCGCTCGCCACCGCCTGTTGGATCGGTACGGTGATGAAGCCTTGGATCAGATCGGCGTTGGCGCCGGGATATGTCGTGAGAATGGTGATCGTCGTGTTGGACAGCTCGGGATACTGCCGGATCGGCAGCTTGAATCCCGCCTGTGCGCCGACAAGAAGGATCAAGAGGCTGACCACGGTGGCGAGCACCGGCCGTTTGATGAAGAGATCGGTAAAGCTCATCGTGCCTACTGCTTCGGCATCACCGCCGGTGGCTTCAACGCATCGGCGTTGTCGATCTTGACCGTAGAGCCGGGCTGCAGCTTGAGCTGGCCGCTGGTCACCACCATCTCGCCGGCCTTGACCCTCGAGAATTGCCACGCGCCCCTCTTGCGTTGGTCCAACACGCACGAAACGGCGCTCGACGACAAATTTCGGCCCTTGATCCGGCGCATCGGCAGCCACCGCAGCGCCCGCGTCGGCCGACGCCATCGGTTGTTCGGCCGCCGGCTCCGGTGTCTCCTCTTTCACCACCCACACGCTGTCGCCGTAGAGGCTATAGGTGACCGCCGTGCGCGGCACCGTCACCATCTCCTTCGGCGCACCGGCCAGCACCGCGACGTCGGCGAACATGCCGGGCAGCAGCTTCCGGTCGGAGTTTTTGAGCCGCCCGCGCACCATGAGCGTGCGGCTGTCCTGGCTGAGCCGCGCGTCGAACGCTTCCACCTCGCCCTCGAACAGCTCGCCCTCGTAGGTATCGACTAAGAGTTCGATCTTGGCGCCGACCTTGAACTTGCCCACCTCACCTTCAGGCACGGGAAAGTCGATCCAGATCGGATCGAGCGACTGGAGCCACACCAAGGCCTGCCCGGTCGACACGTACTGACCCTTCTCGACACGCCGCAGACCAAGCTGCCCCGCGAACGGCGCGACAATTGTCTTCTGTGCGATGAGCGCCTCGATGCGCTCAACAGCGGCGACAAGGGAATCACGCTTGGCCTCGGCAGATTCCAGCGTCGCTTGCGAGGTGACTTCCCGCTTCACCAGGCTGGCCTGGCGCTCCATGTTCAGCTCGGCTTCCTTCAGCAGCGCCTGCTGGTTCTTGAGGTCGGCCTGCTCCACCGAGATGTCGAGCTGAACAAGCTTCGTCCCCTTCTCCACGTCCTGTCCGCTTTCGAAATAGTAGTCCCTGACGATGCCATCCACCTCGGGCGCCACTTCGACGCCCTCGATGGCGATGAGCGTCCCGACCGCATGGACGCGGTCCGTCCATGTCTCGAGCTTGGCCTCCTCGGCCGTCACCGTGGCGGCCGGCGGCGCCATCTTCGACACGAAGTCGGCAATCATCTTCGGCTTGAAGACGAGGTTGAAATAGCCCACCCCGCCAAGGAAAAGGGCGATGACGATGCCGGCGATGAGAAAGCGCTTGATCATGACCGTAGCTTTTTGCCCGGGCTCGGTGACAGAACGACTGCGGGAAGGCGCTGTCTAGCCGTGGGAAAGGGCGAAATTGCGCCCTTGCGAGCGCATCACGCCCATCGGATAGCAGCCTATTTGGGGTTTGGAAACCGCCTGAAAACGTGGTCGATAGGCTCTTCTCGTGCCGCTCGGTCGCGCTGCACAGGGTCGCAGGCAAGACACATTATCTTGAGTCGGCGCGGTCATGCCCTGCCGCTATGATCCCGCCGCCATGACCCTCACACTCTACAATGCGATGGAGTCGCCCTATGCGCGGCGCGTACGCCTGCTCGCCGCCGAACTGGGAATACCGCTCAAACTGATCGACCGCGATCCGCGCAAAGGCGAAACGCGGTCCGACGACTATCTCGCGATGAATCCCAATGGCCGGGTGCCGACCCTCGCCGACGACGACTTCGTCCTGTGGGAGTCGCCGGCAATCCTGAAGTATCTCGCCGCCAAGCATCCCGAGCGTGGTCTCGGCGGCAAAGACCCGCAGCAAACGGCGCTCATCGATCAGTGGCTGTTCTGGTGGGCCGCAGGACCCGAAGCGGCGATCGACACACTACTGTGGGAGCTCATCATCAAGCCCAAGGTCTTGCAGAAAGGTGGCAACGATGCCGCCATCATGGCCGACGCGCACAGGCGCCTCGACCGCTTCCTGCCCGTGCTCGACCGACAGCTCGAAGGCCGCGACTACGTTGTCGGACCGCTCACCATCGCCGACTTCGCCATCGGCACTCGTCTCGACCGCGCGCCTGGCTTATTGAACTTCGACATCTCGAAGTACAAGAACATCATGGCGTGGCTCGAACGTCTGCGTGCCAAGCCCTATTGGGGCACGGCCTAGGCCGCAGCCCTTCTACTCCAATGCCAACGATAGAATGATCGCCTAGTCGCCGATGAAGCCGAGCGAGCTGGCGATCCCACTGCCGCCGCTCCTGTCTCGGCTCGGCACACCCGATGACGCCACGGAGCCTTGCGGCTGCTTCGGCTCAGGCGGTGGCTCGGGAAAGCCTTCGGTGCTGCCGAACATCGCGGCTGCCAGCTTGCGGTCGATCCCGTACAGATCGCCGTAGGTGGAAACCTTCCCGTCCTTATCGACCACGGCAGTGAAGTACGTCGTGTGCACCGGAATCGTGCGATCGATGGACACCGATTTGTTTTGGCCTTTGTCCCACAGCTCGTCGACTTGGGTTTCCGACCACTGCTTGTCCTTGGCCAGGAGGACCTCGGAGAATTTTTTCGGTTGCTCCATGCGCACACAGCCATAGCCGATCGCACGCGTCTTCTCCTTGAACACTTTTTGCCTGTAAGGAAGCGTGTCGTGCATGTAGACGATGTGCTTATTCGGGTAGAGGAACTTGACCTTGCCCAGCACGTTGGTCGGTCCCGCCCTCTGCGTGAACGTGAAATTATGAATGTTCACGCGGTTCCAATCGACTTTGCTGGGATCGACGGCTTTGCCCTGATAGCTCACCAAGAGCTTATTTGACTTGAGGATGTTGTAGTATCCGCGCTTCAACGCAGGCCAAAGCTTGTCCTCGAGCACTGACGGTGGGGCAACCCAATCGGGATTGAACACGATGGTCTTCATGTCAGCCGAGAACACGGGTGTGGGATTGCCGATTGTGCCGACGAGAGTCTTGTCGACGAAAACCTCTTCGCTATCACTCACCACGTAAAGCCTGAACTCAGGCACGTTGATCCACACATAGAGATCGCCGAGCTCTTCGGGCATCCAGCGCCAGCGCTCCATGTTCATGACGATGCGTTTGATGTCGGTCGTGTCGGGTTTGCCCTCTTCCTTGTCACGCGCTTCGAGCAAGGCTTTGCGCAACCGCACGAACTGCTGATGGCTCGGATGCAGCGACGTCAGGTAGGTGCTGGGCTCCGATGAAGCCCCAATCTCGGCAATGACTGTCTTGGGATCACGCACTGGCGGCGCTTGATCGAGGACATCGCTGAGCTTCGCGGGGTCATAGCGTCCGCCGCGCGCATACCTGGCGTATTTCAGGATCGCAAGATCGAGCGCGATCTCGGCGAGCGCTTGTGCCTCTTCGTTGGCTGGCAGAGCGGCGGCATTGGGCAAGTCAAACACTTTGGCGTCGAGACCCCAATCATCCGCCTTGTCGATCTCGAACAGGGCCGCCTGTCCCCGAGCCGAGAAGCCCATGTCGGTGACCCATAGCGGCGGTCCGCTCCACGCGGCGTAGAGGCCTGAAGCCCTGCGACGTCAGCCGCGTCGGCTCCCTTGGTCACATCGGACTGGGCGAGCTTGGCGCGGATGATGGCGACGACCGGATGCGCCGGGACCGGCGAGGACTGAGCAGCGGTGGCATCAGCAGCCGGGGCCGAATCGGCGCTGGGCTGTGCCGAGGGCGAAACAGGAGCAGAAGACGCCTCGGCCTCCTGCGCTTGAGCGGCCGGCGGCAGCGTCGTCCTGCGCGCGCGCAGCGCCTATGGCCGCCAAGCTTATTGCCTGGGCCACGCCAAATAGGACGGCGATCAGGAAAACCCCGCGCATCCCCTACCCTCATCAAGACCGTAGGGAATTTACCGCGATCAGGCCGCGTTCGGCCACCCAGAACAGCAGCCTGCGGACTAGCCGAACGCGGTCGGCCCGGCCCCCTGAGGCATGGCCTCCGCGCGGGCGGGGCTCGTATTGAGGATCGCGGCCAGCTCGTCGAGCGCCACGAGAATATCGTTCAGAGCGCCCGTGACCTCGTCCGCTTCGACTTGCTCCAGCTCGTCGGCGAACGAATAGTCCTCGAGGATCTCAAGCGCCCGCTTTAGATAGAGGATCGACTCCTCGTGCTTCTTGATGTGGTTCTGGATGGCAAGTTCGTGCCAGTCGAGCACCCGCGCCACGAGATTATCATCGCCGACCGCCTTGCGCTTGGTCCGGGCGCGCAGCTTCGTCAGACGTTCGGCGGCGCGCTTCTGGTGCGCGACGCTAGCTTTACGCGCGGCGATATCGTCGCGAATAGCCTTGTCGATCAGCGCCCCGATGTCCATGGATGCAAGATCGTGCTCCGCATGGATCACAAGGCCGAGCTTCTCGGCGATGATCTCAATGGCGCCGCCATCGAAATTGTCCGGCCGTGGAGGGTCGATCTCGCCGGTCTCATCGTACTTCGTGCGGCGCTTGGTGTCGGACAGAACACCGTAGGCAACCACCAGCTCGTTAAAGGCCTCGACCGAGCCGCCAGCATCAGGATGCGCGGCCTTGGCCTTGCGCCGATAGGCTTTGTGAATGTCTTTCCGGGGCGCCGTCCGCTTTACGCCCAAAACTTCATAGAGGTCGGTCACGCCCTCTCCCCCGTCGCATCTCCCAAGCGGGCGGGCCCCAAATACCCCTCTGGGGCTGCCTGCCTGGTCCCGAATACCGCCATTCTCTCATGGCGATGGTTTGTGTCCTGCTAATGGCAGACATGATTTCCGGCTGCTTGCGGCCGGGGGTCATATGGCCTCAATTTGGGCCGACTAACCATTTGCATTCGTGTCTTGAAGCTGGACCGTGAAAGCGAAGCATTGATCCATTGGGCGTCGTCCTCGACGGCTCCGCCCCTCTGGACCTTGACGCCTGACGCCGCCCGTCAAGAATACCGCCGTTCCCTGGCCAAGACCGAAATCCCCCCGCCCAATGTCGCCGGGGTGAGCGACCTGGCCGTACCGAGCCCCGTAGGGTCGTTGCGGCTACGCAGATATGTGCCGGCGCGTTCCGGCAAGACAGGCGGCGCGGCGATCCTGTTTGTACATGGTGGCGGCTGCGTTCTCGGCGATGTGGAGACTCACGACATCCTGTGCCGCACGCTGTGCCAAGACACTGGCGCCGTCGTGTTCTCCCTCGACTACCGGCTCGCGCCCGAGCACCCCTTCCCCGCCGCGGTTGAAGATACCGTCGCCGCCCTCACTTGGTTGTCGCAAGAGGCGCCCGGCCTCGGCATCGACCCGGGACGCATCGCCGTCGCAGGCGACAGTGCCGGCGGCGGCCTCGCAGCCGTTGCGCTGCACGAGACGGAAGGGACGCTCGCAGCGCCAGTGTGCGCCCAAGCCTTGATCTACCCGGCACTCGACCTTCGAGGTCGGCTGCCATCACGCAAGGACCTCGCGCACCACTTTCCGATTCCGCGCGACATGATCGAGTGGTTCTTCAATCAGTATTTCGGCCACGCGTGGCCCTTTACAGACCCGCGCGCGATCCCCGCGCTCTACGAGGACTATTCCGGGCTGCCCCCGGCCCTGATCATCACGGCCGGGCACGACCCGTTGCGCGATGAGGCTAAGGAGTATGCGGAGGCACTGGCCCGTGCTGAAGTTCCGGTCGACTACGAGTGCGTCGAGGGCACCATCCACGGGTTCATGAACATGGGCCGCGTCTTGCGCGGCGCTCATGGTCATGGCCGGAAGCGGTTGAGCGCGTGGCTCTCCGAGCGATTGGGCACGCAGGAGACCAGTTTGGGCCCATCCTAGAGGCTGCATTGCACGGCATCGAGCCCGCTCTCAAGGTTGGAGGGCCGCCGCGCCACAGGTCTTGGGCCGAATTCAAAAAGCCAAATTGGGGATTTGCGGAATTTCGCTATCAATGACTATGATCGTGGAGAGCGGTTTCTTGGCGTCACACCGAATGGGGGACGATGCGCGGCCAGCTCCCAGATTCTTCTCTGCGCGGGGCGGCGGGGCCGACGAGCACCGCTTCGCCGGAAATTGGGAGCGCCCAAAGCGGACCAATCGTCGTAGAAAATCCGGAAGCGTCCGGACCGTTCGTCATCGTTTGCGATCACGCCTCCAACCGTATTCCCGACGACTGCAAGAAGTTCGGCTTCGATCCCGAAGCGCTGAAGGCGCATATCGCGTGGGACCCGGGCGCCCTTGGCGTTGCGCGGCGTCTGATGAGGTCGCTCGACGCTCCGCTGATCTGGCCTGATGTTTCTCGTCTGGTCATCGACTGCAACCGGCCTGCGGACTCGACCACACTCATCGTCACCGAAAGCGAGGGACGCGCTGTCCCGGCCAATCGTGGCCTAAGCGATGAAGAGCGCTCTCGGCGACTCTCTCACATTCATGCCGCTTACCACGACGCCATCGACGCCTGTCTCGGCCAGCGCGTCGATCGAGAGATTACCATTGTCGCGATCCACTCCTTCACGCCGATCTATCGCGGCGCAGCGCGACCCTGGCAGATCGGCATCGTCTTCGATGACGATCGCCGCGTTGCCGATCGCTTGCTCGACGGCCTCAAGGCCGACCTGAACCTCAGCGTCGGAGCGAACGAGCCCTACTCGCCGGCTGACGAGGTCTATTACACCGTGGCCCGCCATGCGCGTCCGCGCGGACTGCCGGCGACGATGATCGAAATTCGTAACGACGAAATTGGCGACGAAGCAGGCGAACAACGCTGGGCCGATCGGCTGGCGTCTCTCCTTCTTGCAACGGCGCCAGCTCCCACCCGGTTCGAATCTTGCATGTGACAACCGCCACTAAGGACGACACCTACACGCGTCGCCATATCGAGACCCATGCCTAATTGGATCAAGCTCTATGTCCGATACGTCGACGCGGTGAATCGCGCTGTCGGGCGCGTGGTAATGTGGATCGTGCTCTTGATGATGGGCGTCCTGCTCTATGCGTCCATCGTGCGCGGCGTATTCGGCATATCGTATATTTGGATCGTCGAGACGTCACAGATGATCCTCGCTGCCTATTATTTACTCGGTGGCGCTTATTCCCTCCAACTCGACTCCCATGTGCGCATGGACCTGCTCTATAGCCGCTGGTCGCCACGCACGCAGGCGCGTGTCGATACCGTGACGTCGCTTCTCGTCATCTTCTATCTCGTGATCCTACTGTTCGGCGGCATCTCGAGCACGCAATACGCCATCGAGTACATGCAGAAGAACTACTCGTCTTGGGCGCCGGTGCTCTGGCCGATCAAGGTCGTGATGTGCATCGGCATTCTCCTGATGCTCCTCCAGATGATCGCCATCTTCTTCAAAGACCTGGCCAAGGCGCGGGGAACGCCGCTCGAAGAGGATCTTCCCCCCGGAGAAGCTCTCGAAGGGACGGGGTTGGAATGAGTTACGAGGCCATCGCCCTCCTAATGTTCGCGTCGATGATGCTGCTGCTCCTGACGGGGCAGCGGTTCTTCGGCGTGATTGGCTTCGTGGCATCGGCCTTCGCGCTGATGCTTTGGGGGACCGGCGGCGAGGAGATGCCGTTCAACGCGGCATTCGTGCTGTTCAACTGGTACCCGATGCTGACGCTGCCCCTGTTTATCTACATGGGGTACATGCTGTCGGAGTCGGGCATCGCCGACGACCTCTACAAGATGTTCCACGTTTGGATGGGACCGGTCCCGGGCGGGCTCGCCATCGGCACGATCCTGCTCATGGTCGTGATCGCCGCCATGAACGGCCTCAGCGTTGCCGGCATGGCGATCGGCGCCAGCATCGCCCTGCCCGAGCTGCTGCGGCGCGGCTACGACAAGGTGATGGTCACCGGCGTGATCCAAGCCGGAAGCTCGCTTGGCATTCTGATCCCGCCCAGCGTAGTCTTGGTTCTTTACGGCCTGATCGCGCGCCAACCCATGGGGCATTTGTGGTTGGCCGGTGTGTTCCCCGGACTGTTACTGGCGGCCCTCTTCATCGCCTACGTGGCTATTCGCTGCTACCTCCAACCCAATCTTGGTCCGCCTCTGCCGGCGGCTGAGCGCAACGTAGGCTGGGGAGAGAAGATCAAGCTGCTCGGCGCCGGCGTTATTCCATTTCTCATTTTCTTCTCGATGACCGGGCTGTTCTTGATGGGCTACACCAGCCTCGTCGAGAGCTCTGGCGTTGGCGCGGCAGGTGCCACCCTCGCCGCCATCTTCCGCCGCCGTCTTACTTGGAAAGTCTTGGAGGACACGGTCCGCAAGACGCTCGGCATCAGCTGCATGTTCCTTTGGATCATTCTCGCGGCGCTGTGTTTCGGCGCCGTGTTCGACGGGCTCGGGGCGGTTCACGGCCTGCGCTACCTGTTCCTGGAAAAGTGGGGCCTCGACCCGTGGACGATCCTCATCATGATGCAGCTGTCCTATCTGCTCATGGGGACGTTCCTCGACGACACCGCGATGCTCGTGATCGTGGCGCCGCTCTATGTTCCGCTGGTCATCGCGCTTGGCTTCGACCCGGTCTGGTACGGCGTGCTTTACACGATCACCTGCCAGATCGCGTACATGACCCCGCCTTTCGGCTATAATCTGTTCCTGATGCGCGCAATGGCGCCTCCGGAAATCACGCTGCTCGATATCTACAAGTCGATCGTGCCTTTCGTTTTTGTGATGATCATCGGTTTGACGATCGTGATGGTCTTCCCGCAAATCGCGCTGTGGTTACCCCACTGGTACTACGCGCGCTAGGACTCTGGAGATGCGGTCCAGTTTTTAGGGTTGAGGTTGTGTGAGAAGGAGTGGTTGCGATGACGATACGGAAGAAAATAACGAAGCGTGAGTTTATCAAGAATGCCGGTCTAACCACCGCGGCCGCTGCGACCGCCACGGTGGCCTCGCCTTATGTCATCAGAGCGCAGGGCGCGCCGATTAAGTGGCGCATGCAGACCTACGCCGGTTCGGCGCTGGGTGAGCATGTCATCAAGCCATCGATCGAAGCCTTCAACAAGGCCGCCGACGGTGAGATGGAGATCGAGCTCTATTACGCCGACCAGCTGGTGCCCCAAGGCGAGCTATTCCGCGCGGTGCAGAACGGAACCATCGACGCGGCGCAAAGCGACGATGACTCGGCAGCGGCGCCTGTCGACGTCAAGATCTTTGCCGCCTACTTCCCGTTCGCGTCCCGCTACTCGCTGGACGTACCGACGCTGTGGCATTGGTACGGCCTGAAGGACATCTGGGAAGAAGCCTATTCCGAGGTGAAGGGCGTCACTTGGCTCAGCACCGGCTCGTGGGATCCTTGCAACTTCGCAACGACCAAGCCGATCAAGTCGGTCGAGGATCTCAAGGGCTTGCGCGTCTACATGTTCCCGACCGGCGGTCAGTTCATGCAGCAGTTCGGCGTGGTACCGATCACCCTTCCCTACGAAGACGTGCAGGTCGCCATTCAGACTGGCGAGCTCGACGGCATCTGCTGGTGCGGCATCACCGAGTGCTACACCGTGGGTTGGGCCGACGTGACCAAGTACTACCTGACCAACAACATCTCAGGCGCCTGGGCAGGCTCGTACTTCGTCAACACCGACAAATGGAACGCCCTGTCGCCGAAGCTGCAGGAGCTGTTCAGGCTGTCGATCGACAACTCGCACTACTACCGCTTGCACTGGTACTGGTGGGGTGAGGCCTACTATCGCGTGAACGGTGGTAAGCTCCAGCTGACCACGATCCCCGACGCGGAATGGCAGAAAGTTTCCGATGCCGCGGTCAAGTTCTGGGACGAGGCCGCGCAAATCAGCCCGCGCTGCGCCAAGGTCGTGGAAATCCTTAGAAATTACAACGACACGATGGCTAAGGCAGGTCCTCCCTACCGTTGCGCCTGATCCCTTTTCGGGAAACACCAAGACCCGCGTGGGCATAGCGCCCGCGCGGGTTCCTTATTATGGTCTGCCACTTTCGACTGCCTCTCTGAGAAGACCCCTTCATGGCTGGCACATTGACGTTGCAGGATCTGCGCAAGGCTTGCGATCAGGGCGAGATCGACACGGTCGTTGCCTGCTTCCCCGACATAAGGCCGGCTCGTCGGTACAGCTTTCACGCCGAGTTCTTCCTCGACGGCGCCTATGAGGAGACCCACGGCTGCGACTACCTCCTCGCCAACGACATCGACAGTGGAGCCGGTGCCTGGTTACGCGGTGGCCAACTGGGAGAAAGGCTACTGGGTGATTTCCCCTGTCATGAAGCCGGACCTCGCCACGCTCCGGCGCATTCCTTGGCTCCCGGCGACTGCCCTCGTGCTGTGCGACGTGCTCGACCACCATCACCACGAGCTCTTGAACCACAGTCCGCGCACAATCCTGCGCAAGCAGATTACCCGCCTCGCCGACAGAAGATGTCGGCCCGCATGGCGTCCGAGCTCGGTGCCCCATCTATCTGACGAAACCTACGAGTCGGTCGAGGCCAAGGCTTGGAACAATCTCAAGACCACCGGCAGCTACATTCAGACTACCACGTCTTCCAGACCACCAAGGAAGAAGAGGTGATGCGGGCGATCCGCAACGGTCTGCAAGGCGCCGGTATCCCGGTCGAGAACTCGAAGGCGAATGGGGTCCGGACAAGAAGAGGTCAATGTCCGCTACGCCGATCCCCTGACCATGGCCGACTGGCATGTCGTCCTGAAGAATGGCTGCAAGGGAGATCGCGCACGGGCTCGGCAAGGCCGTGACCTTCATGTCCAAGTGGCGCTACGACCTCGCCGGCTCCTCCAGCCACATCCACGCCTCGCTGTGGGACGCCGCCGGCAAGACGCCCCTCTTCCTCGACCCCAAGGGTGAGCACGGCATGTCCGAGCTAATGCGCCACTTCGTGGCCGGGCAGCTCGCCCACGCCCGCGAGATCACCTGGTTCCTTGCGCCCTACATCAACTCCTACAAGCGGTTCCAGGCCGGCACGTTCGCGCCAACCAAAACCATCTGGTCGCTGGACAACCGCACCGCCGGGTTCCGCTTGTGCGGCGCCGGCACAAAAAGCATCCGGATCGAATGCCGCATCGGCGGCGCCGATCTCAATCCCTATCTTGCCTTCGCCGCGCTGATCGCCGCCGGCCTCGCCGGCATCGAGCAGAAGCTGGACCTCGAGGCGCCTTACGCAGGCGACGCCTATCAGGGCGAGACGCTACCTGAGGTGCCGAAGACCTTGCGCAAAGCCACCGAGCTGATGCGAGGGTCGGCGATGCTCCGGGCGGCCTTTGGCGAAGAGGTTATCGATCACTATGTACACAACGCAGAGTGGGAACAGTTCGAATACGACCGGCGCGTCACCGATTGGGAACTGAAACGCGGTTTCGAGCGGTCGTGATTTTAGAGGCACCAAGATGTCAGAGAGCGTGAAAATCATTTCCCCGGTCGACGGCTCGGTCTATGCCGAGCGGCCAATTGCAAGCGACGCCGCCATCGATGCGTCACTTACGGCGGCGCGGACCGCCCTGCCCCAATGGAAGGCCACCCCGGTCGCCGAACGCGGCCGTTACGTGCTTGCCGCTCTCGAGGCGCTTTTGGCGATGAACGACGACATCACCACAGAGCTTGCTTGGCAGATGGGCCGGCCAGTGCGCTATGGCGGTGAGAAGGGTGGCGCCGAGGAGCGTACGCGTACCGTGGTGGCCATGGCCGAGGAAGCGCTCAAGCCCTACTACCCGCCCGAGAAAGACGGCTTCAAGCGTTACATCGCTCGGGAGCCGCTCGGCATCGTCCTGGTCATCGCGCCATGGAACTACCCCTATCTCACCTCGATCAACACCATCGTTCCGGCGCTGCTCGCGGGCAATGCGGTGATCCTCAAGCACGCCGCTCAGACGCTGCTGGTCGGCGAGCGCTTCGCGGAAGCCTTCAAGCGCGCAGGGCTCCCCAAAGGCCTGTTCCACAATCTCGTGATGTCCCATGAGCAAACCGAGAAATTGATCGGCTCCGGCCGCGTCGACCACATCAACTTCACCGGCTCGGTCGTCGGCGGCAAAGCCATCGAGCGCGCGGCGGCCGGCACCTTTGCGTCCCTCGGCCTCGAGCTTGGCGGCAAGGACCCGGCCTATGTGCGCGCCGACGCCAAGCTCGATCATGCCAT
Source organism: Hyphomicrobiales bacterium (assembly GCA_041397675.1). GTDB lineage: Bacteria > Pseudomonadota > Alphaproteobacteria > Rhizobiales > Methyloligellaceae > Methyloceanibacter. The sequence goes on along the minus strand of JAWKWG010000004.1, from coordinate 25,465 downwards.
TGAGAACCTGGTCGACGGAGCCTTCTACAATTCGGGTCAGTGCTGCTGTGGCATCGAGCGGATTTATGTCGACGCTTCCGTGTTCGACGATTTCGTCGACGGCTATGCCGACCTCACTCGTAAGTACGTGGTCGGCAATCCACTTGAGCAGTCGACCACGCTCGGACCCATGGCCCGCAGCTCGTTCGCCGACACAGTGCGCGCCCAGGTCGCCGAAGCCCGGCGCAAAGGCGCGACGGCGCTCATCAACATGAAAGTGGACGGCGACAAGGCCGGCTCGCCCTATCTCGCGCCCGAGGTTTTAGTGAACGTCAATCACCAGATGGAAGTGATGCGGGAGGAAAGCTTCGGGCCAGTTGTCGGCATCATGAAGGTGCGCGACGACGACGAAGCGATCACGCTGATGAACGATAGTCCCTACGGACTGACCGCATCGATTTGGACGCGCGACATGGAACGCGCGGCCGAGCTCGGCAGCCGGATCGAGACCGGCACGGTCTTCATGAACCGTTGCGACTATCTCGACCCGTACCTCGTCTGGACCGGAGTCAAAGATACCGGGCGTGGCGTGACCTTATCGAAGTTCGGCTTCGACACCTTGACCCAACCAAAGAGCTATCACCTGCGCGAGATCTGATCGGCCAACCGGAACCCTGCCATGAGCAACGCACCCACTGCCAATTGGAGCTACCCGACGGCCGTTCGGTTCGGTCCAGGCCGTATCAAGGAACTCGCCGAGGCGTGCCGCGCCTCCGGGATCAACCGCCCCTTGCTGGTCACCGATGCCGGTCTCGCCCCGCTGCCGATCACAGAGAACGCTTGGCCTCCTGAAGGAGGCCGGGCTTCCGGCCGCAATCTTCTCTGACGTGCAACCCAATCCGGTGGATGCCAACGTCGAAGCCGGCATCGCCGCGTTTCGCGCCGGGAACCATGATGGCGTCATTGCCTTCGGCGGCGGCTCGGGCCTCGACACCGGCAAGGTCATCGCCTTCATGGCCGGACAGACGCGGCCGTTGTGGGACTTCGAGGACATCGGTGACTGGTGGACCCGCGCCGACGCCGACAAGATCGCACCGATTGTTGCGGTGCCAACCACCGCGGGCACAGGCTCCGAAGTTGGCCGCGCCGGCGTGATCACCCAAGAGGCCACGCACACCAAGAAGGTGATCTTTCATCCCAAGATGATGCCGCGCATTGTGATCTGCGATCCCGAGCTCACCGTCGGCATGCCGCCGGCTATCACCGCTGGCACCGGCATGGACGCCCTCGCCCATTGCCTCGAGGCTTATTGCGCGCCGGGCTATCACCCGCTGGCCGACGGCATCGCGGTGGAAGGCATGCGGCTGGTGTTCGAGAATTTGCCGAAGGCCGTGAAGAACGGAAACGATCTCGAGGCGCGCGCCCATATGATGAGTGCCGCGGCGATGGGCGCCACCGCCTTCCAAAAAGGTCTCGGCGCCATCCACGCCCTGTCTCATCCGGTCGGCGCGCTCTATCACACCCATCACGGCACGACCAACGGCGTGTTCATGCCCTATGTGCTCGTGCTCAATCGTCCGGCCATCGAAGAGAAGATCAAGCGCCTCGCCGGTTATCTCGGCATCGATGGCGGATTCGACGGGTTCCTCGACGCGGTGATCGCGCTCCGCAAAGAGATCGGGATTCCGAACGACCTTGCGGGCCTCAAGATCGATGGCGGGCAGATCGATGCGATCGTCGACATGGCCGTGGTCGATCCGACCGCTGGCGGCAACCCCATTCCGCTCACCAAAGACATGAGCCGAAAGCTGTTCGACGCGGCATTGTCGGGAAATCTGGCCGCTGCGGCCTAAACCCTAATTCCGGGTAGGCAAATCTTCACTCGTTGCCCGCGATAATTCGCCGTGCTCGTGCCATGGTTTTGGGGCATTCTTGGGTGGCATTAACGACGGACGTGGGGGACATGGTGGGTCTGCTCGCCGCCGGCCTCGTTCTTTTTGCTCTTCTGATGGCGTCTTACAGCCGCCGCAACACCTGGATTGCGCTCGGCTCGGCGGCCTTCTCCCTTGCCGCGCTGATTGGCCTCCTCTTCCTGTCCCTGTCTCCCAACTCAGGCCAGATTCGAACGGCCCTCGCGGAGCTCGCCAAGCAGGTTCCCACGGGTCTGGATCAGCCTGTCACGGACCTTGCGGCAGCTATGGAGCAAACTGCGAAGGCGCTGTCCTGCGAGGACGGAACGCGGCCCGTCTGCAAGATGCTGACAAGCGCTGCCACCCCGACCCCGCCAGAGCCGAACCCGGTGCCGGCGAACCTGGAGCCGGTGCAAGCCGACGCCACGGCGACCTTCCTCGACACGAAGCCGCTCGACACGAAACCGGCCGCCAAGCCGTCGCGAGGCTTGCCCATTGCCTGGCTCATCGACGAGCCGGGCGCTCAAGTTGCCTCGACCGATAGCGGCGGATTTCTGATGAGCGGCGTGAATGTTTCAGACCAGCCGCTGGAAAAGGTGCGCGCGGTGCTCAAGCCGGACGGAGGCGCGGGCAAGGTGAGCCTCGTGCTGCAGGTCGAAGGATTGGACGACCCGGCCGGAGCCATCATCCCGCCAGGCGCAAAATTCAGCCTCGTGGCGCCAAACCCCAACACCGCCGGCGGCGCGATCCTATCGTTCAGCTACGTCCTGGCTGGCCAGCGCCGGACGTCGATCAGGTATCTCACGCCCGACGTGGTCGCCCGCTCCGCCGAAGCGCCGAGCGCCAACATCCAGCAGGGTCCCTAAGCCCTACTCCGCGGTCGCGCAATCCGCATAGGTCATTTTCTGGTCGGCGCCTTCCGTGACGAACGCGGTATTGCCCTTGTTCCAGAACACGAAGGTCTCGTCTTCATTGGCGTAGCGCGCGCCCGACGCCGACATGGCCTGCGGCACGCTCATGCTGCGTCCGTCGCTCAACTTGAGATCGACCTTATCGGCGTAGAACGTCGCGTCGATCGACTTGCCGTCCGCGCATTTGAAGACAGCCGTCGCGACCGGCGTTTCGGCGCGCACCATCCCCACCAGCAAAACCGCGCTGCACAGACCAGCCAATAAGGCTCCGCTCAAGCGATTACCCATCGGCAGTAGCCTCATTTGATGCGGTACACGAAATCATAGGCGGTGCCTTCAGCGTTGCGGGCATGGAGCGCCATATCGCCCTGCGCGCCGGCAAACGCGCCGGTGCCACCGGTGATGGCGAGCACAGAGTCGCCGCTGTCCAAGAACGGCCCTTCAACCGTGATCTGACCTTGTTCCAAGTTGATGGTCCAGAAGCACTCCCACGCCTTGCCAGGCAGCGTGCGGAAGCAGACGCCTTGGTCGGTTCCGATCTTCTCCTTGTCGTCCGCATCGTAGACATCGTTGGCGAAGGTGAGGATGTCGCCGGCGCTGTCGCCTTCCGCGCCGGTATCGGTGACGGCGTCGGTCGTGGCGTGCTCGACCACTTTTAATTCCTGAGGCTCGGCCCGCGCCGCGCCCGCCGCAACGATACAACCGGCCACCACGATGGCCGCGCCCCACGCAACACGCAAACACACGAGTTTCGAACCGTTCGGCATCACACCCTCCTTGGCGCGTTCATGCCATGACCTAACGGCGACATATTATCATTGCTCAAGCCCGGCCACGCCGATAAGAGGGTAAGCGGGGTTGCGGAGCGCGGATTAGGTTCGCGCCGCCGGGCTTAGTAGCCCTCGTCGCTCGGGTCGACCTCCTCGGCCTTTTCAAGGAGCTCCTTGAGCGACATGCGGCAATAGGGCCTGAGACCGGCCACGCCGCTCCGCGCCACGATGCGGAATCCCTCGTCCTTGTCGGCAACCGCCTGCTTCAGCAGGTGGTCCTTATCGATCGAGGAATCCTTCTGCAGATAGTGGGACTCGATCTTGGCGATCGCCGTCTTGGCGGCCTCGGCGTCATCGGCCGAGAGCTGTGCCTGGCTCTCGCATTGCCGCACCACCTCGTATTCGGCGTAGTAGTTCTTGAGCGATGCCGAAAGGCTGACGGCAGACGCCGCCCCCGACACCAGCACCGCACAAAGGGCCAGACTCCACCCCCACGCGCCAAGCCGCATCTTCAGTCCCCCTCGCATTTCGTGAGTTCGAAGGCCGTCTTGTTATAGGAGACGGCGCGCCTTCGCAATTGCAGCAAGGTCACACTGGCCGAATTATTCGATTGTCATTGGCCGCCGAGAACGAGAGTCCAATAGGCGCGCCCGCTGCTGGTCTGGGCCATCGCGACACCGATAGCGCTGACGTTCGGACGGAGCAGATTGGTTCGATGACCCGAACTCTGCTTCCAGAAGTGCATCACGTCGCCGAACGACTTCTGTCCGGCGGCGACGTTCTCGGAAGCGATCTTCGCGGGATAACCGGCGGCGCGGGCGCGATCCTTGGCCGTCGTGCCGCCTGCCCCGTAATGACCGATCCAACTGCGCTCCGCCTGCGCTTTGGACTGCATCGCGGCGGCGCGGGTGAGACGCGCGTCGAGCTCAACCGGGCCGACGCCGTTCTCGGCGCGGAAGGCATTGACTGCCTCCAAGGCCGCCTGCGGATTGAGTGGCTCAACCTTCTTCGCGGCGTATTCCGGCGAGACGAACGTGACCGAGCAGCCCCGAAGGGTTTCCACAAGCATGGCACGCTGAATTCGGCCACAGCCGGCGTCGCCAGCAGGCAAAACATGGCCACCGTGATGGTTCGCCGCATCATTTCCCCGTCCGCCCCCGCCTCAGGTCCCATGGGGCGCCTCGCCTCAGTCGCCCACAATCCTGTCCTTTTTTAGAGTTAATCACATCTTGACAGTGATCGAAATGGCACGCGCTCAGGCAGCGTCGCCGGGGAAAATCATGAGCACGACCCAGGACATAGCGAAACTCCTTGAGCGTTTCGATGAGCCGCTTCGCAATGGGCGGAGACCGGCGGCACCCCTGTGAAACTGCCCGTTGCGACCGCTGGTCAGCGTTTCGCCGTGCCACAGGCTGACGAAGACGGCGCAGTGGAAACGTCGACCCCGGTCCGTCTGGTCGCCAAGCGGTCGGGCCTGCCCAGAAATGCGGTGATCTCGGCGGTGGCCGTCGCCGCCCTCGTTCCCTTGGCGCTCCTCTTCGTGCAGCTGTGGCAAGACATGATGGCGCCCGGCGGTCATGAGGCAGCATCGCCCACCACGAGCCAGAGCGGCCTGGAAGTCGCGTTGACTTCGCCCCAGCGGATCGACGCCAGCGGCGGCGACGTCGTCGCCTTCCCCATCGTCATCGACGCGACCGCGGCCCTTCCGCCCGCAGCATCGTCGCAATCACGGCCGTGCCGCAAGGCGCCGCCTTCTCGCAAGGCCGACCCTATGGCGACAATGGCTGGAGCCTGCGCACGGACGAGATCGCCGGCTTGCGGCTACGGCTGCCGGCGCAGAGTGACGCGACCGCAATGCACCTCGAGCTGGTGGCCGGCGACGGCACCGTTCTCGCACGATCGCAGACGGAGCTGAGCATCACCCCGCTCCGCCCCAAGTCGCCATGGTCGATGATCCCATCATGGCCGGCTATCTGGAGACGGCGGCGATCGATTCCGCTACCTCGGAGCCGGTCGCGCAAGTGGCGGCGATCGACCGCACGCCCACCGAGATCCGAGCACGGCAGCGGAGGAGATCGCGCAAGCGGAGAGCGTGACCAACGCGCAGACCGTGCTAGCCGCCGAGGAGACGGAAAGCGCGCCGACCGACGAGGCCCCGCCCCCGCCGCCCGCGCAGAAGCCGTCATCGTCGGCAGATAACGGCGCGCCGACAGTGAACACCGTCAAGACCGTGTCCATCGCGCCACCTCGCCCGACAAAACCTCATGACGGCGCCATGGCCTTGGGCGCTCCGGCCGACGAGCCGCAAGGCACCGGCGAATGGATGGAGACCAAGACCGCCGTCGACATGCACGCCAAGGCCGAGCAGTCGTCCGACACGGTGAAGGTCGCCCAAGGCGGCGTCAAAATGCGGGTGATGGCGCGACAACCGGTGGATTCAGGTCAACGATCCCACGACCTCAACCACCGGGTGGATCTACGATCGCTTCCTCGCCCCGACCGACGCACCCGCACAGTAGTTCTGCGTCGCCGCATCGCTAAGCTCGACTTCGATCCTCATGCTGAGGAGGCGCGCAAGCGCCGTCTCGAAGCATGAGGCTTCACCCTCGAGACGCTCGCTTCGCTCGCCCTCAGGGTGAGGATCGAGGACGTGCGTATTCATTGCCGCGGCGTCTGCGCCCGAGCTGTCAAACAACCGTCTCCCATATCTCCCGAAAGCTTGAGGACTGCGGGGCACCGAAGAGCCTGCGTCCTAGTCGCTTACTGCAGCGCAACTGCAGCAATGGGCAGCCTCTCGGCGCCCCGCGCTCAAGTAGCGAAGCGATAGCGCTACTTTAAGCTTGCGGCATCTTTTAGAGCCTCGTATCGCCGCTTATCGCCAGTGGCATAGGCGCACGCATGGAGATCCTGCGCCTTACCCGTCGGCCCACGCGTTACAACGCAGGCGGGCGAGGTTGAGACCCCGAGGCTGGTCCGTTAGCCTGGCGCGGGTGTCCGGGCCTATCGGGAATTGAGCGTCCGAGATCAGCCCATCTTTACCGCGCCACCTCGGGCGCCGCGCCCCTCATCCCGAGACACAGACGGTCTGCAGCTCGCGTCCTCTGGACGAGGGACACATGCATTGTAATGGAGGTTCAGATCGCGGGGATAAAGTTCCGACGTAGCGAGCGGTAGCGTCTGCGCTCAAAGGACTTGGCTGAGGATTGTTCTACTCTCTCGTCACCCCCGGGCTTGTCCCGGGGGTCCAATAGGGCTTTTGGTTGCGGTATGCGCCAATTCTACGTCTACATCCTAGCCAAGCACCGCCACGGCGCACTCTATATCGGCGTGACGAACGATCTCGTCCGGAGACTCTACGAACACCGCGAGGGATTGGCCCCGGGGCTCACGAGCGCCACGGCATCAAGCAGCTCGTGTACTTCGAGCAACATCCGACCGCTGCATTGGCGATTCAGCGCGAAAAGACAATGAAGCGGTGGCCTCGCGCCTGGAAGATCCAAATCATTGAATCTACGAACCCGACGTGGACGGACCTCTACGAAGAGATTTGCCGTTAGGCCGTATTGGATGCCCGGAACAAGTCCGGGCATGACGATGAAGATTACGGGCAGTCGCTGTCGCGCACGTAGCGGGCCTTGACCCAACCCTTGGTGACGCTGTCGCCGTTGTAGTGAGTCACCGGGCACCAGCGGCTGCCCCACGGCTTCCATTTCGGCCGGCACTCGCCGTCGAGATGGATAATGCCGTACTGTCCCGGCACCAGCTTGTCGACGATCGCCGCCGATGCCGAGGCTGAAGCACGCAGATTGAGCGCGTCATTCGCCGCCACGTTGACGACATAGAGACATCCCGGCCCCGACGTGGCCAGGGTGGGCGTGGCAAAGGACACAATGAGCAGGGAAAGGCAGACACGTATTGTGCGCATGGTTCCGACTCCTACACCGCATGATAGTCAGGCGCGTCGACACGCCGCAGCTCCAACCGCGAACATGAACAAGAGTTCATTGCATGTCCATGACGGAACCCATTTTCGTCTCTTTAGATTGACACTCAAGCCGTCATGCAGCGAAGGGCGCGAAGCAGGGAGCCATGAACACCACCACGACGCCGACCCCGAGCAAGGTGCCCGAAGTCACACTCGGCTTCTGGATCATCAAGATTCTTGCCACGACGCTTGGCGAAACAGGTGGCGACACGGTCACCATGACCATGGACCTCGGCTATCTTGCCGGCACGGCAATATTCCTCGTGGTCTTGATCGCGCTCGTCACCTGGCAGATCGCCGCCAAGAAGTTCCATCCCTTCCTCTATTGGGCGACGATCGTCGCCTCGACGACGGTGGGAACCACAATGGCCGACTTCGCCGACCGGTCACTCGGCATCGGCTACGCCGGCGGCTCCCTCATTCTATTGGCCTGTGTCATGGCCACACTCGGCCTCTGGTATAAATCGGAAGGCTCCATCCACGTAGACACGGTAAGTACGCCGAGAATCGAGGCCTTCTATTGGGCGGCGATTACGTTCTCGCAGACACTGGGAACGGCTCTCGGCGACTGGGTGGCGGACTCCGGCCTCGGCTATGAAGGCGGAGCGCTCTTGTTCGGCGTCGCGCTCGCCGTTGTCGCAGCCGGATATTTTTGGACAAACGTTTCACGCGTCGCCCTCTTCTGGGCTGCGTTCATCTTGACCAGACCCCTCGGCGCCACGGTTGGCGACTTCCTCGACAAGCCCTTGGATCACGGCGGCTTGGCCTTGAGCCGACCGATCGCCTCGGCAGCGCTCGCGATCTTGATCGTCGCGCTGATTGTCGTTCTGCCGCAACGCGCGGGCAATCATCCTCAAGTGAAACAAGCGCTTTCGTAAAGACGGCTCGGAAGGTCACAGCGGGATGTTGTCGTGCTGTCCCGGCACCAGCTTGTCGACGATCGCCGCCGAGGCCGAGGCTGAAGCGCGCAGATTGAGCACGTCATTCGCCGCCACGTTTACCACATAAAGACATCCCGGCCCCGACGTGGCGAGCGCGGGCATGGCGCTAAGAAGAAGTGACAAGGCACAAACGATTTTTGCATACATGGCTCGTCCTGACCTTCGCTACGGGATATTGGCAAAGCCGACAATCTGCGCGACGGTAAAGTCGGGCATCTCTTCCGGAACGTAATGTCCCGCGCCCTCGGCGATCACGTTGGTGATGTCGTCGCTTCTGTCTTCGAGCGCCCTGTAAAGATGGCCAGCCACGGCGTGCTCTCCACCCATGGTGAGAACGGGCATGGTCAGCCGCTTGTCGGCCAAGCTTGCCACGAATTCAGCGTCCTCGAGAAGCGTCCGATAGTAGTTGAAACCGGCCGTCATACCGCCAGGTGATGAATAGGCGGCAACGTACTCATCGACAGCTTCATCCGTCATCACCTCCTTGCCGCCAGAGAGCAGCGTCATCATGGCCGTGAGATACTCGCGCTCGCGCCCTTTTGTCAGCATCTCGGGGAAATCTTTCGCCATGTGGAAGCCGTAGTGCCACAAGCCACCGCGGGCCACGTCCATGTTCTCCGAACCTGGCGGCATGCAGTCGATCATGACGAGTTTCTTGACGAGAGCAGGTTGGGTGAGAGCGAGAACCAAGGCCGCCTTGCCGCCCATGTCGTGCCCGACGACGACGGCGGGCTCGCCGCCTCCGACCTGCTTGATGAGCGCGGCGACGTCCTTCGATAGGGTCTGCTTGTCGTAGCCGTTTTCGGTCCGTTCGGTCTTGCCAACGCCGCGAAGATCGGGCGCCACCACCGTGAAGTGCTCAGCGAGCGCCGGCATCAGCTCGGCCCATTCGTACCAGGTCTGGGGCCACCCATGCAGCAACACGAGGAGAGGTCCCTCGCCCATCTGCACATAATGCATACGGATGCCGTTGACCTCGGCGAACTTGCTCTCGGCGCCAGCGGGAAGCGGGGCCGCGGGAGCAGATCCCGCGAACGCCAGGGAAAGTGCCAGACCGAGAAGGAAAAGGACTGTTCTCACAGCGGGATGTTGTCGTGCTTCTTCCAGGGATTCTCGACGTGCTTGTTGCGCAGCATCTGCAGCGCGCGGGCGATGCGCGGGCGCGTGCCGCGCGGCGCGATCACCTCGTCGATATAGCCCCGCTCCGCCGCCACGAACGGATTGGCAAAGCGCTCCTGATACTGGTCGATGCGCTTCTTGATCTTCTCCGGGTCCGACAGCTCGGCGCGGTAGAGGATCTCCGCCGCGCCCTTGGCGCCCATCACCGCGATCTCGGCGCTAGGCCACGCATAGTTGATGTCGCCGCGAATGTGCTTTGAAGACATAACGTCGTAAGCGCCGCCATAGGCCTTGCGGGTGATGACCGTCACCTTCGGCACCGTCGCCTCGGTGAACGCGAACAGGAGCTTCGCTCCATGTTTGATGAGACCTCCGTACTCCTGGTCGGTGCCCGGCAGGAAGCCCGGCACGTCGACGAACGTCACCAGCGGAATGTTGAAGCAGTCGCAGAAGCGCACGAAGCGCGCGGCTTTGCGAGAGGCATCGCTATCGAGCACGCCGGCGAGCACCATGGGCTGATTGGCGACGACGCCGATAGTCCGCCCTTCCATGCGGGCGAAACCGGTGACGATGTTGCGGGCGTAGGTCTCCTGGATCTCGAAGAAGTCGCCCTCGTCCACGACCTTATGGATCAGCTCCTTGATGTCGTAAGGCTTGTTCGGGTTGTCGGGGATCAACGTGTCGAGCGACTTCTCGCAGCGGTCCCACGGATCGCGGGTCGGCAGCTCCGGCACGCCCGACAGATTGCTCGACGGCAGAAAGTCCATCAGCCGGCGCATCTGCAACAGCGCCTCGACGTCGTTCTCGTAGGCGCCGTCGGCGATCGACGACTTGGTGGTGTGGACCACGGCGCCGCCGAGCTGCTCCGCCGTGACCGTCTCCTTGGTCACCGTCTTCACCACGTCGGGGCCGGTGACGAACATGTATGAGGTGTCCTTCACCATGAAGATGAAGTCGGTCATGGCCGGCGAATAGACGTCGCCGCCGGCGCACGGCCCCATGATCACGCTGATCTGCGGGATCACGCCCGACGCCAAGACGTTCCGCAAGAACACCTCGCCATAGCCGCCGAGCGCCGCCACGCCCTCCTGGATACGCGCGCCGCCCGCGTCGAACAGGCCGATGACCGGCGCCCGGCTCCTGAGCGCCATGTCCTGGATCTTGATCATCTTGTTGGCGTGAGCTTCCGACAGCGAGCCGCCGAACACCGTGAAGTCCTTGGCGAACACGTAGACCACGCGGCCGTTGATGGTGCCCCAGCCGGTGACCACGCCGTCGCCCGGCACCTTGGATTGCTCCATGCCGAAGTCGATGCAGCGGTGCTCGACATACATGTCGAACTCCTCGAACGAGCCGTCGTCGAGCAGGAGCGCCAGCCGCTCGCGGGCGGTCAGCTTGCCGCGCTTGTGCTGCGCCTCGATTCGGGCCGGCCCCCCGCCGGCGCGGGCCTTGGCGCGTCGAACTTCAAGCTCTTCAAGGACTTCTTTCATGTCGATTCCCCAGGTGGCGCGTTCCCAAAGGTGAATAGCATGGGCGTGACGGCCCGCAAATCCAATCGCGGGGCGCCGTGACGTGGAAAGACATCGCCACTTTGCCGAGTGGCTGCTGTTACTGCTGCATTATTTCAGTCGAAACGCACGCTCCCATCGGGGGCCTCCACAACATCGCCGTGTCGGAGCAGTAGCTCATGTTGCTGGGCACGACGGAACACGGCATCCTTGGTCTCAGCCGTCCTGAGGTTCTGGCCATGAAGCTAGGCATCGCCGTTGTCGTCCTATGCGCCGTCGCGGCTGCTGCCGGGCATGGCTACTACTATTATGGGTGGGTCAGGAGCTCGACGACATCCGCGCCCGCCTCGTCACCGAAGCGCAACTCGAGCATCCCGACGAGCCGGCGACGACCTCAGGTATCAGGCTTGCGCCGATCCAGTGCGCCCGCGTCTACGACCTCCGCGCCAACCCGATCGCCCGCAGACTTCGCGGCGATGAATCCGGGGCTTATGGGCCCGCTGCGAAAGATCGCCGACATGGCCTCGGGGCTCGACAAGCTTGTTAAGCCGTCCCGCTAAGGGATTCTTACGACTCAGAAAGTTCAAGCGCCCGCGCCGCGGCGTCGAACTCGCGGCGGCGCGCGGCGCGGCGGTCCTTGGCCTCGGCATCCTCGCCCCATTGGCTGATCTGCCAGTCTTCGTCCACGTGGGCCGCATTCCAGGCTCGTCGGGCGTGAGGCGCCCAAGCGCAACCCCTAGAGCCAGCAGCGCAGAGCCGGTGAGCGACGTCATGACATGGAGAGCGCCCAGTGCAAACGCGTTGAGCCCTTCAAGCCGCGCTCTGATCTTGGCGAGCGAGCCCTCGGGCTGGGTCACATGGACGATGCCGCCTGCCAGCTTGAGCGGCGCGTCGAGCTCGTCCCTGGCCCAGGCCATCACCGGGTCCCAGTGCTTCGCCTGCTCGGCCAGGAGCCCCTCAGGCCCCGTCGCGCGGTAGCACAGCAGGTCCGAGCCCGCGTGCCCCACGATGTCGTCGATCACCGCCTCGGCGCGGCCCTCGATGCCGTCGATCGCCGAGTTGGCGAGCTTGGTGAGCGGCATAGTGCGGGGATCGATGCGCTCGCCTTGCGCCCGCCATTCCTCGGCGATGGCTTCGGCTAAGGCCTTTGTCGGCGCCGCGAGCGGCGCCTTGCCGGGCGTGCGCACCGGCTTGCCGTCGAGCAGAAGCGTGGGCCGGCCGCCCTCCTCCCCAATTGCGACCTCCTTGTAGAACCGCTTGGGAAGGCTCGGCGCCCCTCCTGGCTTCGGCGTTACGCCGTTCCCGCCTTCACTCACGTCGTGCGCTTCCTCGACCGCGACTTTGCCGGTGACCGCGACTTTGTCGATTGAGACTTGGTCGACCGCGATTTGGGCGGCGCTTCCCCCGCCTCCGCCATCAGCCGCGATTTGGTATGGAACCTGTGCCGCCCCTCGACCGCCAGACGCTCGTAGTCCTGGCGCAGCGCTTCCAGATCGCTCTCGTCCAGTTCCTCGAGATTGAGCAACATCTTCCGCGCCTTCTCCGTGACCCTGATGAGTTCGTCGACCTTGATGTGCATCGCCGCGGTGTCGCGGTTCTGCGTATTTTGAATCACGAACACCATGAGGAAGGTGACGATCGTCGTGCCGGTGTTGATGACCAGCTGCCAGGTGTCGCTGTAACCGAACAGGGGACCCGACACAGCCCATAGCACGATAATCGCGACGGCGCCGAAGAAGGCGACGGGGCGTCCCGTGATATGCGACGCAAGCTGCGAGAACCGGGTGAACCGACCTGTCTTCGAGATCATGTCATATCCTCCATAAGTCTCGAATTTGCGGGCATCATCCCGCAGAACCATGAAGAAGTTGATGACGCCCCGCGATGACGCTAAGGACGGCCTAATGGATCACCGCGGTTGGCTTGGTGTGTGCCTCTCGTTTCTCCTGAGCGTCCTCCTCGTACCGGGCTCTACGGCGGCGGCCGACGCTGCGGCCTGCGACGCCTACGCGGACCAGGCGGCACAGCAAGCCGCCCTCGCGGTGCGGTTTGCCTGCAAGTTCCACGGACCCCGATGGAGCAACGACGCGGACACTCACCGCGAATGGTGCCGCGCTTCGACCAAGGCGGCCGTGCAAGCGGAAGCCGACTCCCGCACCACCGACATTCGCCTTTGCATGTGCGATTGGTACGCCAACAACGCCTTGTCTCAGGCAAAGGCAAACGACGCCCGTGGCTGCGGCTTCGCCGGTCCCCGCTGGAGCCTAGACCGCAGCGCGCACTATCGTTGGTGCGTCCTGGACAAAGCGCCGCTGAAAACGTTGGAGAGCGAGATCAAGACGCGGCAGGAGCTCTTGGCGAAATGCGCATCGACGGATCGCTAGTCGTCGCTGTCGGAGCCGCGCGGGTCGAACCCGAACACATCGAACGCCTTGGTCATATGCGGCGGCAGCGGCGCCGTGACGTCGACGGTGCCCTCGCCTGACGGGTGCGGGAAGCTGATGCGCCGCGCATGGAGATGAAGTTTCTCATCGAGACCCTCAGGCAATGCATCGCGGCTCGGATATTTCTCGTCGCCAAGAATGGGATGACCGAGGATCGCCATATGGGCGCGGAGCTGATGCTGGCGCCCGGTCACCGGCTTCAGCGAGACGAGTGCGACCTGCTGCCCGGCCCGGTCGATCACCGCATAATATGTCACCGCCGATTGCGCCACATCCTGCTCGCCGGGACGGGCCTTGCGGACCCGATCGCCGTCGGGTCCTCCCGCCTTGACCAAGGCCGCCTCGATCTTGCCTTGCGCCGGCTTCGGCACGCCATGCACCAGCGCCCAATAGATCTTTCGCACCGAACGGGTCTGAAACGCGCGTCCAAGCTTCGCCGCAACACTCCGCCGCTTGGCGATGACGAGCACGCCTGAGGTGTCGCGGTCGAGACGGTGCACGAGGCGCGGCCGCGTCTCCGGTCCGTCGCCAAGACCTTCCAGCAGCCGATCGATATGATGCGTGGTCTTGGTGCCGCCTTGCACGGCAATGCCTGACGGCTTGTTGAGCACGAGCAGATCGTCATCCTCGTAGAGCGTGATGGATTTGAGAAACGTCCGGTCGGCCTTGGACAGCGCCTGTTTTGGCGCAGGCGGCGGCGCCACGTCGGGCAGCGGCGGCACACGCACGCTTTGGCCTGTCACGAGCCGGGTGCTCGCCTTGACGCGCGCGCCGTCGACCCGCACCTGGCCGGTACGCAGCAGCTTCTCGAGCCGGCTATGCGGCAAGCTCGCATAGTGGGTCTTGAACCAGCGATCGAGGCGCATGCCGTCCTCGTCCTCGCTGACATTGCGGGTCTGGACGGAAGGTCTCTGCGTCATTTCGCTGCGGCTCAAGAATTTGGGAACGATACGCGCCGATCGGACTTTGATCGGCGCCGAGACTCAAGTAGCATAGCTTGCGAAAATTCGAAGGGGATGGAGTCCCCCTGAACCGCCCTTGGCTAATGACTCCTGCCGCACCTTACGCGCGCGGTGGGAGCGATGGTCCGCAAGCCCGCCGTCAGGCGGGCTTTGTTTTGCTCTCGCCACGCGCCCTCGCTTGCGGACCGGACCAGAAGGAGCGCCGCATGGGTCATGCAAAATCCGGCAATTTCCAGCCCTGGCCTTGCCGACTCGGGCTAAACAGCACGCTGGACGGTGCCTGATGTCCCTCGCCAATTCCCTTATCATCTACTTGTGGATCGCGCTGGGCAGTGCGCTCGGCGGCGTGGCCCGCTATTGGTGCTCCGGCGTCGCCGCCCGGCTGGTCGGCGAGACCTTCCCTTGGGGTACGCTGTTCGTGAACGCGACGGGCTCCCTCCTCATCGGCCTGTTTGCCACCTTGACCGGGCCTGACGGACGCATCTTCGCCGGCTCGACCATGCGCCAGTTCGTCATGCTCGGCATTCTCGGCGGCTTCACGACCTTCTCGTCGTTCAGCCTTCAGACACTCAACCTCGTGCAAGACGGCGAGCTGCTTCAAGCTGGCGGCAACATCGTCGCTTCCGTCATCTTCTGCCTCGTTGCCGTCTGGCTCGGGCATGTCTTGGCCCTCTGGATCTCAACGCCATGAAGTGGATTTGACCAATGCCACTGTCACGCGACGCCGTTCTGCTCCGTATCTTCATCGGCGAGGACGACAAGTTCGAGCACCAGCCGCTCTACGAGGCGATCGTGCTGAAAGCCCGCGAGATGGGGCTCGCCGGCGCCACCGTGCTCCGGGGCCCATGGGCTTCGGCCATTCGAGCGCCCTTCACACCACAAAGATCTTGCGGCTGTCCCAGGATCTCCCGCTCGTCATCGAGATCGTCGACCGCGAAGACAAGATTCGCGACTTCGTCGCCGCCATCGAAGGCATGATGGGGAGTTCCCTGGTGACAATGGAGAAAGTCCAGGTGATCCGCTACGGCAATGGCAAACCGGGCGAAGGCTAGCGCGTCTTCTTGGCCCGAAGCTCGGCCCAGCGGTCGAGCCGCTCCTTGATCTCGCGCTCGAAGCCACGCGCCGTCGGCGCATAGAACTGCTGCCGCGCCATCCCGTCGGGGAAATAGTTTTGGCCTGAGAACGCCTCGGCCTCGTTGTGATCGTAAGCGTAGTCGCGGCCGTAGCCTTCCTGTTTCATCAGCTTGGTCGGCGCATTCAAGATATGCTTCGGCGGCAGCAGCGAGCCGCTCTCTTCCGCCGCCTTGGTCGCCGCGTTGAAAGCCTTGTAGGCCGCGTTCGACTTGGGCGCGGTCGCGAGATAGACGGTGGTTTGCGCCAACGCGAGCTCGCCCTCCGGTGATCCCAGAAAATCGTAAGCGTCCTTGGCGGCGTTCGCCTGAACGAGCGCCGACGGATCGGCGAGGCCGATGTCCTCGACCGCCATGCGCACGAGCCGACGCGCGATATAGAGCGGGTCCTCGCCGCCCGCCAGCATGCGAGCCAGCCAATAGAGTGCCGCGTCGGGGTCCGAACCCCGCACCGACTTGTGCAAGGCGCTGATGAGATTGTAGTGGCCGTCCTGGCTCTTGTCGTAAATCGGCGCGCGGCGTTGTACGAGCCGGATCAGCGCATCGCGATTGAGCGGCTTGGCGTCCTTGCCGACCGCAAGGAAGACCTCCTCGGCAAGGTTTATGAGACCGCGGCCGTCGCCGTCGGCCATGTTGATCACCGCCGCGCGCGCATCGTCGTCAAGCGGGAGCTTGCGGCCTTCATGCGCCTCGGCGCGCTTCAGTAGTTCCTCGAGCGCATCGTCGTCGAGCCGCTTGAAGGTGAGCACGCTCGCCCGCGACAGAAGCGCCGAGTTGAGCTCGAACGACGGGTTCTCGGTGGTCGCGCCGACCAGCACGATGGTGCCGTCCTCCATATGCGGCAGGAACGCGTCTTGCTGGGAGCGGTTGAAACGGTGGATCTCGTCGACGAACAGCAGCGTGCCCCGCCCCTCCTCGCGCCTTGCCCGCGCCGCGTCGAACACCCTGCGCAGGTCCTGGACGCCGGAGTGGATCGCCGAAAGCTGCTCGAAATGAAGATCAGTCACTTCCGCGAGCAGTCGCGCCACCGTCGTCTTGCCGGTGCCTGGCGGACCCCAGAAGATCACCGAGCCGAGACGGCCCACCCGCACCATGCGGCCTAGCATGCCTTCGTCCAGCAAATGATCCTGACCGATCACCTCATCCAGCGTCTTAGGCCGTAGACGGTCGGCGAGCGGACGTGGAGCGCTGTCCGCGAGCCCTGCAGCCTCGAACAGCGTCGCCGCCTTCTTCATGGATCAGCCTTGGATCGCGAGATTGAACAGCTTGCCGCCACGTTCGAGCGCGAGCCGCCACCCGCCATTACTGAGATCGAGCGTCGCGGCAAGCGTCTTGACGGAGTCGACCTTCTCGTTGTTGACGCCGACGATAATGTCGCCCCGCCGCAAGCCCAATCGCCCGGCGTTCGATCGCTGATCGACATCGAGTACGACGACGCCTGCCTTGCCGTCCTCCATGCCGAGCTCCTGCGCCACGGCGGGCGACAGGTTCGCGACGGTGCTGCCGGACAACGGATTGCGCCCCTCAAGCGTGCGAGCATCGCGCGGCGGATCCTCGATCGGCGCAATCAAAGCGATGGTGACCTTGAACCTCTTGCCCTTCCGGAACACGCCGATCGCCGCCTGTCCGCCGACGCCTTTGGTGACGAACCGATACTGAAACGCCTCGGGATCAGCGACCGCTTTCTCGTCGACGCTGGTGACCACGTCGCCGACTTCGAGCCCCGCCTGGCGTGCGGGACCCTTTTCATGGAGGCTGGTAATGAGCGCGCCCGCCGGCCGATCCAATCCGATCGACTCGGCGATGTCGGAGGTAAGCGGTTGGAGTGAGGCGCCGAACCACGGGCGCAAGACAGTGCCGCCTTTGAGCGCCGACTGAACCACGAGCCGCACCATGTTGGAAGGAATCGCAAATCCGATGCCGTGCGAGCCGCCGCTCTTGGAGAAGATCGCCGTGTTGATGCCGACCAGCTGGCCATCCATGTCGACCAAGGCGCCGCCAGAATTGCCGGGATTGATCGCCGCGTCGGTTTGAATGAAGAACTGATAGTCGGAGATGCCGACTTGCGTACGCGCCAGTGCCGATACGATGCCGCTCGTTACCGTCTGCCCCACGCCGAATGGATCGCCAATGGCGAGCACCAGATCGCCGACTTCGAGGTTGTCGGAGTTGGCGAAGGTAATGGAAGGAAACGTCGCACCGTCGCCATCAAGTCTCAGCACCGCGAGGTCGGTATGCTCGTCCTTGAGGATGAGCTTGGCGGGGAACTCACGCCCGTCGTTGAGCGCAACGGTGATCTCCGAGTCGCCGCTGCCCCGGATGACGTGATAGTTGGTGACCACCACCCCTTCGGGGCTGACGATCACGCCAGAGCCCAGCGAATTCTGGATGCGCTCGCGCGGCACGCCGAACCGCTCGCCGAACAGCCGTCCAAAGATCGGATCGTCGAAGAACGGCGACACCATTTGTTGGACCCGGTGCTGCACATAGACGTTCACCACCGCCGGGGCCGCCTGCTTCACCACGGGGGCGAAGGATTGCTTGAGAGCCGTTTGGCTCTTCGGCACTACCTTCTCCTGGGCACCAGCCGGCAGGGCAAGCAGTAGGGCCAAACCGAGCAGCCCGGCGATGCCAAGTTTCCCAATGAAATTTGCCAAAAGTGTCATCGCCGCCCCTGTTAGGGATCGCAGGAAGGCCGGAGGGTGCCATGGGTATAGCGACCTGGTCTCCCAAAGAAAACCGGCCTTCTTGCGGCAGATTCCCCATGCAGTTGGGTTGCCGTCAAAGCGCTTTCATCTAAGATGCCGAGCCGACGGCATCTTTGCCTATCCAAAACGCCGAAACAGTGGAGAGAAACGCATGCGTATGTTCAAACTGACCCTGATTGCACTCGCTGCGATTGTCGCCTGGAGCGCCTCGGCCTACGCGATCACGGTCAAGAAGCGGATCGAGGCCCCTGGCCTGCCCGACGAGGTCTGGGTGGTCGCCGGTGAGAGCTTCTGCACCATCAAGGATTGGCACCCCGCCGTGGCCGAATGCGAGGAGGTCACCGAGGACGGGAATACCTATCGCATCCTGACCCTGGGCGACGGTGGCAAGATCAAGGAGAAGCTCACCGACAAGGACGATCTATCCTACAGCTATGAGATCGTCGAGAGCCCCCTCCCCATCAAGAACTACTCGTCCAAGCTCTGGGTCGAGGAGGATGACGAGCCGGATCGCACGGTGATCTATTGGGAGTCCAAATTCGACGCTGCCGAAGGCACCGAAGACGACGAGGCTAAGAAGATCATCTTCGGCATCCTTAGCGACGGCGTCAAAGGCATCAAGAAGAACGCGATCGCCGCTTGGGACAAGCGGGAAGCCGCCGCGGGCAACGAGGTGTCAAAGGGCCGCGACCGGTCCGAGCCGCTTGAGGGCGATGACGATGATGATGACGATGACGATGACGAGTAAGTCGTAGTCGACCAAAATCAAAAGGCGCGCCACGTGGGCGCGCCTTTTTTATTGAGCGAACTTCGCCGTCGGCTTTACGCGGCGGCGGCCTCCTCGGATGTCTCTTGCACCGGACCGGAGTCGAGGCCTTTGGCCTCTTCATCGCGCTCGACCAGCTCGATCACGGCCATCGGCGCGGAATCGCCATAGCGAAACCCTGCCTTCAGCACGCGCGTGTAACCGCCTGGACGATCCGCATAGCGGGGGCCGAGCGTGTCGAACAGCTTGGTCACCATGGCTTCGTCGCGGATGCGAGCAAACGCGAGCCGCCGGGCGTGCAGATCGCCGCGCTTGGCGAGCGTGATCAGCCGATCGGTGACCCTCCGCAGCTCCTTGGCCTTGGGCAGCGTCGTTGCGATCTGCTCGTGCTTGATCAGCGCAGACGCAAGGCTGGCAAGCAGCGCGCTACGATGCGCGGGTGTCCGGTTGAGCTTCCGGCCTGCTTTGCGATGACGCATAACTTCTCCCCTTCTTGGAGCTCGTAAGGCCGCGACGGCCCGAAATGCTTAGTAGTGGTCCTCGAACCGCTTGGCCAGCTCTTCGATGTTCTCGGGCGGCCAATCCGGCACTTCCATGCCGAGATGCAGACCCATGGAGGCAAGCACCTCCTTGATCTCGTTGAGCGACTTGCGGCCGAAGTTCGGCGTCCGCAACATCTCGGCCTCGGTCTTCTGAATGAGATCGCCGATATAGACGATGTTGTCGTTCTTCAGGCAGTTGGCCGAACGCACCGACAGCTCGAGCTCGTCGACCTTCTTGAGCAGCGCGGCGTTGAACACGAGTTCCGGCTGCCGCTCGTAGGTCTGCTCCTTCTTCGGCTCTTCGAAGTTGACGAACACCGACAGCTGGTCCTGAACGATACGGGCCGCGAGCGCGATCGTATCCTCGGGGCGCACCGACCCGTCGGTCTCGATATCCATGGTGAGCTTGTCGTAGTCGAGAATCTGGCCCTCGCGCGTGTTCTCCACGCGATACGACACCTTGCGCACCGGGCTGTACAGCGAGTCGACCGGGATAAAGCCGATCGGCGCGTCGTCCGGACGGTTGCGCTCGGCCGGCACATAACCTTTGCCGGTCGAGGTGGTGAACTCCATGTGGATCGACGCGCCCTCGTCGAGCGTGCAGATCACATGTTCGGGGTTCAGGATCTCGACGTCGGCGCCGGTCTGAATGTCGCCGGCAGTGGCCACGCCAGGACCTTCCTTCTGCAGCACGATGCGCTTCACGCCATCGGCATGTTGGCGGAGCGCGATCTCCTTGATGTTGAGCACGATGTTGGTCACGTCCTCGCGCACGCCTGGGATCGACGAGAACTCGTGCAGCACGCCGTCGATATGCACCGACGTAATTGCCGAGCCTTGCAGCGAAGACAGCAACACGCGCCGCAGCGCATTGCCGAGCGTCAGCCCAAAGCCACGCTCGAGCGGCTCGGCGACGACCGTGGCGAAACGCGCCGGATCGCGGCCCGCAGCGATGTTGAGCTTGGTGGGCTTGATAAGATCTTGCCAGTTCTTTTGCAGCACCGGGTGAGCCCTTTCTTGATCATTGAGCGGGGCCGCCTGCCCCAGCTTCCGAATATCCTCGTGCAACATGTTTTGAGTAGCCTTGCCTTTCTTTAGACGCGGCGGCGCTTGCGCGGCCGGCAGCCGTTATGAGGGATCGGCGTCACATCGCGGATCGAGATGATGTTGAAGCCGGCAGCCTGCAGTGCGCGCAGCGCCGACTCGCGGCCCGAACCCGGACCACGCACCTCGATCTCGAGGTTCTTCATGCCGTGTTCCATCGCCTTCTTGCCGGCGTCCTCTGCGGCGACCTGTGCCGCATACGGCGTCGACTTGCGCGATCCCTTGAAGCCCATGGCGCCCGCCGACGACCAGGAGATCGCGTTGCCCTGCGCGTCGGTGATGGTGATCATCGTGTTGTTGAAGCTCGCATGCACGTGGGCGACGCCCGAAGTGATGTTCTTCTTTTCGCGGCGACGAACCCGCGCCTTTTCCTTAGCCATGCTCTATTCCCGCTGTTCACTAGGCGCTGACAAAAGCCAAAAGAGCTTGGCCGCGCGTTGAGCTGTCTACTTCTTCTTTCCGGCGATCGGCTTCGCCGGGCCCTTGCGCGTCCGCGCGTTGGTGTGGGTGCGCTGCCCGTGCACCGGAAGCCCACGACGATGGCGTAAACCACGGTAGCAACCGAGGTCCATCAAGCGCTTGATATTCATGGCAACATCGCGCCTGAGATCGCCTTCCACGACATAGTCGCGGTCGATCACCTCGCGAATCTGGATAACCTCCGATTCGGACAGTTGGCTCACCCGCCGCTCGGGCGGAATGGCCACCTTGGCGCAGATCTCTTTGGCGAACGTATCGCCAATGCCATGGATATAGGTCAGCGCGACCTCGACCCGCTTGTTAGTCGGGATGTTGACGCCTGCAATTCGGGCCACGTAGCCGCCTCCTCGCGCACTGCTAAGGTGCTGAAATTAAAGCCGATTTACCCTATTGGAACACGACAAGACCGACCGCGGACAGGCACTACCCCCGGGACCGGTCAGTCCATCAAGCAATGTGACGCCGTTATGTAGCGATTCCGCTTGACAAGGTCAACTGGGCGGAAAAGCGCGATTGGCCGAGTCAAGCCTCAGGCCCCAGCCAGCGCCTCGTCGATCTCCTTTTGTACTACCTCAATATCGGCCATGCCGTCGACCGACCTGACCTTCCCTTGCGCCTCGTAATAGCCGATCAGAGGCTTCGTCTGGGCGTGATAAGCCTTGAGTCTGGCCCTGACCACCTCCTCCGTGTCGTCGGCCCTGCGGCTGAACGTGGTCCCGCCACAGCGGTCGCAAACGCCCTCAACCTTGGGCTTCTTGAACACGTCGTGATAGCCCTCGCCACACGTCGCGCAGGTATAACGGCCTGTTATGCGCGTTACGAGTGCATCGTCATCGACGGCCAACACGATCACCCGGTCGACCTTCTTGCCGCGCTCCGCCATCAGGCGGTCGAGCGCCTCGGCCTGAGGAATGGTGCGCGGGAAGCCATCGAGGATGAAGCCTTTGCCGCCCTTGTCGGCGTCCATGCGCTCGGCGATCAACCCGGTCACGATCTCGTCGGGCACGAGCTCGCCGCGCTCCATGATGGCGCCCGCCTTCTTGCCGAGCTCGGTGCCGGCAGCAACGGCCGCACGCAACATATCGCCGGTAGACAGTTGGACGAGGCCGTGCCGCTGCTCCAGCTGCTTCGCCTGCGTCCCTTTGCCTGCACCGGGAGGACCGAGCAGGACGAGATTCATCTCCGCCGAGCTCCCCTGAGCTTGGCCCGCTTGATGAGGCCTTCATATTGATGCGCGAGCAGATGGCTCTGGATCTGCGCCACCGTATCCATGGTCACGCTCACCACGATGAGCAGCGACGTGCCGCCGAAATAGAACGGCACGCCCGCATAGGAGATCAGGATCTCCGGCAGCACGCAGACCGCGGCGAGGTAGATGGCGCCGACCACGGTGATACGCGTCAGCACATAGTCGATGTACTCGGCGGTGCGTTCGCCCGGCCTGATACCCGGAAGGAAGCCGCCATACTTCTTCAGATTGTCGGCGGTGTCCTTCGGATTGAACACGACAGCCGTGTAGAAGAACGCGAAGAACACGATCAGCGATACATAGAGAAGGATATGGAGCGGCTGGCCGCGGCCGAGCATGGCCGTGATGCTGTTGAGCCACTCCGGCCCCTGCCCCGCTGAGAAGTTTGCTGCCGTCACCGGTAGCAGAAGGAGCGAGGACGCGAAGATCGGCGGGATGACACCGGCGCTGTTGAGTTTGAGCGGAAGATGCGAGGCATCGCCCTGGAACATGCGGTTGCCCACTTGTCGTTTGGGATACTGCACCAGGAGCCGCCGCTGCGCCCGCTCCATGAAGACAATCACGGCGATCACGGCGACCGCCATAACCAGGAGAGCGACGATGAGGCCCGTCGACAATGCGCCTTGGCGGCCGAGCTCAAGGGTGCCGACCAACGCATGCGGCAGGCGCGCGATGATGCCGGCGAAGATGATCAGTGAGATACCGTTGCCGACGCCACGTGCCGTGATCTGCTCGCCGAGCCACATGAGGAATATGGTGCCGCCGGTGAGCGTCACGACGGTCGTGGCGCGGAAGAACCAGCCGGGATCGGTGACGACATTGCCCGCCCCTTCGAGTCCGACGGCAATGCCGTAGCCCTGAAGCGCGGCGAGAAAGACCGTGCCGTAGCGCGTGTACTGGTTGATCTGGCGACGACCCTGCTCGCCCTCCTTCTTCAGCTGCTCGAGATAGGGCGAGACGGTAGTGAGCAGCTGGATGATGATCGATGCCGAGATGTACGGCATGATGCCGAGCGCGAAGATCGCCATACGGCCAACCGCGCCACCCGAAAACATGTCGAACATGCCGAGCAGGCCGGACTGCTGCTGACGGAACACGTCGGCCAGCGCCTCGGGGTTGATGCCCGGGATTGGAATATAAGTGCCGAGCCGATAAACGATCAGCGCCGCCAGGGTGAACCAGATGCGCTTCTTGAGCTCGTCGGCCTTGGCGAAAGCCGCGAAGTTGAGATTGGAAACGAGCTGTTCTGCGGCGGAAACCATCGGCGCTTCCCTTCTCCAAGCTGATCGGACGGCCTTGAGGAGGCCGCCCTACCTACTCGGACGTGTCCTTCTTGGCCTTGGCGCGAGGCTTCTTAGCCGCGGCCTTCTTCGCCGGCGCCCCCTCATCCTTCGGCTTGGCGGACTTTGCCTCCGCCTTGCGGTCTTTTTTGGGCTTGCCCTTGCCGTCAGGCTTGGCCTCGCGGCGCGGCATTGGCGTCACCGTCACGGTGCCACCGGCGGCTTCAACCGCCTTGATCGCCCCGCCCGAGGCGCCAGTCACCTCGAAGGCGACCTTGCTCTTGAATTCACCACTGCCCAGCAGACGCACACCATCTCGAACGCGGCGAATGAGCCCGGCCTCGAGCAGCGCCTGAACCGTGATCGGGTTCTTGGGGTCGAGCTTCTTGGCATCGATCGCGCTCTGCACGCGGCCAAGATTCACCTCGTTGAAGTCGTTCGCGAAGATGTTCTTGAAGCCGCGCTTCGGCAGGCGCCGGTGAAGCGGCATCTGGCCGCCCTCGAAGCCCTTGATGGCAACCCCGGAGCGGGCCTTCTGGCCCTTCTGGCCGCGGCCCGAGGTCTTGCCGAGCCCGGAGCCGAGGCCCCGGCCGAGCCGCTTCTTCGGCTTGGTCGCACCTTCGCGGTCGCTGATCTCATTCAGTCGCATCATTCCGTTCCTTAGGCTTTGGCCTCATCCTCGACGACACGGACCAGGTGAGACACCTTGGCGATCATGCCGCGCACCTGGGGGCTGTCGACGAGCGTCCGCCGCTTGTGCATCTTGTTCAGGCCGAGCCCGATCAGGGTCGCGCGCTGAATGCCAGGGCGCCGGATTGGGCTGCCAATCTGCTCAACGACGATCGTCTTCTGTTTATCGGCCATCTCTCAAACCTTGCTGCTGGGGCTCTCAGGCTTACGCCTCGGCCTGGGTGCCGTCGCCGGCACCGTCACGCCGGCGTGACACGATCTCACTCACCTTCTTGCCGCGCCGCGCCGCCACGCCACGGGGGCTGTCTTCGTGGCGCAGCGCGTTAAACGTCGCGCGCACCATGTTGTAGGGGTTGGAGCTACCGACCGACTTCGCCACCACGTCCTGAATGCCGAGGGTCTCGAACACCGCACGCATCGGACCGCCGGCAATGATGCCAGTGCCGGGAGGCGCCGCGCGCAGGATGACTTTTCCCGCACCATGCTGGCCGCGCACGTCGTGATGCAACGTGCGCCCCTCGCGCAGCGGAACCTTGACCAGATTGCGCTTGGCCGACTCGGTCGCCTTGCGGATGGCCTCGGGCACTTCGCGCGCTTTGCCGTGGCCGAACCCGACCCGGCCCTTTTGGTCGCCAACTACGACGAGCGCGGCGAAGCCGAAGCGCCGTCCGCCCTTCACCACCTTGGCCACGCGATTGATGTGCACCAGCTTGTCGATAAACTCGCTGTCGCGATCGTCGCGATCTCTACCTTGAGGGGCTCCTCGTGCCACGGTCGATCCTTTCCGAATCCTAGAAGTTCAGGCCCGCTTCGCGAGCCGCGTCCGCGAGCGCCTTGACGCGCCCGTGATAAAGATAGCCGCCGCGGTCGAACACCACGTCCTTGACCCCGGCCTTCACCGCCCGTTCGGCAACGAGCTTGCCGACAGCTTGCGCCGCGGCCGTGTCGGTGCCCTTGGGCAACTTGAGGTCCTTGTCGAGGCTCGAG
>JAWKWG010000003.1:0-155486 GCA_041397675.1 Hyphomicrobiales bacterium | reverse complement strand
CGCACGGAGATGTTCCGCTACGACACCGAGGAGCAGGCGCGCGCCGCCGAGCGCTATCAGTTCGTCGAGAACTGGGAACATACGAAATGGGCGAGCTATGTGGGCCGCCGTATCAACTGGCGGAGCTTATGGCACAGGATCGTTGGGTGACGCGGAGTTAGTCGTCGCAGAGGCAGACGAACTCGAGCCCCTGCTCCGCGCAGATGGCATAGGCGTCGTCCTCGCAGTCGGCCTCGATCATCACCACCATGGGCCCTTCCAGCGCGCAGAACTTGAGGCGCGCGGGCTTCGCCGCCCGCGCCACGCGGACGACGCTCACGCTCATGCGCTCCGTCGCAAGCCTCGATCGATCTGCCATGACGGGAATCATGCCTGATTCGCGGAGGTTTGGCTTCTCACCTTACCCAATTGCCAAGGCGGGAAACCTCACGCTAGAAATGATCTGCGGGGGAAACGAAGCGCGTCCTCGAGGACGGGGCATCTCGGGGGCTAGGCGCCCGAGGGTGGCCCAGGCCTTCCAGGGCGGTAACGAGGCGAAGACCTCAAGGATGGCGGTTCGGCGCTGCGCAATGGCCCGGGCCTCCCTGGACCACGGAAGGCCCTGATGGCGCAATTAGTTGTGGCGCAGACCCGTTTCGCGCAAATCCCCAAGACCAAGCTTTTCAAGACCTGTTATCGGCTCGCGGCGCTTATCGCGGCGGCGCTGTTCGCGGGCGTTGTCCCGGCAGACGCGGCGCCATGCGGCAACAACTCTGCCGGCTTTGAGCAGTGGAAGCGGGTGTTCGCCAAGGAGGCGCAGGCCAACGGCATCGGCCAACGCGGCGTCCAGGCGCTCATGGGCACCACCTACTCGGTGGGCACGATCCGTGCCGACCGCGGCCAGAAGAGCTTCAAGCTTTCCCTCGATCAGTTCATGGCGAAGCGCGGTGGGCCAGCCATCGCCGCCAAGGGCAAGCGCTTGAAGGCACAGAACGCGGCACTGCTCAACGCCATCGAGAAACGCTACGGCGTGCCCGCCGGGCCGCTGATCGCCATCTGGGGCATGGAGACCGGCTTCGGCAGCTTCATGGGTAATCAGAACGTGCTCTCGGCCGTCGCCACACTGGCCTATGACTGCCGTCGCCCGGAATATTTCACCGGCCATCTCTATGCCGCGCTCCAGCTCGTCGACCGGGGTATTCTGAACCCGGCTCAGCGCGGCGCCATGCACGGCGAGGTGGGCCAGACCCAGTTCCTGCCGAAGTCGATCCTGCTCTATGCGGTCGACGGCGACGGCAACGGGGTGATCGACCTCAACTCCAAGGCTGACGCGCTCGCCTCCACGGCCAACTTTTTGCGCAGCAAGGGTGGCTGGCAGCCAGGCGCGGGCTATCAGCCGGGCCAGCCCAACTTCGCGGCGCTGCAACAGTGGAACGCGGCGGGCGTCTATCAGCAAGCGATCGCCATCATCGGCCGGCAGATCGACGGCGGCTGATGGCGCGGCGCAAAGCCTCCACATCAACGGGCCAGACCCACACTGTCTCGACCCGCACCGCTCTCATCAACGGCCTGGGCAAGCTCATCGCGCTTTTGCTCGTGCTCGGCCTCGTGCTCCTGCTCAATCACTATTGCAGCATCCAGCCCGAGCCGTTCGGACCTGACGCCAAGATCGTTGCGATCGACGGTGACACACTTCGCGCCGGCAACGGCGACGAATACCGAATCTACGCCATCGACGCGCCCGAGTTGAAGCAGACTTGCGAAGAGCAGAACGGCAAGTCTTGGCTGTGCGGCCGCGCCGCCAAGGCCGGCCTGACGACCCTGATCAAGGGCGGCGAGGTGACGTGCCAGGAGAAAGCCAAGGACCGCTATGGCCGCTTCGTCGCCGTGTGCAGCGCGGCGGGTGTTCCGGATCTCGGCGAGGCCATGGTGCTGAAGGGCTATGCCATCGCCCTCGACATGGCGGGCGCCCGTCCCTACGCCGGCGCCGAGGCTGAAGCTCAGGCCGAGAATCGCGGCATCTGGCGAGGGACATTTCAGCGCCCATCGGACTGGCGCCAAGCCCACCCGCGCACCGACTAAGCGCCTCGGAAGGCACCTTCCCTCCCCGGACCTTCCTGTGCTTCACTTGGTGGAGCGGGAGGAGGCACTCGCTAAAAAGCGCGTACGGAGTACGGGGGTGTCCAATGAAAAAACTCGCTATTGCCGTTCTATTTGCCGGCACGATGCTCGCAACCGCTCAGGCCGCGGAGTCTGAGGGGCGCAGAATGATCGTCTTCACGCTTTTCGGACCCGAGGGCACGACCAGCAGCACGGCGACCACCACGGTGATCGATTTCACCACTCAGGTCGCCTGCCGGGAGGCGCGCGACGAGCTCCGGCGCAATGCCAGAGCTCCGGGGTTTGGCGTCTACGCCACCTGCGTGGAACCGTAGCCCCAAAAGAAAACGGCGCCCGCGCGGGTGCGCGAGCGCCGCAATTCTGAAACCGCGAAGGTCTACGCCGCCTTGGCGTAGTACGATTTGAGCTGGTTCATCACCTGCTGCTTGTCGAACTGAGCGCCCATGGCGAGCATGGCGTCTGCGAAGCGGCTGGCGATCTCGCTGATCTGCTCAGGTGAGAGCTGATTGAGAATGCCGATGCGGACTTGCACCGGCTCGGACAAGGTCGGCCAGATGCCGAAGCCTTGCGCGCGGGCGCCCTGCACCAACTCCTTCTCCTTGCCCTTGAGCTTGCCGGGCAGATTGAGCACCACGAGGCTCGGCATGTCCGACGTGACCTCGCAGCCCATAGCCTCCACGGCCTGGCGCAGCGCTTTCTCGTGATATTTGTAGTCGGACGCCTTGCGGGCGCGCCCGTAGCCAAGAATGATGCGGAGCGCCTCGTGGAACGCGGCGACGGCATAGCAGGAATGGGTCTGGTGATAGCCTGGCGTGTCGACATCCTTGCCGTCGACGATGCCCCAGTGGCGCGCGTCGAGGATGGGATGATGCACATAGGTACGGCAGCCACGCTTCTTGACCATCTCGATGGCCTTGTCGGTGAAGCTGACCGGCGCGTAGGTGAGCGGCAGCGACAGCACGCCCTTCTGCGGACATGACGCCCAGGCGACCACGCCCGGATAGTCGTCGATGTTGAAGTCGCCGACGCCAAGGCTCGACACGGCGTCGACAATGCCCATCACGCCATGCTTCACGCAGGCGTCGGAGAAACCCTTGAGGTCGTTGATGCGGCCGGAGCCCGTCTCCCAATGGGCCATGAACGCCCACATCGGCTTGTGCTCGGCAAGCGCCTTGTCGACGGTTGCGCCGGTGACCGATTGACCGTGGGGCGTCTCGACAATGGTGACACTTTTGGGCTTCGGGTTGAGGCTGTCGGCGGCGAGTTCCTCGGCCGTCGCGGCCTTCATGCGGATGGTCAGGCTATCGATGCCGGAGAACGTGCCATTCGGGAAGGCCACCACCTTGTCACCCGGCAAAATTAGGGAGAGCACGCAGTCGAGGCCGGAAAAGCCAGTACCGGCAACGCCATAGGTATAGACGTTCTTGGTGCCCCATAGATCGCGCAGCATCTGCTTGGCTTCCATCATGCCGCGGAGCACGTCCTTCTGCATGTGGTCGGCGACGCCGCTCGCGGCGAAGCGCTCAAGCACGCGCGGGTCGGTGTTCCCCGGTCCAGGGCCGGCGGCAAGGGTCTCGGGAATTTCGAGCTGCGGAAATACGGTCATGGGAACGCCCTCTATGAAGCTAGGTCAGTGAACAAGAAATCGGCATATCGTCTACCGGGCCGGGCCAAGGGGGGCAAGGCCGACTGGGGTATTTTATAACGGCTCCTACGGCGGGCGACTGCCGTTTCGGAGCAATTTTTGGGATTTTCGCCCCGATTAGGCCAACGCGGCCCGCTTGGGCGATCCTTCCTGCGGCGCACAAAGCTCCCACGCGGGCGCAATGCCAATGCGGTTCCGGCCCTCCGACCGCGCGCCGCGCAACGCCTCCTCCGCCTCGCGGTACATGCGGGCGAATTCCGAGCGATCATTGTCACAGGTGGCAACGCCAATCGACACGCTGAAATCGGCACGCGCCAGCGGCATCCCCTCCTTGGACAAGCTGGTGAGGACCTTCTGGGCCATCTCAGCCGCATCGGTCGCATCGCAACCCGGCGCATAGACGATGAACTCGTCGCCGAACCGGCCGCACAGGTCGCCGTCGCGCAGGTTGTTGCGAATGGCCTCGGAGGTCCGGGCCAGCACGGCATCGCCCGCGACGTGGCCGCGCGCATCGTTGATTGCCGAGAGATTGTCGATGTCGATGAGCAGGAGCGCGCTCTTGCCGACACGCGTCTCCAAGTCCTTCTTGATGACCTCCATGACGCCGCGGCGGTTGTAGAGTCCGGTCAAGCTGTCGTGGATCGAGCTTTCATGGAGCTCCCTGATCCGACGCTGCATCGCCGCGTGGTAGCGCGCGACCAGGTAGCCAACCAGCAAAGCGAGCAGCAGCGCGCCGACAAGCGAAGCGATGGCGATCGTGCGAAAGCGCGCCTCATACATTTGATAGTACTGCGTGTCGAAGTCGACGCCGACAAAGCCGCTATAGTGCCCCTTGCTGTCATAGATCGGCACATGCGCGGTGAGGAACGTCCCATAGTCGTCCTGCTCGAAACTCGGCGTGACATAGGTGTTGCCCGCCGCGATGTCCTTAAGCCAATCGTTGCCGGTCTCCTCGCGAACCTCGAACGCCTCCATGTAGCCGGACGCCTCGAGAGGATGCTCCGTCTTGAGGTTGGGCGACGCCGCGGTATCGAGCACGAAGTAGGGAACGCCGTCCCGCTCGACCATCGTGTAGAGGTAGAAGATGTCGGGATCGGCGGAATGGAGCCGTACCAGCGGGGCGACGGCCTCGTCATAGAGCTCATCGCTGTAATTGTCCGGATCGAGTAATCGCCTGTCAGATCGCCGTCGACGACGCTGGCCGCGATCCGTCCGATCTCGCCGACATGGCCGCGCAGCACGTCGAGCCGCGCTGCTTCGACAAATATTGTGGAATGGCCACGAGCGCGACGAGAACAGCGGCGGCGATCAGGCTCGCAACACCAAAGACGATGGGATCGATGCGTCTGTCCGGAATCCGGCGCGGCGAATGTTTCTTTTCCACGGACATGGACCACTGTTGCAGTCTCGCCGTGAGACCGGTCCCAGTGAGGCTAAAGGTCCAGCCTTATCAAATTCTTACGCCGAAACTCATCGGACTGACATAGATCGCCCGCAGTTGGCTTCGCGGACCTGCAACTTCCGCAAGTTGACGTTACAGGATTCAATCCTCGGTTAGCGCGACGTCGAACACACAATCAGGCTGCCTTGTCGCCCTTGTGAGCCAACACCTGATCCGCCGCCTTGCCGGTGAGTTCGGCGAGATGGTCGAGCGAGGCATGGAACGTCCCTACCCCGGCCGTCGCCGAGCGCAACTCCACGATCAGGGTTTGGATCTCGGCTTCCGGGATATGCGCCTGTACCACGTCCCAGCCCGACCAGCCGGGCCGCGCGTCGAAGCCCAAGATCTGGCCGCGATGCGACGACACGATGGAATTGATCTTGGCTGTGGCCTCGGACGGCACGGCGATTTCGACGGCCATGATCGGCTCGAGCAGCACCGGCTGGCACTGCGGCATGCCTTCGGTCATGGCGATGCGCCCGGCTTGGCGGAACGCCATGTCGGACGAATCCACCGAGTGGTAGGAGCCGTCGATCAAGCACACTGCGAGGTCCACCACCGGGAAGCCCAGCGGCCCCGAGCTGAGATAGTCGCGCACGCCGATCTCCACGGAGGGGATGTAGTTCTTCGGCACCACGCCGCCGGTGATCGAATCGAGAACTCGAAACCGCCGCCCCGCGGCAGCGGCTTGATGGTCACCACCACGTCGCCGAACTGGCCATGTCCACCCGACTGCTTCTTGTGGCGTCCACGCACCTCGGCCGATTTGCGGATCGTCTCCTTGTAGGGAATCTGGCGTGGCTGCGTGGAAGCATCGATGCCGTATTTGCGCACGAGCCGCTCGAGCGCCACGCGCAAATGCATCTCACCCTGACCCCACAACACCATCTCGCCCATATCCTGATTGTGGGTGATCGAGAGCGACGGATCCTCCTCGATGATCTTGGCGAGCGCCGTGGTGAGCTTCACCTCGTCTTTCTTCTCTTTGGCGGCGATGGCAAGGCCGAATACCGGTTCGGCAACCTCACCCGGCTCGATCTTGAGTCGTTTGCCCTTCTCCGTGGACAGCGTGTCGCCTGTCTTGATGCCTTCGAGACGCCCGAACGCCACCGTGTCGCCGGCTTCCGCCGACCCACGCTTCACCGGCTCTTGGCCCATTAGGTCGAATACGCCGGCGATGCGTTCCTCATCGTCACCGCTATAGACGGTCGTCCCATCGGCAAACGTGCCGGCAAGCACGCGCGAGAGCGTTAGCTTGCCACCATGCTCGGTGTGGAACGTCTTCAGCACGTAAGCGCACGAGGACGCCTTTTCGACACCAAGCCGTTCAGCCGTGGTTTGTACAAAAGGGGCTTCGTGCCGGAGCGCTTTCAGCAAACGCAATATGCCGTTGCCGTTCTCCGCCGAGCCGAGCAGCACTGGACAGATCTGCCCGTCGCGCAGCTCTTTGGAGAGGTCGTCGAACACCTTGTCGCGCGGCGGCTCCACGTCCTCCAAAAGCTGCTCCATCAACTCGTCGTCATAGTCGGCGAGCTTCTCCAGCATCGAGAAGCGGGCCTCTTTCTCACGGTCGGCAAGCTCTGCCGGAATCTCAATCACTTCGCTCGGCGCATGCTCGCGATAAACATGGGCGCGCTCGAGTGCGAGATCGACGAAGCCGGTGACGATGTCGTTCTCCCAGATGGGGATTTGGCGGAGCACCAGCGGCTTGGTCGAAGCCGGCTGGAGCATCGGAACGATGTCACGCACCCGCGCCTCGGCCTTGTCGATCTTGTTGAGGAACAGGAAGTGCGGAATGCCGCGGTCCTCGAGCTGCTTGAGAATGAGCTGAAGTGCCGGGACCTTCTTCTCGTCGGGCTCGCACACCACGACCGCCGCGTCGCACGCGGTCAGCGCGCCAGCGGCGTCAGCCTGAAATTCGATAGAGCCGGGACAGTCGAGGAAAGTGAAGGAGTCGCCGAGGAATTCGACCGTGGCGGCATTGAGCTCGACGCTCATACCGTGATGGCGGGCTTCGTCCGAGGCGTCACCCACTGTGTTCTTGGCTGCGGTGGCGCCCTGCCGGTTGATGGCGCCGGTCCGCGCCAGGATTGCTTCGAGAAGTGTCGTTTTTCCGCTGAGATAGGGGCCAACCAGTGCGATGCAGCGGGCGCTGCGGGCTGGTTGGCCCTGCGCTTGGCCCATGATCTCCTCCCTTACAACACGCCGCAGGAGGGTCGCTTTTCGGCCCTTCTCCCCCCGCGCGAGCCTTAATAACGCTATCGTGTCAAGGGAAAGGCTCTCTGGCAAGGGGCGCCTAATGGGCGCGGCGGCGGAAGAGACGGCCGCTTCACTCCAGCCAGCATTCCGTTATGGTTGCGCCCCTGACCGGATGGGGATGTCATGCGTCTGCTTTTCGCCTTTGTTCTCTCGACCTATTGCTTTGTGCTACTCGCCAACGCCGCGCCCCTGACGTTGACGGTGGGATCCTCACCTCTCCAGGCACCGCTCGTGCTCGATGCCAAATTCGTGTGCGGCGATTTCGGCAATGGGTTCACCTGCAAGCGGGAGGCTGGTGCCGACCGTCGCAGCGGTAAGGCGCCGAGCATTCCGGGAAGCTCTTCCGATGACTCGTATTCAGCTCCCGCGGACAGCAGCGGCATGCAGGACGCTTTGCCTCCCGCTTCGGGCGACTCGGGCTGGACATCTGCGCCGCCTCCTGCGGCCGCGGCGGCATCCTCAGGCTGCCCCGAGAATTCCGAACTGCTCGGCGGCCACTGCATTCCGTTCACGCAGCGTTGCACCGCCGGCATCCCGCCGACCGCTTACCCGCCGCAATGTCAGGGGGAGGAGAAGCAGGTGTGCAGCTTCCACCCGGACGGCTCAAAGGATTGCTGCTGCCGGGTCTACAGCAAGTTCTAGCGCACTAGCTTTGATGGGGCCCGAGCGGCTGACCATACGAAAACTCGATGATGTAGCCAGTCGGGTCTTTGACCCCGCACAGATAACCCGTTGGCGGCGCGTACTCACGTGGCTCCCAATGCAGCCGGCCCTCTTCCTTGGCCAACGCGGCGATCTTGTCGACGTCCTCGCGTGACGGCACGCCGAACCCGTAATGGGTCATGTCGTCTTCGTCTTGCGTGCGCTCGGGACCATCGCCAAGCAGCACGAGCACGAAGCGATCCTCCGCGCCCGGACTTGCCAGCCACACGACGCGGCTCTTGCCCTCGCCATGCTCCTTGACGATCGTCATGCCGCAATAGCGCTCGTAGAACGCAATCGACGCATCGAGATCCGCCACGTGCAGCGCGCAGTGGGTGAACGCCGGCGTCATCGCCGAGGCCATGCGCCGCGCACCTCGTCGAGCACGCGATCAAACCCACCGAACACCCAGTAGTGTCCCGCGCCTTCGATGATTTCGAGCCGGCAATTGGGAAGCGCGCTGGCAAGATGATAGGCCGCGTCCGGCGGCACGATGGTATCGGCGCTGCCCTGCCACATGATCGTCGGCACGTCGATCTCCGTAAGCCGCAAATTCCAGGGCCCGCAGTACAGACGCAGGTCTTGGAGCGCGCCGTCGACACCAGTCCGCAGACCTTCGCGGATTGCGGCCTGAAGATTGGCCCGGACTTCGGGCCGGTACAGAACCTCGCGGTCCGACGCCGTCACGCGCTGCATCAAGAGGTGATAGGCGATGCCCGGCGCCCAGTCGACCAGGCTCCGCAACGAATAGAACAACGCCCCCGCGGCGTACGCCGACGGCGCCAGATGATGAAAGATGAGCCGGTGCAGATGCGACATGCGAATGTGGTCACCGCACTCGGCAATGGGACCCACCGGCCCGATCAACGCCATGCGCAAGATGCGATCCGTCATGCGCGCCGCGGCAGCGATTGCGTGCGGCCCCCCGCCCGAGACGCCGATCAGCGCGAACCGGTCGAAGCCAAGCGCATCGGCAAGCGATTCCACGTCGGCAGCCGTCTCGGCCAGCGTATCGAAGTGATGCGTCTCGGAGAGGCCGTACCCAGGCCGCTCCGGCGCGATCAGGCGCAAGCCCCGCGTCCGCGCGGCCTCGTCGGTCAGCGCGAACATGTAACGCGAGCCCGGCGTGCCGTGCAGCGCGATGGCGGGCAGACCGCCGGGACCGCCGTACTCGGCAAACCCAATCTGCCGGCCACTCGCAAGACGATGCACCTGCGAGTCGCGGGCGATCACCGTCGGTTTTGTTGTAACGATAGTGTCCATGACTCCCCAGAGCGGGCGGCCCCGCCTCCCAGGGCAGGTCGTAGGCCTATTCGCAGCCGACCATGATGTCGACGGGATTGATGATCAGCGTCACGCTCTTTCCCTCGTAGAGCCCGAGAGTTTCAAGCGACGCGATGGTGACGCTTACCTCGACCATGGTGTCGCCGGCGATTTGCACATAGATGACGGCGGTCACGGCTCCTTTGCGGATCTCCATGATCTTGCCTTCGATCTGGTTGGCCGTGCTCAGCTTGGAGAATTTCATGGGCTCGCCTCTCTCGCGTTGATCGACGCTCATTATAGACAAGCTATGTGAGGCTCGCACAAAAGCGCTGGATGCGGCGGCAGGCCTCCTCCAGCGCGTCCACGCCGGTGGCGTAGGAAATGCGGAAGAACGGCGACAGGCCGAACGCCTCGCCGTGCACCACGGCGACCCCCTCCTCCTGGAGAAGCAGGGTGGCAAAGTCTTCGTCACTGTTGATGGTATCGCCCTTCGGCGTCTTCTTGCCGATGCAGCCCTCACATGATGGGTACACATAGAAGGCGCCTTCCGGCGTGGGACAGCTGATGCCGTTTGCCTGGTTGAGCATGGAAACCACGAGGTCGCGGCGTTCCTGGAAAGACTTGACCCACTCCTTCAGGAAGTCCTGCGGACCGCGCAGAGCCTCGACCGCCGCCCACTGGCTGATCGAGCATGGGTTTGAGGTCGATTGCGATTGCAGCTTGCCGATCGCCTTGATCAATTCCGCCGGAGCGCCTCCATAGCCGATCCGCCAGCCCGTCATCGAATAGGCCTTGGACACGCCGTTCAAAGTCAGCGTGCGGTCTCTCAGCTTGGGCTCCACTTGCACGGGCGTCGAAAACTTGAAGCCGTCATAGACGAGATGCTCGTAGATGTCGTCGGACAGCACCCAGACGCGCTCATGCTTCAAAAGAACGTCGGTGAGCGCCTTGATCTCCTCGCGCGTATAGGCGGACCCCGTCGGGTTCGACGGCGAGTTGAAGATGAACCACTTGGTCTTTGGCGTGATCGCCTTTTCCAGCGCGTCCGGCGTGAGCTTGAAGCCGTCCTCGAGCTTGGTATCCACAACGACAGGCTCCGCGCCCGCCAACAGCACGATGTCGGGATAGCTTACCCAATAAGGAGACGGGATGATCACCTCGTCGCCGGGATCGAGCGTGGCGAGCAGTGCGTTGTAGAGCACGTGCTTGCCGCCCGAGCCCACGGTGATTTCGTTGGGCTTGTAATCGAGGCCGTTCTCTCGGGCGAATTTCTCGCTGATCGCCTGCTTGAGCTCGGGGATGCCATCAACTGCGGTGTATTTGGTCTCGCCGCGCTTGATGGCTTCGATCGCCGCCTGCTTGATGTTGTCGGGTGTGTCAAAGTCAGGCTCGCCGGCACCGAGGCCGATCACGTCGAACCCGGCGGCTTTCATCTCGCGCGCCTTGTTCGTGATCGCCATGGTCGGCGAAGGCTTGACCCGTTCGAGCGTGCGGGCGACCAGTCCCATGTAGAACTCCTGAAAATGCTAAGAGGGCCGGGAAAAACGCGGCAACCCTATGCGGGCGCGCTTTTGCTCGCAAGTGCAATGCACAATAAGGCCGTGCATAAACTGTCGCGCGCGGAAACGAGCTCCAGCTGGCCTCTCTCCTAGGCGTTCGGGAGGCAACGCGCCCATCAAATTTGCGCCACACATATGGCGGGGAAGCCCGTACCCCAGCCACAATACCGCTAAGCCCGCGCCCCATTGACATGATTGATTAACCCTCGTGCCGAGCATTGAGGGCTAGTCGATGACCATGCACCGCCAAGCTCCGGGCTCCTTCAAGCCTCTGGCAACTCTGCCTTTTCTCTCGCTTCTCACGCTCATCCTAACGACCCTGCTGGCTCTGCCGCCGATTCTGGCGCGAGCCGAATCCCCGGCGGCCGCGAAATTCGTGACGCCCGGCGAGATGAACACCGGCGCCCTCCTGCTCCAGACCGAGGGCGGCCTGGTCGAGGCGCCCCGCCTCGAGACCGATGTCGTCGTGACCGTGAACGGCACCATCGCCCGCACGGTCGTAACGCAGCACTTCACCAACCCCGGCGATACCTGGCTCGAGGGCATCTACGTCTTCCCCCTGCCCGAGCAGTCGGCGGTTGACGGCTTGCGCATGGAGATTGGCGACCGCGTCATCGTCGGCGAGATCAAAGGCCGCGATGAGGCGAAGGAGCTGTACGAGGCCGCAAAGGATGCAGGCCAGAAGGCAAGCCTGGTCGAGCAGGAGCGGCCCAACATCTTCACCAACTCGGTGGCCAATATCGGCCCGCACGAGTCTGTCGTCATCCGCATCGAATACCAGGAGACGGTGAAGCAGGACGGCGGCGTCTATTCGCTACGCTTCCCGCTGGTCGTCGCGCCCCGCTACAACCCAGAGCCCAAGATTGTGAACCTCGTCGACTATGGCGGGAAGATCGCGCCGGTCGATCCGGTCCCCGACCGCGACCGCATCACGCCGCCGGTGCTCGACCCCGCCGAGCACGGCAAGATCAATCCGGTCTCCATCCAAGTCACGCTCAATGCCGGCTTCGCCCTCGGCGACATCGACAGCGCCTACCACAAGATCGCGCTGAAGCGGACCGGGGACGAGACCGCGGTGCTCGCTCTCGCGGACGGCACCGTCCCCGCCGACAAGGACTTCGAACTGACGTGGCGCCCCAAGGCCGCGTTAGCGCCCCAGACCGCGCTGTTCCATGAGGTTGTCGACGGCGAGCACTACCTGTTCGCCATGGTCACGCCGCCGACCCTAGACGCGGACCCCAAGATCTTGCCGCGCGAGCTGATCTTCGTGATCGACAATTCCGGCTCGATGTCCGGCACCTCGATCGTTCAAGCCAAGCAGAGCCTGCTGTTCGCCCTTGACCGGCTCCGCCCCGAGGACACCTTCAACGTCATTCGTTTCGACGACACGTTGGAATTGCTGTTCGACGCGGCCGTCCCCGCCAACTCCGAGAATCTCGCCATCGCCAAGCATTTCGTGTCGCGCCTCGATGCGGAGGGCGGGACGGAGATGCTGCCGGCGCTGAAGGCGGCACTCAAGGACACCAACCCGGACGACGACGCCAGCGTGCGCCAAGTGGTGTTCCTGACCGACGGCGCCATCGGCAACGAGGCACAGCTGTTCGCGGAGATTTCCGCCAACGCCGGCCGCTCGCGCCTGTTCACCGTCGGCATTGGCTCGGCACCGAACAGCTATTTCATGCGCCGGGCGGCCGAACTCGGACGCGGCACCTTTACCCATATCGGCGCGGAAGCGCAGGTCCTTGAGCGCATGAGCGCGCTGTTCGCAAAGCTGGAGAAGCCCCTCCTTGTCGGACTCAAGGCTGAATGGCCCGCCGGCACCACGACGGAGGTGTGGCCCGATCCCCTCCCCGATCTCTATGCTGGCGAGCCCGTCGTCCTGTCGGCCAAGGTGTCATCGCCGGACGGCGAGCTTCGGCTCAAAGGCACCTTCGACGGCAAGCCGTGGAGCGTCGCCATCCCCCTCGCAGACGCCGTCGATGGCGCAGGCGTCGGCAAGCTATGGGCCCGCACCAAGATCGCCGCGCTGGAGGCCAAGCAGGTCTCCGACGGCGATCAAGGCATCGCCAAGTCGATTGAAAAGGTCGCGCTCCTCCATCATCTCGTGTCGAGCCAGACCAGCCTCGTGGCCATCGACCCCGCCACATCCCGGCCGGATGGCGAAAACGTGACCTCTACCGAGCTGCCGCTGAACCTTCCAGATGGCTGGGTCTATGATAAAGTGTTCGGGCGTTCCATCGCCGGGAAGCAGCTGCGCGCGGCTCTGCCCCTGAAACAAGTCTTGGCGTTCGATCAGGCGGCGGCACCGTCCGCAGCGTCGACTCTCGCTGACGTGGCTGCCACGCCAGCAGAGGAGGCGCCGGCGCCTCAACCTGTTGCCGCGTCGTACGATACGGCCGACGCCGCGACAGAAACCGAGATGCCACAGTCACCGGCGACGGGCGTGACGGCGCCTCAAGAGACCTCGATTGACGAGATCTCGGCGACGCCGACCCCTAACAGCCAGACGAGGCAAATCGGAATGTTCATCCTTCTACTCACGATTCTAAGCGCGGTGACGCTGCTCCTGTGGCGTCACTACCGCCGCGACGATGCCTCCCCGCGGCGGATCGGGAGGAGGATCTGATGCCGATACGGGGGTCGGTAAAGGTTCTCCTCCCCTCTCTCCGCCCGCGCGCGACGCTCGGTTGGGGATTGGGGGCGGCGGCCATCACGCTACTTCTCGTGGGCGCGGTCCAACTCAAAGAGGGTTCTCTGGACAAGACCGGCTTTGCTCAGGCCGTCCGTCAAAGCGTCTGGGATCAGGCGCTCGACGGCCAATCGCAGACTGAGCATTGGCCGTGGGAGGACCTATCGATCAGCATGTCGCTCGTGCCGACGGCCAACGTTCCGCGGCTCGGCTTGAGCGCCTCCCTGCTCAAGCCCAACGCAGCGGACTCTGCTTCGGCTCGGCCCCGCCGCACCGCTAGCGCATATATTGATGACACGGGACGAGGCGACGTAGCTCTGGGCGACGTGGCGTCAACCGACGCGGCAATCGGCGATAGCATCACCTTCACCGCGGCCGACGGCGCAACTTGCGTCTACAAGGTCACCAGACGCCGCGTGGTTGATCCGCATCTTGCTGGTAGCGAGGCCGAGCGCACCGACAGCGGGTCCCCGTTCAGTTGCGGACCGCTTGAGGACCTCATCAGGGATGCGTCCCAGGGCATGGCGCCAATTGCGCCGCCCGCGGTTGCCGATCAGCAGAAGCTGTAACGACTCGGATTTTCCTTCAGCGTAGCAACGCCTATTGTTGCCGCCGCTTCGGCGGCGGCGGTGCGGCCCCCGCGTCCTGAGGCGAAGCAGCCGGGGCTTCAGCCCCCTGCTCTTGGTTCGAAGACTCCGGTACGACCGTCTCGCCGGCGCCGGGCTGCCCCTCCGCCGGCGGGGCTGGCTGCGGCACCACGGCCGGAGCCGGCGTCGCCGCCGAGCGGCGGTCTCCTTCAACCTTGGTCTTGAGCCTTTCGAGCCCCGACCCGTATTCGGCACCAACAAAGCCGTCCAGCATCAGGGCCTTCCAGCGCTTGAGCGGGCTGGTTCCGGTCTCGTAACCGAAGCTCCAGGTCACCTTGCTGCCCGCGCCGGACGGCGCCAGGTCGAAATTGCTGGTTCCTTCGAGCCCGTTGTAGTTGACGGCGAGATCCATGCTCTTCGACGGTTCCGTCTCGGTGATTTCCATGCTGCCGGTTCCGATCGAGGGCTGCTCGCTGACCCATTCGACCTTGGCGCCCTTGCCCTCTTGAGGACCCGAATAGGTCACCCTCAGGTTGGGGTCGCGGGCCGCCCATGGCGACCACTCGGAGAAGCGGCGGAGATTATTCAGATAGGGGTAGATCGCGTATTCGGGCGCGTTGATCACCGTCGACCGCGCCACGGTGACGTGTGAAGGCAGCCCAAACGCAACACCACCCAAAATGAGCGCAAGTACAACAAGCCCAAGGATTAGCCGCATCATCGGACCCATCGCAAAGCCTCCTCAATGCCGGGCTTTTTGCCCCCCGTACGCGCGACCCTGTCATGCTCCGGTGACCCGAACGCGCTCGCTTTTTCACAGAAAACGATTACAGTCCGCTCGTCAACAAGAGGGAGGGCTGCGCGATGAGTCTGTCACCGCCGACAACCGTCGTCTTCGTGGTGTCCATCATCCTGGCGGCATTGGCTATCGCCGGAAAATTCATGGCAATTCCGTTCATCACCGAGAACGGTTTCTGGGTCGCGGTGGTCGCCTACGTGATTCTGGCGGCCGGCAATATCTTCAGAGGTTTCTAGCCTAGCACGTGACGAGGCGGCGCCGCTGGCAACGCGCCGGAGGACAATCTCCTGAGAGTGTCGCCAAGTTCTGCAATCGGGAACGGAAGGTAGAGAAAGAGAGAAGGGCCGGCTTTTGTGAGCCGGCCCATCTTGTCTTCCTAATCGTCGTCGTCTCTCGCCCACGATGGCCGATAGGGCTGCGGGCTTGGGCTCGGACTAGGCGAGCTGCCCGGCATCGGAGGGCGAGGCGAACCGAAACCGGGCGAACCGCCCATCGGACTCGCCGGACGAGGCGGCGTGCCACCCATACCCGGTGACGGGGAGCCCATCGGCCGGGGAGGTTGTGGCATTGGCGGCGCCGGTCTCACCGGCGCGGCTGCCATTGGCCTTGGCGCAGGAGCGGCCGGCTTCACCGCCGCCGGTTTGCGCTTGGGCGCCGACTTACGCTTGGCTGCCGGCTTGCGAGCCGGCGCCCTTCGCGCAGCAGCAGATTTCTTCGCCGCACGCTTGCGAGACGTCTTCTTACGCGCAGATGAGCGGCGCGCGCTCTTCCGAGCGGCGGGCCTTTTGGCTGCCGACCCGCGCCGCGCGGTGCTCCGCTTGGCCGCTGTCCGACGAGCGCCACCGCGGCGAGCGGTCTTGCGAGCCTTACGCGCGACCTTGCGACCGGTCTTGCGAGCCTTGCGCGCAGTCTTGCGACCCGTCTTCCGCGCTTTGCGCGCAGTTTTGCGAGCGCCACGCGCCGTCTTACGAGCAGTCTTGCGACCCGTGCGCGCGGTCTTACGGGCTGTCTTGCGGCCCTTACGCGCGGTCTTACGAGCAGTCTTACGGCCCGCACGCGCAGTCTTGCGAGCCGTCTTGCGACCCGTGCGCGCTGTCTTGCGAGCAGCCTTCTTCGTGGTGCGTTTCCTTCTGGTAGCCATGTCTTGCTCCGATTCTGTTTTGATGACGCATTACCCGTTCTTGAGACGCGTACATCGAATCACGCTTAACTGGTCCAGGCCTGCCGTCCCACAACGCGAGTCAATTATTTTTCTTCATTATAAGCTGATTGCAGCAGAAAGTGGCAATTTGACGAGCACTCATCGCCAAGTTCAACAACCAATTCTTTCCAAACGCACCATCATGAGTCGGAAATTGTACGTCGACGACGAAACGATTCGTCGTGTTAAGCAACATCAGCATGCGCATGACATTGCATCGTTGTGCGATGCGAAAGTTTCGATGATCGAGCGGTGGGGAGTTGTTGTTTTGCCTGATCGGATGACGCTCTAGCGCGCGTCGTCCATGACGGCGGCCAAGATGTCTTCCGTATTCATGCGGCGGCGGAAGTCGGGATCGACGAACCGCGCTTTGATGTGGCCGTCACGGCCGACGACGAATGTCGCGGGCATGGGCAGGAGCCAGCCGCCGTTGCCTTGGAACTCGCTGAGGTCGATGCCGAACTGTCCGTACATCTCCTTGATCTCGTCGCCGACCCAGAACACGAGGCCGAGAGAGAACGCGTAGATCAAGTCGAGATCGGTCAGCACGCCGAACGGCAAGCCGCGCTTTTGCTGGAGATTCCGCGCATATTTGCTAAGTTCAGGCACAATAGAGACGACATCTCCGCCTGCGGCGGCAATGTATGGATAGGCGCGCCCCAGGGCATGCAGCTCAAGCCCGCAATAATCGCACCACGGTCCCCGATTGAAGCTGATCACGAGCGGCCCCCGCTCCAGAAACGAGGCGAGGTCAACCAGTCGGCCTTCGCTGTCGGTCAGCTGAAACTCGGGCAGCTTGTGACCCACGCTGGGCACGAGCGCGCCCGCTTGGTTCTCGCGAAGGCGGGCGACCAATTCGTCGTAAGTCGCCTCGAGCTCGGGCAGGAGCTGGCGCGATCCTTTCGCATATAGGTCCAGCCGGTCGTCCAGGGGCGCTTTGAGGGTATCGGCCTCCCGAAACAGCTTGGCCAAGGACTCTTCTATTGATCGGTCATCACTCATAGAGCGCCCATAGCTGACAAGCCGCGCATACTAACGGAGCCGGTGAAAGTTCGCTCACGCGTAAGACAGAATAGGCCCACTTTGGGCCCATTTTTCGGGGCACCCCTCGGGTGGCTCCCTCTCAAGATCCGAACGAGCGCAACACTAAGGATGAGGCCATCTGGGGGGCATCTGCGCGAGCGCCTGCTCGAACGGCGCCGAAGAAATATGTGGGTCGCCCGTGAACGGAAAGTCGAAGGCCAAAGCCAGCAGAAGCGAGAGCGCCACCAGCGCGGCAAGCGACGCGGTCATCAGAACCTGGGCATTGAGATTCGAAGACGCGAAGAACGCGGGATAGCCGAGCGTGATTGCGCCACCCACAATGAGCACGAACCAAAGAATCTCGTCGATCGAGCCGTTGGCGCTGTCCAAACGTTCAGCGCGGGAGTCGGTTACGACCGTGAGCAGCTGCAAGGCATGCTCATAGAGCGCCAATTCCCTGCCTTGCTCCGGCTGAACCGCAAAAATCGCCGCACTGAGCTTGTTGAGATTCTCCGAGACGGTCTCGCTGGGTTCGCCCACCGCCATGGTCGGCCACTCGTACTCCGGGACGTTTCGGGCATAAGACAAGAGCTCTTTGCGGATTTCCGCACCACCATCCTCCGACAATGCGAATGTTATGCGGTAGAGGTCGGCGACCGCCTTGGCTTCGTCGCGTACCGCCGTCTCGGTATCCCGATAGTCTTCCCAAACGGCGATAACGACGAACGCCAGCGTGACCGCATAAAACACGCCCACGACGGCGAACTTGAAGCCGGCGACTTCGTTGTTGAGGCTCAGCCGGCTCACGCCGTAACGGTAGCGGGTGAGCAGCATCAATCCCACGGCGAATATTTCCGCCAGGACCATGATGATCACGCCCATCACCCATAGGGGCGTGTCGTGCATTACGCTGAGCAAGGGCATCTTTTCGGTCCGGCTGTTTGGGGTGGATTGTTGTACGGCAATCGACTTAACAGGAACGGCACCTAGCAACCGCAATTTCGCCTAGAATCAATCGATTCGCTACGATCTCGGGAACACCAATGGCCAAGAAAGATCAGACCACGGCTCCGTCAGAAGGGATTACGCGCGAGGAAACCAAAGAGATCAAGGAGCGCAGGCGGCTGCGGGCCGCCGTCGTCTACGAGATCATCCGACTGGAGGGCGACGCCGAGCTCGCCCGCGGCTTTGCCGCTCTGTGGTGGTCGGCCCTCGCCGCGGGGCTCTCGATCGGTTTCTCGGTGCTGTCGCAGGCGCTCTTGGAGGCAACACTCAAGGGCATTCCCGGGTCGAGTGTCATCGCCGACCTTGGCTATTGCGTCGGGTTCTTGATCGTCATTCTCGCGCGCCAGCAGCTGTTCACCGAGAACACCCTGACCGCCGTGCTTCCCATCATGGTTCGCAAGGATTGGAGCGGCATCTGGGATGTGCTGCGGCTGTGGGGTATTGTCCTCGGAGGCAACATCGTCGGCTGCTTCCTGTTCGCCGCTTTTCTCGCCTACGCGGGCGCCCTTGGGCCGGAAACTACGGAGGCGGTGAAACATATTGGCCGCGACCTTATGGCCAACACGCCCATGCAGATGTTCACCAAGGGCATCATTGCGGGCTGGCTCATTGCAGCGCTGGTGTGGATGCTGCCCTCGGCGGAGAGCACCGAGATCTTCATCATCACCCTGATCACCTACATCATCGCCCTCGGCGACTTCACCCACATCATCGCCGGGTCGGTGGAAGCCATTTATATGTGGCTCATCGGCGAGGAGAGTTTCCTCAGCATTGCCGGCGGCTTCTTCCTGCCGACCCTTCTCGGCAACGTCGCCGGCGGCACCGTCTTGTTCGCCT
This sequence comes from Hyphomicrobiales bacterium, assembly GCA_041397675.1. Lineage (GTDB taxonomy): Bacteria > Pseudomonadota > Alphaproteobacteria > Rhizobiales > Methyloligellaceae > Methyloceanibacter. Next base: position 136,373 of record JAWKWG010000003.1, on the reverse strand, counting down.
TGGTGAGCTACGCGCAAGTCCGCGAGGAGTTAGGCTAGGGACAGGAGGCTACTATGACTGTTCCACTTTGGGTGCTTCTGGGGTTCGCCGCATGGACCTTGATGGTGCCGCTCACAGGCGTTGGCGTACACCGTTGGGGCAGCGTCTTGTCGCGCAAGGCGGAACTGACAGATTTTCCCGGCGGCGTGGTCCAGGGCGCGCCCTTCTATTGCCGGGCGATGCGGGCACACGCGAATTGCGTCGAGAATCTCCCGGTTTTTGCCGCCATCGCCATTATGGCGGCCATCGCAGGAATCGACACGCCGCGTCTCGACCAGCTCGCCATTGTGTTTCTTGCCGCACGCGTGGGCCAAACTCTCACCCACATGCTGTTCCCAGAAACCAATCTCACCATCGGCATCCGCTTCTCGTTCTTTGCGGTGCAAATCTTCGCCATGCTGTGGATGATAACGATCATCGTCTTCACGGCGTGGCCTCCAAGCGGCACCTGAGACAGCAAGCCCCTGTCCTCACCCGTCTTCTCCGCCGCGCGATTCATCACTATGCTGCGCGCGGCGCCTCCTCCGGAGGTCGTGCTTTAGAGGCCACACTGAATGGTCGAGACTGCCGCTCGGCGCCGATCGCCGCGAGCCCGGCTTTGGCGAGGCGCCGCAACCGCTCATTCAAGAGCATCCTCTGGTCACCGGCGCGGTTCCGGCTTTCACGCCCCATCGCCCGCCCCGGCCCGAGAAGTCCGAAGGCGGCATCGCGCTCGACATTCAGACGGAGCTCGAGCCCAAGGGCGACCAGCCATCGGCTATCGCCGAGCTCGTCTCTCAGGTGAACGCTCATGAGCGTGATCAGGTGCTGCTCGGCGTCACCGGCTCAGGCAAGACCTTCACCATGGCCAAGGTGATCGAGGCGACCCAGCGCCCGGCCCTGATCCTCGCGCCCAACAAGACGCTCGCCGCCCAGCTCTATGGCGAGTTCAAGAGCTTCTTCCCCGACAACGCGGTCGAGTATTTCGTCTCGTATTACGACTACTACCAGCCGGAAGCCTATATCCCGCGCACCGACACCTATATCGAGAAGGACTCCTCGATCAACGAGCAGATCGACCGCATGCGCCACGCGGCGACCCGCGCGCTGATCGAGCGCGACGACGTGATCATCGTGGCGAGCGTGTCGTGCATCTACGGTATCGGCTCGGTCGAGACCTATACGGCCATGACCTTCAGCCTGAAGCGGGGCGACAAGGTCGAGCAGAGACAATTGATGGCCGATCTCGTGGCGCTGCACTACCGGCGCAACGACGCGAACTTCGTGCGTGGAAGTTTCCGCGTGCGCGGCGACACCATCGAGCTGTGGCCCGCCCACTTGGAGGACCGCGCCTGGCGCATTTCCCTGTTCGGCGACGAGGTGGAGTCCATAGTCGAGTTCGATCCCTTGACCGGCGCCAAGACCGACGAGTTCAGCATGGTCAAGGTCTACGCCAACTCGCACTACGTCACGCCCAAGCCGACGCTGAAGCAGGCGATCCGCGGCATCAAGGAGGAGCTCAAGGCCCGCCTCGAAGAGTTGCACGGCGCGGGTCGCTTGCTGGAGGCCCAGCGGCTCGAGCAGCGCACGCTGTTCGACCTCGAGATGATCGAGGCGACGGGCAGTTGCGCCGGCATCGAGAACTATTCGCGCTACCTCACCGGCCGCGGAGCCGGCGAGCCGCCGCCGACCCTGTTCGAGTACCTGCCCGACAACGCACTGGTGTTTGTTGACGAGAGCCACGTCACCGTGCCGCAGATCGGCGGCATGTTCCGCGGCGACTACCGTCGCAAGTCCACCCTCGCCGAGTATGGCTTCCGCCTCCCCTCCTGCATGGACAACCGCCCGCTCCGCTTCGAGGAATGGGACGCCATGCGCCCGCAGACGGTTTATGTATCGGCGACGCCGGGCGGCTGGGAGTTGGAGCAGACCGGCGGTGTGTTCGCCGAGCAAGTGATCCGCCCCACCGGCCTGGTCGATCCGCCGGTCCTGATCCGCCCGGCATCCACTCAAGTGGACGACCTCATCGATGAGACGCGGAAGGTCGTGCAGCAAGGCTATCGCGTGCTGGTCACCACCCTCACCAAGCGCATGGCCGAGGATCTGACGGAGTACATGCATGAGCAGGGCATCAAGGTGCGCTACATGCACTCCGACGTGGAGACGCTGGAGCGCATCGAGATCATCCGCGACCTCAGGCTCGGCGCGTTCGACGTGCTGGTCGGCATCAACCTGTTGCGCGAGGGCCTCGACATCCCCGAATGCGCGTTGGTCGCCATTCTCGACGCCGACAAGGAAGGCTTTTTACGGTCGGAGACGTCACTGGTGCAGACCATCGGCCGCGCCGCGCGCAACGTCGACGGCCGCGTCATACTCTATGCCGACGGCGTGACCGGCTCCATGGAGCGCGCCATGGCCGAGACCAACCGCCGCCGCGACAAGCAGATGGCGTGGAACGAGGCGAACGGCATCACCCCGGAAAGCGTGAAGAAGAACATCGGCGACATTCTCGCCTCCGTCTACGAGCGCGACCACGTCCTGGTCGACGCCGGGACGGGCTTTGCCGAGGGCGAGCAGATGCCCATCGGCCACAATCTCGAAGCCGTCGTCGCCGACATGGAGAAGCGCATGCGCGCGGCAGCGGCCGATCTCGAGTTCGAGGAGGCGGCGCGGCTCCGCGACGAGGTCAAGCGGCTGCGGCAGATGGAGCTTGCCATCGCCAACGACCCGTTGGCCCGCCAATCGGATCTCGAGCGCACGGTCGACCTCACCCGCCCGCACAAGCCGAGCCTCGACGAGATGGGCCCGCATAACCGCGAGATGCCCCTGCGGCGGCAAGGTCCCCGCTCGAAATCGGGCAAGCCCGGCACCCGCACCTTCAAAGGCAAGAGCCGTTAACGAATTGCCCCGATGGCGCCGGTACAGTGTGGCTCCGAGGAAGGAAGGCCACAGTGTCGAAAGTCACCCTGACCAACTTGCAGGACATCTACGATGCCTGGCGGGATCACGATCTCGACCGCCTCGCATCGCATCTGCCTGCCGACTTCTCCCACTCCCTGAACATCCCACCCGAAATGCTCGCCGTCGGCGGCATGCGCGAAGGCAAGGCCGAAGCGATCACCAGGCTCCAGGCGATCTTCGACGGGTTCGACACCCAGTACATTGAGCCCGGCCAAATGACCCCTGACGAGACCAAGGTCGTTGTCGACGTCCACACGCGCTGTCAGCATCGGCTCAGCGGCAAGTTGCTTGACACCACAAAAAGCATGTGTGGTTGCTGGAGGACGGATGGCCCGTCCAGCTGTCCGAGTATTATGATCTCAAGCAGTTCGCGGCCTTCATGAAGAGCACGAGCTAGTTTCGGCGCTTGATCGGCTTCGCCACCTCGCGCACGACTTGCGTTGCCGGCTTGTCGGTTCGCAAACCGAGATAGACTGGGTGGCGCATCTCGCCGCCCTTGGTCCATTCGGTGAACTTGACCTCGACCACGAGCTTCGGCTTCACCCACGTCGTGTTCGCCTCGTCCGGCACTTTCTTGTCGATCGGCTTGGCACGGGTGATGAGCGGCACGAGCTTGCCGTAGAGCATGCGCAGCGTCTTCTCGTCGAACCCTGTGCCAACGCGGCCGGCATATTTCCAGCGCCGGCCGTCGCGCACCGCGAGGACGAGCGCACCGAAGCATTTGCGTGAGCCGCGCGGCTTGGTGAAGCCGACGACCACCACCTCCTGCTCCTGACTTGCCTTGAACTTGAGCCACTCACGCGTGCGCTTGCCCGAGTAGTAGCGGCCGTCGGCGAGCTTGGCCATGACGCCCTCTTCGCGCGCGCGCTTCGCCTTGTTGAAGGCTTTGATGCCCTCGCCCACGACATGCGTGCTGTAGTGCAACACCGGACTCTTCGGCAGCACTGCCTTGAGCGCGGCCTTGCGCTCGAGCAACGGCTCGCCGCGCAAATCCTTGCCGTCGAGATAGAGCAGATCGAATACGCAATATTGCAACCGGGTGGGCTCCCGCTCGGCATTCTGCAGCAGCTGGAAGCGCGACCGGCCATGCGCGTCGAGCGCCACCAGCTCGCCGTCGAGCACCGCCTCCTTCTTGATGGCGGACAGCGCCTTACAGATCGACGGATACTTCTTCGAAACGTCGTTGCCGTTGCGCGAATAAAGCGCGGCGTGACCCGGTTTAGCGACGGCGATGGCGCGAAAGCCGTCCCATTTCGTCTCGAAGATCCAGCCGGGATCGTCGAATGGCTTGTCGGTGAGCGTCGCCAGCATGGGACGCAGATCGAGTTTCATCGTCGTCTTCTCTGGACCGAGTCGGTAGACGCGGAAAATGTCTCTTGGCAGCGTAACATATCCGTTGCCGCACGGACCTGAGGGACGCGTCTTGTGCTACTTTCGAAAGGCACTTGAGAGAGAATACGGGGCATGTCCAAGCTGGTAACCGTCGTCGCGCCAATCGCCGTCAGTCTCACCCTCCCCTTCGCAACCGCTGCGTTCGAGCTCGAAGACGGCACGTTCATCTTCGACGATGAGACACCTGTGCCTGCCGTGGTGATGGCGATCCAGGACTGCGGCGCGGATGAAAACACCTTTGCCACCCGCGATCCCTTTGCCGGCGGCTTCCTATTCGCGATCCAATGCCCCGGCAACAACGAGAACTCCATGCAAGCCCTGGTCTTCGCCAAGACCGAAGACGGCGCCGGAGCCTATGCTCTGCGGTTCTATGGACCGGATCATATCCGCGATGATTTCGCGGACATCATCTCGAACAAGCGGCTCTATCCGGACAAGAACGAGATCGGCGAGATCTTCGTCGACCGTGAGACCGACGAACGCGCCGATCCGAATGTCTGCCGCACCGAAGGCCGCTGGCGCCTCGAGGGCCAACCGCTGAAGCCGAAGCTCGTGTATTGGCGCCAGACGGCGGACTGCGAGGGCAACACCGGCTGGAAAGTTCTGCTTGACGACGGCGGGGGCCCCGTCCTTGAGTCGAAAGATTAGAGGCGCCCGCTGCCGAAGCAGCAGACGCCTCTTTGAAAACGCGCAGGGAAAACCGGTCGCGTTACTGGCAGGACCGCATCTGGCCCATGGCCTTGTGGGCGGCACGCATCGAGCCGTACTTGCCCATTGTCTTGTAGTACTTGGCGCTCGGCGCCGAGCCCATCATCATCACGCAGCGGCCGCTGGCGAGATCGACGGCCACAAAGAAGTCCTCGGCAAGAGCCGGGGTGACAAAGGCCGCGCTGAGAACGGCGGCGATCAGATATTTGCGCATAGGGTTCTCCTAGTTTCCGAAGGAACGGGTGTCGCCACCCGAGACGCCTGGACGCTACCGGCGCCATGCGCCGCTTCCCAATACCTTGTGGCTATCGTTTCGCTGCGCGGCGCGTTGGGTCCGGCGCAAACAAATCGGGCGCTCACCTGTTTGAGTGAGCGCCCGGAGGGGGAGAAGAGATGTGGCCGCTAGGAGAGGACCACATACGCAGGGTTACTTGCAGGAGCTGCAGCCCGTGACGAACGGGTTCTCGAAATTCTGGGCCGCGGCCGGCGCGACGAAGGCGACAACGAGAGCGGCGGCGATCAAAAGCTTCTTCATGGGGGTCTCCTTTCAGGGTGTCAGGGATGCGTCGTTGAATTAACGGCCCATCGTCGTGGCGTAGACGTTGGGGAAGGTCTCGGCCATGGCGGGCGCGGCAAACGCGACGACCAGGGTCACGGCGATCAGAAACTGCTTCATTGTGAATCTCCTTTGCATGTCTTTTGGCCTTTGGGGGTCGGGACGCTCCGGAACGGCTGGCCAAATTGTCCGCTCGGAACACCCGAAAGGTAGGTGCGGATACCCCTGTTTGCCCAATACCTTATAGCTATCGAACCGGTGTCCTGGGCGTACCGAATAGCGCTTGGCTATCGACTCGGAAGCCAACTGGCATTTCCATTAAGGACTGCGGGGGTCGATGCTCCGTATCATCGAAATCCGGCCGTTCCCCTCGGCCATAGCCCTAGCCAAAGGAGTCATACCGAGATGTTTCATTCGAGAGAGCGTGGACGGTTCGGCCTGCTGACTGCAGGCATCCTTTCCACCGTCATCCTGGGCGCGAGCCTGATCGCCACTGGCGCTCAGGCCGGCGAATGCCCCGCCGATCAGAAGAAACCCAACGCCCGCGAAGCCGTCGATGTCGGCCATGACGGCGTCACCGATACCGTCATCGCCATGATCGACGTCGACAAAGAGCAGGGAATCAAGGATCGCAAGTTCCGCATGCGGCGGCTGACGATCGAACCCGGCGCCACCGTGCCATGGCACAGCCATGGCGAGCGGCCCGCGATCATCTACATCATCGAGGGCACCATCGAGGAATATGCCAGCAACTGCGCCGTGCCGATCGTGCACAAGGCCGGCGATGTGGTCGGCGAGACCAAGGACGTGTCGCACTGGTGGAAGAATACCGGTGACAAGACGGTGGTCCTGATTTCCGCCGATCTCCTGAAAGACCCCAACGACAAGAATATGTAATCTCTGCCCCTGATTGGATGTGACGCCTTTCCTCCAGGCGTCACATCCAGCCCCTTTGTCGCGGCAAGGATCGCTGCCCATGAACAAACAGCCTCACGCCGCTGAGGCCTCGCCTGGCGAGATGCAGCGCTCCGGCGCGGCCCTTCTGCGCTTCATGATCATCGCGGTCACGGCCTTTCTGACCCTGGTCGATCTGTTCGCGACGCAAGCGATCCTTCCCGAGCTCACGCATCATTACGGCGTCACGCCCGCCGCCATGGGCACTGCCGTCAACGCCAGCACGTTAGGCATGGCGATCGCCGGCCTGGCGGTCGCCTATTTCAGCAATTCAATCGACCGGCGTCTGGGCATCCTGCTCAGCCTGGCGGTGCTCGCCATCCCCACCGCTCTGCTCGCGCACGCACCGGATCTTTTGACCTTCACTGTCTTGGCGGGTCGTGCAGGGTCTGTGCATGGCGTCGGCCTTCACCCTCACCCTCGCTTATCTCGGCGAACACTACAGTGCAGCGGATCTGGCCACCGCCTTCGCCGCCTACATCACCGGCAATGTCGCCAGCAACCTGATCGGCCGCTTCCTCGCCGGCCGGCGTCACCGATCATTTCGGCCTCGTGTCGAACTTCTATTTCTTCGCCGTGCTCAATCTGCTCGGCGCCATATTGGTTTTCTCTACGGTGGAGAAGGCGCCGCCCATGAAGGAGATGCGCGAGAAGCATCGCTCACCATTCGCTGCTTGGGCCGAGCACCTCAAGAACCCTGCTTTGCGGGCGAGCTTCGCCATCGGCTTCTGCATCCTGTTCGCCTTCATCGGCACCTTCACCTACGTGAACTTCGTGCTGGTCGCGCCGCCCCTTGGCGTCGCATGATGACGCTGGCTTCATCTACTTCGTGTTCCTCCCGTCCATTTTGACGACGCCGCTTGCGTGGCCGCGCGGTGCAGCGCTTCGGCACGCGGCCGACCTTCTTGGCGTCGCTCGCCGTGGCCGCGTCGGCCTGCCGCTGCTGGTCATCCCCAATCTCAGCGCCGTGCTTGTCGGCATGGTGCTGGTCGGCGTCGGCACATTTTTCGCGCAAGCCTGCGCCACCGGCTTTGTCGGCCGCGCCGCCACCTCCGACCGCGGTTCGGCCAGCGGCCTCTATCTTGCCAGCTACTTCTTCGGCGGCCTGATCGGCAGCGCCGTGCTTGGCATCGCGTTCGACATGCTCGGCTGGGAAGCCTGCGGGCCGGATCGCCTGTCGCTTGTCGCCGCCGCCATGCTCGCTGTCTCCCTCAAGACCCCCCGCGCGGCGGAAGCCTGATCTAGCGCAGGGAAGATTTCATCCAGGCACCCTTCTGTTGATCCAGCGCAAGGTCCGGCGGCACCGGGACGAGCACCGTGACCCTGGCAGGGCATAGCGTTGATGCGTAGATCCTGCCCCGGCGCAGCCGAGCGGACGCGGCTCAGCGCCGGCACATTCCCTACCCTTGGACCCTCCAAGCCTTAGGGTAGGCTATCGAAAGAGAGGAGCCCGGCCCCCGCGCCGGGCTTCTTTTCTGCCCGGCCTGGGGCCTGCGGGCTCGTTCTAAAATGGCTCCCGCATTAACTCTTTTCTAAGCGGATCAGGGTGAGATGGGCGAGTACCCGATTGGAGTACTCAGTAGCGTAAGAGGGAATCAGTCATGCGCACCATCATCGCCCTTGCGGTTATCGCCGCGACCTTCGCCCTTGGCGGATGCTTCCATCATCATCAGCAGACCTATGTGACCGAGCTGCCGCCGACGCCTTATAAATAAGGCTTCACGTCCGGCTTGGCCCTCAAGGACCCGGCGCCTTCACCGGCGCGCGATCCTGCCCGTCCGGGCGGAAGACGAGAGTATTGCGTAGAAGAGCCCGGCCTTGAGCCGGGCTTTTTCTGACCGACTCATTTCTTAACGCCCGTCAACGCCTCGGGCGGAACCATGGCCCTGGTAGCGCGTTTTTACGGCGAGCATCCCCAGTTCGAGTCAAATTTGATGGAACGATGCTCGGTGTAAAGGCGTAAGCGGGGAATAAGAAAATGACCCTCGATCCGAATCAGTCAGACCAAGAGCGGCTGAAATTGCCCGCCTCGAGCTGGTGGATCCCGTCCTTGACGGCAGTCACCGCCGGACTGGCGATCCTCGTGGCATTGACCTAGACGACAGCGCTTCAGTTCAGAACGCGCCATTGGTGCAGGTGCTGACCCACACCCACAGCAGCACCGCCGCGCCCATGCCGCCAATGGCGACGAACGCGTTGAGCCAGCCGCGCTTGCGCAGCGCGCCGTCGATGTCGTTGTCGTAGAACGACGACCGCACCCAAAACATGTCGAGCGACAAAACCACCAGCAGAAAGCCGGAGGCTGCTGCCAGAAGCTGAATCGCCGACACGCTGGTGCAGGTTTCCACGGACGCGCCCTCTCCTATTCAGCCGCCAACTTCCGCCCGAGATCACCAACGGTCTCGGGCGCCTCGCCGGGCTCGAAAGCCGTCGCGGGTTCCGCGCCGGGCTCCGGCTCATGCAGGATCACGCCCTCGAGGACGTCGAAGTCACCAAGCCAGGCTTGTTGCTCCAGCGCGCGGCTGGTGTCGGCGTACCCCGCTTCCCAGCGCGAACGGATGCCGGCCGGCGAGAAGTCGATGTCCTTAACGTGGCTCTCATTGCCAAGGCGCGGCGCCAGCAGACGCATCACGTGCATGCGTGTGCGGCACGAATACCCCGCCAACTCACGCACCATCGGATCTTTGCGCGCGTCCTCCGGCACGTATTTCAGAAGCTCGGTGATGACGTGCCGCAACCGGTGCGCCTCGCGTTGCCGCACGATGTGGTTGGCGATGCGGCTCGAATATTGGATGTCCTTGTGGCGGTGGAGCGTCTCCCAAATGGTGGTCGGCTCCGGCCCGGTCGGGTTCCACAGATGCACGGCAAAGATCAGGCTGTTGCGCCGTGGAATGTCCTCGAAGATGCGCTCGGCCGGCGTATTGGACAAGATGCCGCCATCCCAATAGAGCTCACCGTCGATGCGCACGGCGGGAAACGCCGGCGGCAATGCGCCTGACGCCATGACGTGACTCACGTTGAGCGGCATGTCGCGCGAGTCGAAATAGTGCATCACGCTGGTCCGTACATGGGCGGCGCCCACGGTGAGCCGCACCTTGCACTTGTTCAGCAAGTTGAAGTCGACCAGGTCCTCGAGCGTGGTGCGCAGCGGCGCAGTCGAGTAGTAGCCGGCATTGTCGGCGCCGAGCGGAACATGAGCACCGAGAAATGCGCGCGTATGCGGCTCGAAAAATCCGGAAATGCCGCTCGTAATCGTCATCCACGATGACAAGGCATCGGCAGCGCCGCCCCAGGCCGGGAACGCGCCCCAGAAATTGGCGGCTTCGACGCGCTTCCAGAAGTCCTTCAGCCTGTCCAGACGATCCTGCGGCTCGTTGCCGGCGATGATGCTGGCGTTGATGGCGCCGATCGACGTGCCGACGATCCAGTCGGGCTCGATATTTGCCTCATGTAGCGCCTGATAGACGCCGCCCTGATAGGCGCCGAGCGCGCCACCGCCTTGCAGCACGAGCACCACCTGCCCGTTGTTGTCGCTGCGGATCTCGTTGACCGCGTCGAGCGGTGACAAACGTTTAGCCGTGGTCATAAGCGCTCCTCCCGGCTCAATACCTTGTTGTCCTCAATGGGCCGTCCAGCCGCCGTCGACGGCGATCGTGGTGCCCGTGATTGATGCCGCAGCATCGCTCGTCAGAAACACGGCGATACCGCCAAGCTCATCGGTGGTCGCAAATCGCTTGTTGGGCTGTTGCGCCAGCAGAACGTCCCGAATGACTTCCTCGCGCGGAATACCATGGGCCTTGGCTTGACCCTCGATCTGCGCCTCCACCAGCGGCGTATAGACATAGCCGGGGCAGATCGCATTGCAGGTAATGCCTTGCTCGGCCACCTCGAGCGCGGTGACCTTGGTCAGTCCGAGCATGCCGTGCTTGGCCGCAACATAGGCCGACTTGAACGCCGAGCCTACGAGGCCGTGCGCAGAGGCAATGTTGATGATGCGGCCCCAGCCCTTGTCGATCATGCCGGGCAGCGCAAGGCGTGTGGTGTGAAACGCCGAGCTGAGATTGATGGCGATGATGGCATCCCACTTGGCGACCGGAAACTCTTGCAGCGGCGCCACATGCTGGATGCCGGCATTGTTGACGAGGACATCGACCGCGCCGAACTTGCCGCCGACCATCCCGAACATCTCGGCGATCGACTCGGCCTTCGACATGTCGGCCCCGGAATAGGCCACGGGCACGCCGAACTCCGACGCGATGCCAGACTGGGCGGCCTCAATGTCCTCTGGCTTGCCAAATCCGTTGAGGACCACCGCCGACCCGGCGGCGGCCAGGGCCTTGGCGATACCGAGGCCTATCCCGCTGGTGGAGCCCGTGACCAAGGACACCTTATTCTTCAGTGGCTTGGTTGCGGCGGCATCGCGCTCTGTCATGGTGAGGTTCATAAAACGGCTTCCTTCCTGGCCGCGCGCGTCGGCGCGCCTTGTCTCACACAGGATGATGCCGTGCCCGGCGCCTAACGGAAAATGCCCATTGGCTAAGGAGTCGATAGGGGGCCGCTATGGGCGGACGGCGCGCCGGGAACGCCCCGGGAATCTACCCCGGAGGGCCGCTCACGTCCGCTCAAATATGCGCCAGATGCTTCGCCTTTTCTTCAAATGTCTCGACGCGAAACATGCATCAAGCGTAAAACTGGGTCCGGGTCGACGGAATCAGGCTTTCCAGCCATGACCATCTGCGGGGTGAGGCGTAATGGCGGCGACCGCTCGGGCGGCCGAAGCCCTCGCTTGCCATCTCTCACGGTCAAGAATTAGGTAACGAGGCGAACCTCATGGAAATGCATCAGGTTCGCTATTTTCTTGCCGTGGCGCGGGTCCTGAACTTCACGCGCGCCGCCGAAGAATGCCACGTCGCACAGCCCTCCCTGACCCGGGCCATTCGGCAACTCGAAGGCGAGCTCGGCGGCGACCTGTTTCGCCGCGAACGTCCGCAGGCCCAGCTGACCGAGCTCGGTCAGCGCATGCTGCCTCTGCTCAAGCAGTGTTACGAAAGCGCGCTCAGCGCCCGCTCGCTCGCTCAAGCCATCAAGCGCGGCGAGGTCGGCTCGCTCCGGCTGGCGATCTCCAGCTCCGTTGACCCCGCCCTCGTGACCCCGCACGTGGTCGAGCTCGGCAAGCTGTTCACGGGCCTCGAACTAAAACTGTTGCGCGGCAGCAGCGACGAAGTGCTGGAGTATCTCAAGAAAGGCGAGGTCGAGCTCGGCATTGCCGGGCCGGTGTTGGAAGAGTGGGACCGTCTCGACCGCTGGCCCCTGCTCTCCGAGTCTTTCCACCTCGCCGTCAGCAACGGTCACAGTCTCGCCAAGGCCAAGACGATCACAGTCGATGATCTGCGCGAGGAGCGCCTCATGCTCCGCACCTATTGCGAGACCACGGAAACACTCATGGATCTGTTGCGCGCACAGGATTTCGACGTGACGCGCTTTCACGAGGTGAGCGCGGAGTCCGACTTGGTTTCTCTGCTCGAAGCCGGCTTCGGCGTCGCCTTCGTTCCGAATAGCAGCCCCAGTCCCGCGACTCTGATGCGCATGACCGTGAACGGGATCGAGCTCGAACGGACCATCTACCTCTACGGCGTTGCCGGACGAGAGCGCACAGCCGTGGCTTCGGCCATGATGAAAATGTTGCGCGCCTACGATTGGGACCGGCTTGCGGCCTAGTGGGTCGCCTTCGCGGCCTTGATGGCGGCGACCAAATCCTCGATCGCCATGCGCTTCCGGTAGTCCGGATCGACAAACCGTTCCTTGACCACACCATCCTTGCCAACGACGAACGTGGCGGGAACCGGCAGCAGCCATGTGTCGCTGCCTTGCGATGGTGCGACGTCCCAACCCGCCTCACACATCAGCCGTTGCATCTCGTCGCCAACCCAGAAGGCCAGATTCAAGGATAGTGCGTAGCCGTTCTCGAAGTCGGTGAGAATCGGGAAGTTCGCGCTGGATTGCTCCTGTAAGGCCGAGGTGTAGTGCTGGCGGTCGGGCATGATCGCGGCGATCTGACCGCCGGCGGCGGCGACTTCGTCTTGTGCTTCGGCTAGCGCTTTGGTGTTGATTCGGCAATAGGGACACCAATGACCCCGATGGAAGGTGACGGCCACCGGCCCGGCCTTCAGAAGACTTTCGAGGCTGACCAGTTGCCCGTCCTCATCGGGCAGCACGAAATTCGGCATAGGCTCGCCAGGCTTGGGCGCATGCTCGCCGACTTCGAATTCGCGAAGCCGCGCCACGAGCTGGTCGACGGAATCTTGGAAGATGGCGCCCATCTCCCGCACGGCATCGGCAAACGCCTGCAGCCGGTCGGCCAACGACGCATCCATGTCGCGCGACCGGACGAAGGCCTCCTCGAGCTTTTCAGACAGCGTCTGTTGCGTCATCCCCGACTCCTCGGGCTCATCACCCGGAGCAACCCTGTTTCTTCGATCTTTTCAGGAGCTTCTCAGATAGCATTTGGCGGCAGCGAAGGGTAGTCATCCTTATTGGCTAGGCCCCCTCCCCTCCACCCGCGCCGCACGCAGCGCCTCGAGGAGATCTTCCTCGGCCATGCGCTTCCGATAGTCGGGATCGATGAACCGCGCCACGATCCGGCCGCTCGGCGCAACCACGAAGGTCGCAGGGATGGGCAGTATCCAGCTGTCGTTTCCCTGGTAGCGCGGCAGGTCTCGCCCTGAATCACCCATCAGCGTCTGGAGCTCATCCCCTACCCAGATCGCCAGGTTGATGGAGAGCGCATAACCATTGTCCATGTCGCACAGCACCGGGTACCGCAGCCCGGCGTCCGCCTTGAGCTTGGCCGCGAACGTCTGGCGTTCGGGCAGGATGGCAACGATCGACCCGCCCTCCGCGACGATCTTGTCGTGCACGCTCGCCAGCACCCGCGTGTTGATGCGGCAATAGGGACACCAGTGACCGCGGTGAAAGGTGATGGCCACGGGGCCGTCCGCAAGCAGCGCATCGAGAGTGACGATGCGTCCTGTCTCGTCCGGCAGCGCGAAGGCCGGCATGAGATCGCCTGGCCCAGGCGCGAGCGTGCCGGCCTCGTGGGACTTGAGCCGGTCCACCATGCGGTCCACGGCCTCCTGCATCGCAGGACGTAGCGCACGAGAGGCCGCGGCGAACGCATCCAGGCGTTCGCTCAACGACGCATCCATGTCGCGGCAATGCACAAAGGCTTCTTCAACCGTGGCGAAAGCCGGTTGCTTCATTCAATGGCTCTCCTTGAGCCTACGGGTTTGCGATCCCGTGTGTCCTCCAGGACGGCCGACCCGGACACCTGCCGAGAGCCAAGCTTCGTCCCCACTCAAGACCTTGTGAGGAGATATGACCCGCAATTGAACGTCGCGTCCAATAGCATACGGCTATGGTTCTTATCGGCCATTGGCAGTTCCGCCCACGTGCCCAGTGGGCTTAGCTGTCAGCATGGAAATCCGCGAAAAATCGGTCGCTGCGGCGCCACGGGAGGAGCACGACATGTCCACGCTGATAAATTGGCTGGAAGCGGGCCAGCGGCTTGCCGAGCGCATACCCTACAGCTTCGTTGCGTTGGCCTCTCGCCTGGCGATCGCCAGCGTCTTTTGGCGCTCGGGTCAGACCAAGGTGGACGGTTTTCTCCACGTCAAGGACTCCACGTTCTTCCTGTTCCGCGAGGAGTACATGGTTCCCCTGCTCCCGCCCGATGTGGCCGCCTATCTCACGACCTTCGCCGAGCACTTCTTCTCGGTTTTTCTGGTGGTGGGTTTCGCCTCGCGGCTGTCAGCGCTCGGCCTGATCCTCATGACGGCGGTGATCCAGATCTTCGTCTATCCCGAAGGCTGGCCGGACCACATTCTGTGGTTCGCCGCTCTCCTGCTGATCCTGGCACGCGGACCAGGCGCGATCTCGCTCGACCATCTCATCTGGTCACGCGCGCAGAGCGCCACGCCGGCGCACGCGCGCTAGCGCAAGGCTTCGATGCGTCGCGCAGTGACTCAGCGGCCGCGCTGGAGCGCGTTCAGCAACTGGTGGCTCGGATAACCGTCCGCGGGCAGACCGTACTTGATCTGCATCGCACGAATGGCGTCGCGGGTGCCGGCGCCGATCACGCCATCGATCTTGCCGACGTCATAGCCCTGCTTGGCGAGCAGTGCCTGAAGCTGCTTGGTCTCCGCAGCCGAGAACGGCTCGGCATTGCCGCGGGCAAGCGGCGGCGCGCCAGCGAGCCGCGTGGCGTAGTACGCGGCGGTCGTCGAGTAGACGAGCGAGTTGTTCCAGTCGAGATAGACTTTGGTGAAGTTCGGATAGGCGAGGAACGCCGGGCCGTTGCGGCCCATCGGCAGGAGCAATGAGGTCGGTGTGTTGTCGGCAGGCACCGCTTTGCCGTTCCGGTACTTGACGCCATACTTGGACCAGAACGAGCGAGGCTGCTGGATGGTCACGTCGGCCTGATCCCACGGCAGGTTGTCAGGCACGATGACCTCTTCGAGCCACGGCTGACCCGGCTGCCAACCCTTCGAGGCAATGTAGTTCGCCGCTGAGGCGAGCGAATCCGGCGCGCTGTGAACGAGATCCCTGTGCCCGTCCCCGTCGAAGTCAACGGCGTAGTCGTAATAGGTCTTCGGTTGGAACTGAAACTGGCCGACCTCGCCATGTGCCGGACCGCGCATCTCCCCCGGCGAGAGGTCGCCGCGGTCGATGACCCGCAGCGCATACATCAACTGTTCCTGGAACTCTTCAGGACGGCGGCAGTCGTAGCTCAAAGTGGCGAGCGATTGGATGCTCGGCAGATTGCCCATGACTTTGCCAAAGTCCGTTTCTAGTCCCCAATAAGCGACGAGAACCGGTCCGGGTACGCCATATTGCTGCTCGATCTTTTTGAAGACCGAGGCGTACTTCTTGAGGAGTGACGAGCCGACCTGCATGCGATTGCTGGACACCATGCGTCCGGCAAACGTCAGGAAATCCTGAGCGAACACGCCCTGGCGGCGATCATGAGCGATGGCGGTGGGATAGTAGGTGACGCCATTGAGCGCCTTTTGAACCGTGCCGGGCGAAATGCCTTGCGCGACCGCTTGCTGCTTAAACCCTTGCAGCCATTGCGGGAACCCGGCGGGTCCGGGGCAGGCAGCGGAGGCGATCGAAACTGAACCGAACAGCACCGCCGCGCAGAGGCCAGCGCGCGCTGTCATGAGGGTGACGCGTGTCAGGGGGTATCTAGCCATGCGCGTCACTGAACCCAGTCGGAACGCCGCAGTCAAGCTAAGAGCTTGTAATGATTCCGCGGCCTATGGGTCGCCTTTCTGATAGGTGCCGATGAGCTCGGCTTGCGCCACAACGTGCCCTTTCATGGCGGCCTCGAGTTCGGTCTTGGTCATTGGCTTGGCGGGCAGTGTCGTATCAAGCGCATAGAGCTTGTGGAAATAGCGATGCCGGCCGATGGGCGGACATGGCCCTCCGTAGGACGCCTTCTGCCAACTATTGAGTCCCACCGTCGCGCCGTCTGGCGCCCCGCTGCCCATGGTCTCGGGAAGCGCGTCGGCGCTGGGCGCAAGATTGTAGAGCACCCAATGCACCCACACGACCTTGGGCGCCTTAGGGTCCGGCGCGTCGGGATCATCGACGATAAGCGCCAAACTCTTGGTGCCTTCTGGCACGCCGGCAATCTTGAGTGGCGGCGAAACGTCGTCGCCCTCGCATGTGTATTTGGATGGAATCTTGCCGCCGGCCTCAAAGGCGGGCGATGACAAGCTAAGAGACATTGCGGCGCTTCCAGTGCAAGCGGGGGCGAGTGCCAGGAAGGCAATAAGGGCCGTCAGAACCTGTCGAACGAATGCAGGACACACCCTGATCATCACCGTCTAGAGCTCGCGTGCTGCATCAGGACATCGGCGGCGACGCGACCAGCGCGGCTAATCTGTATGGGGCGGCAATGCACCAAGCCGAAGCTTTTCAATCAGCGCGTTGATGCGCCGTGAAGCCTCCCGCTTGGTCAAACCCTGCCGATACAATCCTGGCTCCTGAACTTCCTCGGCCAACGTCTTGAGGTAGGAGGCTTGGGCACCCGTCATCGGCTCTGCTCCTGGCATCTCCGCCGACGAGACCTGCTGGCTCTCCTGATATTCAGGTGCTCTCTTTCTCTGCTGCATTGCAGTATTTCCTGAGTCGTCCTTGGTGTTTCCTGCCTCTTGTATTCTTTGTAATCGCGAGTCTTACAGTAAGAACCGAAAAGGGCAAGGATTTGACGGCATCTGGCAAAGGTTTAGGCACAGCAACGTGCTTGCCCACGGATCAAGCGGCATGATCAGGGTAGCCCATCGTCGTTAGGATGGGATTGATCGGGCACAACGCGCACCTCGGAAAAGCGGGCGTCGAAGCGCCGGCGCGAACCATCATCTCGCAGGTGCGAATTGTCGCAGCGGCGCGGCCCAACAACACCCGGATTTCCCACGTCTTCAACAAAGGTTTGTAACCGTTAAGGAAATCGGCCCTCTTGGTCGCGAAAAGGTCTCCCAATGACCGCGGCCCAGCCGATCTTTTGCCTTCTTGTTCGATTGTTTATTGCACCGCACCAACGCGTGCGGCCGGCTCGAACCATCGTCGGCCCTCAACAAGAACCTCCCAGACAAGTTGGACGAAGGAGCAAACAACGCATGGTCAAAATGCGAGCCAAGATGATTACGGGGCTTCTGGCCGCCGCTTTGATGATACCAACGGGCATCGCCATGGCCGACCAGGTCGGACATGCATCCTGGTATGCCCTGACCTCAAAAACCGCCAGTGGGGAACGGATGAACCCAAACGAGCTGACTGCGGCGCATCGGTCGCTGCCGTTCGGCACCAAGGTCCTCGTGGAAAATCTCAGCAATGGCCGGTCTGTGGTCGTGCGAATCAATGATCGGGGACCGTTCGTTGGCGGTCGCGTCATCGATCTGTCGAAAGCCGCTGCCGCTCAGATCGGCATGCTGGGTTCCGGCACTGCCAAGGTGCGGATCTCCAAGACCGGTGGCGGGGCCCTCGGTGCCCTTGGTGCGGCCTCCAAACACGCCGACCAGAACCGCCATCCCTACTTCTAACCTATTGATTTCCCTGGTGCGGCGTGACCTGAACGCTGCAGAGTAGGCCAAGGAACGCCGGGCTCATTGCCCGGCGTTCGCTTTTTCTGTGCTTCCCCAACCGCCAATAGCCGCTTGTGCTTCGAAGAACATCCCCGACCGTTGCACGGATGCGCTAGGCAGCGCCCAGCAAAAGCTGCATAGTCAAAGCCGTTGGTGCTGGGCAGCAGAGCCTTCGGGCGTGGTCACGCATTGGTAACCAATAAAGTAAAAGAATTGGCAGGGGCTTAGGGCCCTGATGGAGCTAAGACCGCGATGCTGACCCTCTTGCGCCTCATTCTACCCCTTGCGCCTATCATCTTGGTGGCACTGTTCGCCGTCGGCGCCGCCGAAGCGCAACAGCCTCGTGGCAACGAGTCCAATGAAGGGTCGTGGAGGAAGCCGCCGCGAAACTTCGGTGTGGGCGGAACGTCCTGGACCCTGAGCGACGTCTGGGGCGAGCCGGAAATGCCCGAGCCGTCCATGGACAACCCCGGCTTCGACTACCCTCCAGGCGGATATGACCTCAACGGCCCGCCGAGCCAGTCGCCCTATCCCAACTAGCATCCCAACTTATCGGTCCACTTCGCGCACAGGTAGCAGAGGTAGATGACTCTTGCACTTTGCACGGTCGCGCCCCTAGAGTGAGGCGCTTTGCGGGCAGACTGTGAACCTGGGTGGAGACTGGCTGCGTTCGCTCCTTGGGAAGTGACGTGGTTTCTTTCCCTGTTTCCTAGACTTGCCTGATTTTTCCGTGGGTTCGGCACGGAACCATTTGGAAGGGGAAAGGAGCTTCCCATGCGTCAGACCGGAACGGTCAAGTTCTTCAATCATTCTAGGGGGTTCGGCTTTATCACGCCGGACGACGGCGGCAAGGATGTGTTTCTACACATCTCCGCGTTACAACGGTCCGGCTTGCCGGCGCTCGACGAGGGAGCGCGCGTCTCTTTCGAGACCGAACCAGACCGTCGGGGCAAAGGCCCCCAGGCTATCAACGTGCAGCTTGGCGAATAGATCGATCGATCCACACAATCCAATCCAAACAATCTAAGCATTCCACCCGCTGCGATAGTGGCGTCTTTGACGTTGCTATCGCCAGCGGGTTTTTGTATCGCGCGCGGTGGAAGGCCTGTCGACAATCACTAGGGGATGACAGTGGAGGCATCACGCGCGTCAGAAAGCCCGCTCGAAAGCGTGCTTGACCAACTCGCTGCCGACCGTCCGGCGGCCCTCGAGCGGCTGTTCGGCTTTCTTGCCATCCCGAGCATCTCGACCGATCCGGCCTATCACCAGGCCTGCCTCCAGGCCGCCGAGTGGTGCGCCAACGCCTTGCGCGAGATCGGCTTCGAAGCGCGGGTGAAGCCGACGAGCGGCAAGCCCATGGTTGTCGCCCATTGGCGGAGTGGCGAGCCCAACCGTCCCCATGTCCTGTTCTACGGTCATTACGACGTGCAGCCGCCCGACCCTTTGGAGGCGTGGACTGCGCCGCCGTTCGAGCCGCATCTCGTCGACGATCCCCGCCACGGCAAGATCATCGTCGCGCGAGGCGCGTCCGACGACAAAGGCCAGGTCATGACGTTCATCGAAGCGGCCCGCGCCTGGCTCGCTGTCCATGGCAATCTCCCCGTCGACGTGACCGGGCTGTTCGAAGGTGAGGAGGAGTCCGGGAGTCCAAGCCTCGCGCCATTTCTTGCCGCGCATGGCGACGAGCTGAAAGCCGACGTCGCGCTCGTCTGCGACACCGGCCAGTGGGACGCTGGCACGCCCGCAATCACGGCTTTCCTGCGCGGTCTTGCTTTCTCCGAGATCACGGTCACGGGCCCCTCGCGCGATTTGCATTCGGGAATCTACGGGGGCCCGGCGCGGAACCCCATTCGTACGCTAACGGAGCTTGTTGCCGCGCTTCATGATGGAGACGGCCGCGTCACCATCCCGGGCTTTTACGACGATGTCCGCGAGCCGTCGCCAGAACAACGCGACGCATGGCGCAATCTTGGCTTCGATACGGCGGGTTTTCTCGGCGAGGTTGGTCTCAGCGAGCCTGCCGGCGAAACGGGACGCAGCGTGCTCGAGCAGCTCTGGTCACGTCCGACCGTAGAGGTCAACGGTATCTACGGCGGTTACAGCGGACCCGGCACCAAAACGGTGATCCCGGCTCGCGCCACGGCCAAGCTGTCCTTCCGTCTCGTTCCCGATCAGCAGCCTGACAAGATCCTCGACGGTTTGCATCGCTTCGTGGCCGAGCATCTTCCCCCCGATGCCAAGGTCACCTACGCGCACGAAGGTGGATCGCCTGCGGTCGGCTTTGATGTCGAGGCAGCCGCCTTCCGCGCCGCTTCGCGCGCGCTCGAAACCGAATGGGGCAAGAGCCCAGTCGTCATCGGCTGCGGCGCGTCGATTCCTATAGTCGAGTCGTTCCGGACACGGCTCGGCATGGACTCCCTTCTCATCGGTTTCGCGCTTGAAGACGACCGCATTCATTCGCCCAACGAGAAGTACAACTTGACGAGCTTCGAGAAAGGCGCGCGCAGCTGGGCCCGTATCCTCGCCGCGCTCGGCGACCAGAA
Source organism: Hyphomicrobiales bacterium (assembly GCA_041397675.1). GTDB lineage: Bacteria > Pseudomonadota > Alphaproteobacteria > Rhizobiales > Methyloligellaceae > Methyloceanibacter. The sequence goes on along the minus strand of JAWKWG010000003.1, from coordinate 116,097 downwards.
TGCCAAGGCGTAGGTTCGCCGCATTCTGCGCTGCCCTCACTGCGCTGCTTTGGACGAGCGGCTCAGCCACAGCGGCGCACGACACGCCCGGCGAGTTCGACTACTACGTCCTGGTGCTTGGCTGGTCGCCCACCTACTGCATCATCGACGGCCACGACCGGCGCGACAAACAATGCGTTGCCGGACATGACTTCGTCCTGCACGGCCTATGGCCGCAATACGACAAGGGTTGGCCGCTAGACTGCTACGTCGGCAAGCGACCTTGGATCCCGCGCGAGGTCCTCGATGGCATGCACGACATCATGCCGAGCACGGGACTGATCATCCACGAGTACAGCACCCACGGCACATGCTCCGGCCTTTCGCCCGCGCAGTACTATGACGCCGCGCGTAAACTCTACGATCGGATCAGCATGCCGTCCGGCTTCGACGATCCAGCCATCCCACGCCACCTCTCACCCGAGGAGATCGAAAGCGAGTTTCTCGCCGTCAACGATTGGCTGGAGCCCAATATGATCGCGGTGACCTGCCGGGGCCCGAACTTGCTCGACATCAGGGTGTGTTTTGACCGCGACCTGCGTCCACGACGCTGCGGCGCCAATGAAGATCAGGCGCGGCTATGCCGCGCCCGAGAGGTTGCCGTGCCGGTAAATTAGAAGCGGTAGATCAGCGAGCCGCGAAACGTGTTGGCGTCTGGATCGAACGTCTGCTTGCCACCTGGATAGGACACCGTCTCGCTGTCGAAATCGGTGAACTGATAGTCGAAGCGAGCGCTCCAATTCGGGCTAAGCGCGGCCTCGGCGCCGCCGCCAACACTCCAGCCGAAGAACGTGGTCTCACGAATGCCGCCGCCCGGTCCCGTGATCGGCAGGTTGACGTCGGCCCACGCGCCGCCGAACGTGCCGAACAACAGCACGCGCGGGGTGATGGTGTAGCCAGCGCGCAGGCGGAGATCCGCCATCGTGTCGATGTCCGGACTCACCTGGTTAAGCCCACCGTTGAAGTGTCGGCTGCCGCTCACATCGCTCGCCATGAAGTCGCCCTCGACCCCGACCACGAACGGCCCGGTCTGCCAGCTATAACCGCCGACGACGCCACCAACAACGCCGTCTGACGACACCGAGCCCGAGGCGGGAGCGAAATCGTAGCTCACCGTGGCACCGCCAATGGTGCCGCCGAGCCACCAGCCTTCGAATACGTCTTGAGGCGGAACCGGCGCAGCGTCATAGGCGGACGCCGGGTCGTAGAGGCCACCACTGAAAGCGGGGCTTGAGACCGTGGCGCTGGCCGTTAACACGGTGGCAGCCAACACAGCCTGGTACAATCGCGTACGCAAAGAACGGACTCCCTCACGATTGGAGGCCCGGTCGTCGCCGCGCAGCACAAAGAATCGTGCTGGACCAAGCGCTCACGGCCCCAGGGTAGTGCCCCACCCTTACCGACCGTTAACAACGAACCGGGGCGAAACTGGGCACGGTAAACGGCAGGTTAATGACCATCCCGTGGCAGGACGGACGACGCATTCAGCTACGCCGCGCGGAACAAGGCCACACAGCCTTGTGGTTCGATTTCGACCGTGCCGAAGCGTTGCTCCAACCCATGGCGAAGCGACTCAATGTCGTCCGCGCGATTATTGAACACACCCTTCTTGTTGTAGACGTCCAGCAGCGCGCGCGCCGGAAGATTTGGCGTCACGCCGCGACCCAGAATCGTTGCGCCGAACAGCACACATCTATCCGCCATCATCGGCCGCAAGTGGTCGAGGACCGAAAGCTTCTCGCTCATATTGCCAGGCAAGCAATGCAGCACGTAGGTGAGCCCCATGGACTGGAACGGTGCCATGGGAGCTGCGAGCGGCTCGAGCAGATTGGCCTCACGTAGCGTCGGGTCAAAGCGCGCAAGCCGCCGCGCGGCGCGATCCAAACAATGCCGGTTGATGTCGAGCAAGACGAGGCGGTCGAGTTTCGCATGATCGCCGGTCCGATCTAGAAACAGACCTGTGCCGACCCCAGCTTCCAGATGGTTCTCAGAGAGATTGTCACGATAGAGCGCAACCAACTTGCTTGTCGGACATCGCCACGCGAACCGGTTCGAGAGGCCATGCACGATGACGTCGTAGAACGTAAGCGCCAACGGCGTATAGACGGCATGCGCTCGCGCGACGGCCTCGACGTCGGGAGCGCCCTTCGGGTTGTGTGTGACGTTGTCGACCATCGCCGCCTGCATAGGCCACCGGCGGCGACAAAAAAAGGGCGCCGAGACCGGCGCCCTTTAGTTGGGAAGTGCTTTTGGGGAAGTTGTTAGGCTTTAGAATGATGCCGAGATCGTGCCCACCACCCGCGCATCGCAGTACGGACCGCCGCACGCGGTGTCGCTGAGGTCGGTATCCCAGTAGCGGATGTCAGCCGACCAGTTGTCCAGGAAGCCAAGGGTCAAGCCCACGTTCCAGTAGGTGTAGTCGGTCGCATCGTCGACCCACTGCCAGCCGACCAAGCCGCCGACGCTGGGCGAGAAGAAGTTGAACAACTTGTTGGCGAAGGCGTACTCGGCTGACAGCTCTAGCGCGTCGCCGTCGCCGGTCTCGCCAAAGAACTCCGGCGACCAGTAGTTCGACACTCCGAGGGTCAGTGCCTCGAAGAAGGTGTACGACGCAGCCGTCTTCAGCTCGAAGTAATCGAACTCTCCACCCGGATCGAAAGCACCGGGATAGGTATAGTAGAGGCCGCCAATGTCGAAGCTGATGCCCTGCCAAGTCGGCGCGATACCGCCGTAGTAGTCAATCTCAACCGTGGCAAGGTCGATGCCTAAAGGATCGGGAGGCGTGGTGCCGCCGAAGTCGACGTTCGATCCCCACATACCGAGATAGAAGATGCCGTAGGTGGCATCGAACTCAGCCTGCACGGCCGGATTCTGCTGGGTCTGCGAGATACCACGGAACACGTAGTCCGTGGTGAAGGTGGCCGTAGCCGAAAGTCCGAGTTCTTCTGCTTGTGCCGGAAGAGCCAGCCCGCCAATAAGGGCCGCACCCAACATGCATGACGTTAGCGTCCCCGCTTTGTTGCACCGAACCATTGTCCAGTCTCCCGATTTTGTCGCCTGTCCTGCGAGTGTGAATTTCGTTATCAGGATGCTGCACGTCAGGTGTGCCCGCGGTGCAACGTCCCCCGTGGGCATGACAATAATCAGCGACGACCTTGAAGCAACGAAAACAAGGGTTTCTTCGAAACATCCAAGAGGCGTGTGACTAATCTGCAATGGTTCGCTTACTCTGACGCCACATTGAGCAAGTGATGAAGAGCCGCGCCGCGCAATTACTCAAGCTGCATGCTTGATATTAAGGCAACTGCCCAAATGGGAGGCGCTTTTGTCTAGCCGAGGTTGTAAGTATCTACTGCAAACGCCGCGGCTTGTTCGCCCCGGGACCGTCACCTACAGTCATTTCGCCACCGGACGTGCCGACTCCTTGATTCGAGACAGCCTTCCCGCCCTATGAGCAATAGCAACCCCGCGACCGCGTTGGTGACCGGCGCAAGCCGTCGGCTTGGCCGTACCATCGCCCTCGATCTCGCCCAGAATGGTTGGGCTGTCGGCATCCACTACCATTCATCCGACGCCGAGGCGGCAGCGCTGGTCGATGAGATCGGGGCGCTTGGTGGACAAGCCGTCGCCATTCAGGCTGATCTCGACCGGCTGGAGAACCTTCCTCTTCTGATCGAGGCCTGCGCAGCCGCGCTCGGCACGCCCACCTGTCTTATCAACAACGCCGCATGTTTCGAGAGTGACTCAGTAGGATCGCTCGATGCAGCCACCTGGCAAATGCATCTCGACATCAATCTCCGCGCGCCGGTTTTCCTGACCCAGGCGTTCGCAAGGGCACTTCCCGCGCGCGACACCGGCAATGTCATCAATCTCGTCGATCAGAAGGTTTGGCGTCTCAACCCGCACTACTTTTCCTACACGATCGCCAAGTCGGCCCTGTGGACCGCGACGCAGACCCTGGCTCAGGCCCTCGCGCCGCGGATCAGAGTCAACGCCATCGCGCCGGGACCCGTGCTGCCATCCCGCAACCAAACCGAAGCGGAGTTCGCCAAGGAGTATCGCGGCACCTTGCTCAAGCGCGTGGTTTCGACCGACGACGTAACGGCCGCCGTGCGCTTCCTGCTCGATACACCCTCCATCACCGGCCAGATGATCGCCCTTGACGCCGGCCAGCACCTCGTCTGGCCAGAAACCTCGTGATGATCGGCCCTTGAAGGCCTTAGGTCTTAGCCCTTACCTTCGCTTTAGGTAGGCGCGCGCCCGGCTGGCATCCGCGCCTAAGCCCCAGTGATCTCATGAAGTTAGAGAATCCCGATAGCGCCCCAGCTCCGCGCGCCTCGCGTGCGCGCAAGGCCTTGCTCGGGGTCGAGACGGGGCCGGACGTGATCGCCCGCTATGCCAAGACCGCGCCGCCTGGGCCGGGCGTCTATCGCATGTTCGATGCAGGCGGCGACGTGCTCTATGTCGGCAAGGCACGCCACCTCAAGAAGCGCGTGCAGAGCTACGCGCGCGGGCAAGGCCACAACAACCGCATCGCTCGCATGATTGCCGATACCGCGACCATGGAGTTCGTCACCACGTCGACGGAGATGGAGGCGCTGCTCCTCGAAGCGAACCTCATCAAGCGGCTAAAGCCGCGGTTCAACGTGGTGCTGCGGGACGACAAGTCGTTCCCGTTTATTCTGATCGCTCGTGACCATCCCGTGCCGCAGATCTTGAAGCATCGCGGCGCGCGCAATCGACCGGGCGACTATTTCGGTCCATTCGCGTCTGCCGGCGCCGTTGGCCGCACCATCAACACGTTGCAGCGCGCTTTCCTGCTGCGCTCGTGCTCTGACTCCTACTACGAGACCCGGGTGCGGCCGTGCCTGCTGTACCAAATCAAACGTTGCAGCGCGCCCTGCACCGGCGAGATCTCGGTCGGGGACTATGGCACGCTGGTGGACGAGGCGCTTGGCTTCCTGCGTGGCGAAAGCGACGAGGTGAAGCATCGGCTGCATGCGCTGATGGACGATGCCAGCCAAGCGCAGGACTACGAGCGTGCCGCGAGCTTCCGCGATCGGCTGACGGCGCTCAGCCACATCCAATCGCGTCAGGGCATCAATCCGCACACTGTCAAGGAGGCCGACGTGTTTGCCGCCCACCAGGACGCGGGCCAGACCTGCATCCAGGTATTCTTCTTCCGGAGCGGCAACAACTGGGGAAACCGCGCCTACTTCCCGCGCGCCGACAAGACGCTGCCGGTCGAAGAGGTGCTGGAATCGTTCATCGCTCAGTTCTACGACGACAAGCCGCCGCCGAAGATGATCTTGCTGTCCCACGACATTGCTGGACGGCGCCTCCTCTCTGAAGCGCTGACGCTCAAGGCGGGCTACAAGGTCACCGTGAACACCCCGCAGCGCGGCGAAGCGCGAGCTCGTCGACCACGCGCTCGTCAATGCTCGCGAAGCCCTGGCGCGCCGCCTTGCCGAGCATTCCTCGCAAATAGCCATCTTCACGCGCCTCGCCGAGCTGCTCGATCTCGACGAGACGCCCGAGCGCATCGAGGTCTACGACAACAGTCACATTTCCGGCACGAACCCCGTCGGCGCCATGATTGTTGCAGGATCGGAAGGTTTCATCAAAGCGCAGTATCGCAAGTTCAATATGAAGAGCGAGGATCTCGCACCCGGCGACGACTACGCCATGATGCGGGAGATGCTCACCCGCCGCTTCAGTCGCTTGGTCAAGGAGCGGGAGAAGGACCCAAGCGACGGTACGGCATGGGCTGCGCCCGATCTGGTCCTCATCGACGGCGGCCCGGGTCAGTTGTCGGCGGCGCACGAGGTGCTGGACGAGCTGGGCCTCTCCGACATCAGGATCGCCGCGGTGGCCAAGGGCCCCGACCGCAATGCCGGCCGCGAGCGCATCTATCTTAAGGGAAAACAGCCTTTGCTTTTGGAACCGCGCGACCCTGTGCTTTATTGCATCCAGACGCTCCGGGACGAGGCGCACCGCTTTGCCATCGGCGCCCATCGCGCCAAACGCAAGAAAGGCATCACCGCCTCGCCCTTGGACGAAGTGCCTGGCATCGGACCGGCCCGCAAACGCGCGCTGTTGCAGCACTTTGGCTCGGCCAAAGCCGTAAGCCGCGCCGGCGTCGCCGATCTCGAGGCGGTAGGTGGCATCAGCGCGCAGATGGCGAAGGCGATCTATGATCACTTTCACGAGCGCGGGTAGCCAAAGGTAAGTGGACGGACAGATATGGCGCAGCAAGGCATGGCAACGCGCGGGGTCCCGAGAGGCCGGTTTGGCAGTCTGCCGAACATCCTCACCTACGGGCGCATCCTCGCCATTCCCGCCCTCGTCGCCTGCTTCTTCGTGCAGGCCGACTGGGGCCGCTGGCTCGCCATGTGGATCTTCATTGCCGCCGGCGTCAGCGATTTCCTCGACGGCTATCTCGCCCGCGCCTGGCAGCAGCAAAGCGCCATCGGCAAGATGCTCGACCCCATCGCCGACAAGCTGATTGTTGCCGCCGCGCTGCTCATGCTTGCCGCCGACGGCACCATTGCCGGCTGGTCGCTATGGGCCGGCGTCATCATCCTGTGCCGTGAGATCCTCGTCTCTGGTTTGCGCGAGTTTCTCGGCACGCTGAATGTCGGTGTGCCGGTGACGGCGCTGGCCAAGTGGAAGACGGTGGTGCAGATGGTCGCCATCGGCTTTCTGTTGGCGGGCTCTGCCGGCGATAAGATCTGGCCTTACACCACGCTGTTCGGCCTGACCTTGTTGTGGATCGCCGCGATCCTGACGCTCTATACCGGCTACGATTACTTGCGCGCTACGTTCCGTCACGTAACGGCCGAGGAGGAGTGATGCGTCTCCTCTACTTCGCTTGGGTTAAGGAGAAGGTCGGCCGCGCCGCCGAGGATGTCGATGTGCCGCGCGACATCGTCACGGTCGCCGAGCTGATCGCTTGGCTCAAGACGCGCGGACCTGAATTCGCCCACGCCTTCGAGCGCGCCGAGACGATCCGCGCGGCAATCGACCAGGCGCACGTACGTCCCAACGCGAAGATCGGCACCGCACGGGAGATCGCCTTCTTTCCGCCGGTCACCGGAGGCTGAGGTGATCCGCGTTCAACACGAGAACTTCGATGTCGGCGCGGAGGTCGCAGGCCTGACGCGTGGCCGCACCGACATCGGCGCGATCGTGACCTTTACCGGCACGGTTCGCGACAAGGCGGGCGAAGTGAGCGAGATGACACTCGAGCACTATCCCGGCATGACCGAGAAGGAGCTCGAGCAGATCGAGGCTGAGGCGCAAGCGCGTTGGCCGCTGCAAGCCTCGCTCATCGTGCATCGCGTCGGCACGCTCAAGCCCGGCGACAACATCGTGCTGGTGATCACCGCCTCGGAAGATCGCGATGCCGCGTTCGAAGCCGCGCGCTTCCTGATGGATAGCCTCAAGACCATTGCGCCGTTTTGGAAACGCGAGGCCGGACCTTCAGGCAGCAAGTGGGTCGAAGCAAAAGGCGCTGACGATGCTGCCGCCGCCCGCTGGCGCAGACGCAACGACGCCGCCGAATAGCGCCGTCACGCATTCGTCACAAATGCAATGAACTTTCCGCCGCCGTCTTCGTTCTAACGGTGTCCTTAGATCGCAGGTTCTTAGTGCTCAGCCCTCCCTCGCAACGGAACGCGCAAGTCGCCGTCGGCATCGTGTCGGTCTTGGCCGTTGCGGCTTTGGCCGTGTTGCTTGGCTGGCTAGCGATCCAGTTCACCGTGGATCTTGCCGGCGCATTCGAAGTCATCGCCGACATCGTCGGCTGGATCCTTCTGCCGTTCCGCGTCTGAACGAACGGTTTTCGGCCGAACTCCACCCATTCTCGGAACGGTTGGCGGTTAGAGTCGTTTAATCTCCAGCACGTAAACTTTGGCCCGTGCTCCCTGGAAGCGCGATAACGAGTTCCAGATGATTAAGCATGCGATGCTGGCAATAGGCTTCTCCGTGGTCTTGGCCACGGCCGGGTCGGCCGCGTCTTTATCGCCGGCGCTCCTCAAGCAAGGCGCAACTTCCGATCTCATTCAGGTCAAGAGCCGCGGGCACCACCGCGGTCACGGCCACGGGCATCACGGTCACGGCCACGGGCATCACCGCGGTCACGGTCATGGCCACGGGCACGGTCACCACCACTACAGCCACTACCGGCACTATGGGCATTACTCCGGACATCACCGGCACTACCGGGGCCACTATTGGTATGGAGGCCGGTACTGGGGTCGCCGCTATAATTATCGTCCCTACTACTGGCAAACGTGGGGCTGCATCCGCGTCGGTCCGATCTGGTACTGCCCGTAGAGGTTAGGGCGAAGCAAGGACAGGCGAGAACGTTTGCCCCGCGCGCCGGCTAGCGATCTGGATGATGCGCGCCCCGCGCGGCAGCACCCTGACATAGGGTCCCCACACGCAGACATCTCCCCAGCTGCACAGGCCGCCGGCGCACGTTCGCTTGTAGGTGCAGGAGCGGCACTTGTAGACCGGCTTGCAGCCGGTGCAGAGGCGATTTCCTGGCAGTCCTTCCACACCGCGACCGGCGTTGCGATCGGCGCAGGGCTCGCGACACCGCCGTCGAGGCCGGTCCAGGACACGGCGCGGGCCGGCTCGTCGATGGCCGCGAGCGCAGCAAGACACAGGGCAGAAGCCCCGCCACAGCCAGGATGATGCGTGCGTGCCGCATGCCGCCCCCTTGTTTTGCGATGCCCCCATCGCGTGATTGAAGTGCCCTTAAGCCCGCCCCGGCGCAAGCGCCGGGCGGCGCCTCAGCGGTGGATGACCACGCCCTCGGGGGGATGCCGATGCTCCCAGCCGGCCCGCTCCAAGGCGGGCGTGTCGTCCTCGGCCTGCGGGTAGCCGAGGCACAGGTGGCCGATGAACCGCCAGTCCGCAGGCACCTCGAGGATGGCCGTCATGCGCGCGGGATCGAGGATCGATACCCAGCCGAGCCCGATCCCCTCGGCGCGGGCCGCGAGCCATAAGGTATGGACGGCCGTGACCACCGAGTAGTCCAGCGTCTCCGGCATGGTGAGGCGTCCGAGCTTCGCGCCTTGCGCCGTCCCCGGTCCGAGAACACGGCGATCTGCACCGGCGCCTCGTCGAGACCGGCGAGCTGAGCCGCGCGTAGAGCGCGGCCTTGTCCGCGCCTGCATGGCGAGCGCGTCTGCGTTGCACGTCTCGAAACAAGCGCGGATCGCGGCGCGGCGTTTGGCATCGTCGACGAGCACGAAGCGCCACGGCTCCGACAGGCCCGACCGAAGGCGACAGGCACGCGGTCGCCAGCAGCCGATCCACCTGTACCCTCCGGCAAGGGATCGCGCTTGAACCGCCGTACGTCGCGGCGCCATCACTGGCAGATCGAGGAGCCGCGCCCGGAACGCCGGATCGAAGCGCGGCGCCGCCTGGCGCCGCCTGCCGCTCTCACGCTGCGCGAATTGCTGGCTTGCCTTCCCCATGAACCGCGACGTTAGCACGGTTCGACGACGCCCTGCCCCCACCTAACGCGGGCCTCCTGCACAGCGCACCACCCCGACTTATCCTCGCCTGCTCGAACCGGAATATATTCCTAGTCTGGTTTTGACTGGATGTGGAGTGGATCAAGGTGCGGACATCGGCGTCGAGTTGGCAGGCGAGCTTACAGCTGCGCCGCATCAGCGCGCTTCTATGGGGCCAGGTCGTCGAGGCCAAGCTCCACGCGCTTGACCGCGCCATCCAAAGCCAACTTCGATCCTAACCAGCCTCGCGTCCCCGCCGGCAATCCCGACGGGGGCCAGTGGACCGATGGCGGCCGTAGCGGTGGCAGCGAGCCGATGACGTGCGCGTCGCGCAAGCGCGAGGCGGCCGTCGCGGCAGGGCAGCGATTTCGAAGCGACACCGGCGCAGCGGCTCGTCGAGATATCGCGGAGGCTCAAGCTCGTGCAGCGATCCGCCGCGTCACCGAGATCGAACCGACGTCGAGACCGCAAGCAAGCCTGACGAGGCCGAATTCGATCGAAGGTGAGATTGCACGAGCTCAGGCCGAGCGACAGGAGGCAGAAGCCCGTCTGCGCGAACTCGCAAATCAGGAGCCCACTAGTTTAATCGATGCGTTTCGGCGCCAGCATGGCCTGGATCTTCTCGGCGAGCAGTTTGGTCTGAGGAGCAGAATAGTGTCGCCACGTGCCAGGTCGACGACACTCCCACTTTGGTGTCAACTCTCAAGCCTTGACCTATAATAGCAGGGACAACGCCGGGGCAGAGCAACTGAGGACACCCTGATCCAAGACTTCCACGTCGCATGAATACCGACAACATCGGACGTTATTCCAAACAATGCCGTCTATCACGCCGAGACGACATGCCTCCTGAGAGCGGCGCGCAAACGGCGGAACCCTCGCGGGCAAGACCATCGATGTCACAGTTGATCGCGAAATGTGCCCCAGCTGTGCTGAAAGATCCCTTCCCGCTTATTGGATTGGAATTGGGCAATCCCGTTGTGACGTTGTCGATCCTGTCGGGCGTGTACGAAAGATGCATAACGGCGGAATGGATCGAATGAGGATGACAATGCGCAAGAAAACATCCTTCGAGCGACTGGAACGCCGGGGTTGGCCAGATCCAGAAGTCCTGAAGCCCTATTTCTTTGGCCCACCTGGACAGGAGTGGTTCCACACGGGGGGTAATGACACGGCGGCTCTCTGGGCCGAAGGCTTGTACGGCACAGAGAATGAAGACCACCTTGCCGGCGATCGCGCATAAGGACCTGGACTTCTACATCTACGGAATACCGGGTCTTGGCAATCTGCTGATCTACCATAAGCATGGTGGTGACCATCAGGAGGCTTACACCTCAAGGGCGACATGACCCGCCTGAAGGAATGGGTGCGTAATCTGCACAGCGACCGACTGCCCGTGGGCCTCTTCATCCCTTCCCCGCCGCATACGAAGCGGTGAAGGAATTCATCGAGACCGACAAGCAGTCGCAAGCTCCGGCGAATATCCGCAGGCTGGCGAAGCCGGCATGTGTCTTCGAAATTTAGACAGCGGCTTTTTCAAGCCGACGTGAACCCCTACCCCGCGGCGGCAACCTTGGCGCGGGCGGGATGCACCAAGCCCGCGTAGTCGTCCATCAAGTTGCGGGTGATGTCGCCGACCTTGAACGTGTACTCGCCGATCGAGGCGACCGGCATCACTTCGGCGGCGGTGCCGGTAATGAAGCACTCGGTGAAGCCTGACAGCTCCTCCGGCATGATCGCCTTCTCGACCACCTCGATGCCGCGCTGCTTGGCGAGCCCGATCACCGTGCGCCGCGTGATGCCGTCGAGGAAGCAGTCGGGCGTGGGCGTATAGATCACGCCGTTTTGCACGAAGAAGATATTGGCGCCGGTCGCTTCGGCGATCTGCCCGCGCCAGTCGAGCATCACCGCGTCGGCGAAGCCTTCGCGCTCGGCGCGATGCTTCTCGATGGTGCAGATCATGTAGAGCCCGGCTGCCTTGCTGTGGACCGGCGCGGTCGCAGGATCCGGCCGGCGGTATTTGCCGAAGGTGAGCTTGAGCCCCGTCTCGCGCGCGGCCGGATCGAAATAGGCGCCCCAATTCCACGCGGCGATGGCGACGTTGATCTTGGTCTTCTGCGCCGACACGCCCATCTGCTCGCTGCCGCGCCAGGCGATCGGACGGACATAGGCGTCCGACAGCTTGTTGGCGCGCAACACCTCGCGCGCCGCCTTGTCGAGCTCGGCGACGGAATACGGAACTTGGAAGTCGAGAATCCCGGCGGACTTCAACAGGCGCTGATTGTGCTCGGTCAGCTTGAAGATCTCGCCGTCATAGGCGCGCATGCCCTCGAACACGGCGCTGCCGTAGTGGAGCGCGTGGGTCAGGAGATGCACCCGGGCGTCGGACCAGGGGATCAGCTCACCATTGAACCAGATAAACCCGTCGCGCTGATCGTAGGCCGACATGAGGTCTCCTCCGCGGGCAAGCCAGCCGTTCTTGCCGCGGCCGGATCCCAAACACATAAGCACTTGCGCCCCTCTTACCACCCGCCACGGCAATTGCGCGAGCGGGCGGCGAGGCGTATCAAGAACGAATTAAGTCAACATGGCTGACATAAACCACATCGAGAAATATGTCAACATGACTGACCTAAATGCTCCTGTGGCCCGCGGCCGGAAGTCCGCGGAATCCAACACCGGCGACGGCAAATCCGCCGGCAAAGGCGCCCCGTTGCCCGAGGCCAAGTTGCACGAATTCGCCGAGCTGCTGTTCTTCGCCTATCGCGACTTCACCCGCGACCCCGACGCGATTCTCAAGGATTTCGGCTTCGGCCGCGCCCATCATCGGGTGCTTCACTTCGTGAACCGGCACTCAGGGCTTCGGGTCGCCGACCTGCTCGACATCCTCAACATCACCAAGCAGAGCCTGTCGCGTGTCCTCAAGCAGTTGATCGATCAGGGCTATATCGTGCAGCAGGCGGGCTCTTCGGACCGCCGCGAACGGCTTCTGTTCCCCACCGAGCGCGGGCGGGCCCTCGCCCATCGCCTCGCCGCACCGCAGCTCGTGCGCCTCCAGGGCGCCATCGAGGCGGCAGGCCCCGGCGCCGAAGCGGCGCTTCGACAATTTCTCGAAGCCATGATCAATGCCGAAGATCGGCCCAAAGTCTCCTCCATAATGTCATCGTCGCCGGCCGAGCCGAACGACGGCGGCAAGGGGAGAGGGTCTTGACCATGCCAACGCAGATCAAAGCCCATCGCGGCACCGGCCCCGATGACAACGCGCCCCACATCCTCGTGGTGGACGACGACAGCCGCATCCGCGATCTCTTGGCGCGCTACCTTCATGACCACGGTTACCGCATCACCACGGCCGTCGATGCAGCGTCCGCGCGCGCGTGCATGCGCAGCCTCTCCTTCGACCTTCTTGTTCTCGACGTCATGATGCCGCGGGAAACCGGCATCGAGTTCGCCCGCGCGCTGCGCGAAGACAGCCAAGTGCCGATCCTCATGCTGACGGCCCGCGCCGAGCCCGAGCAGCGCATCGAAGGTCTCGAGACCGGCGTCGACGATTATCTCGCCAAGCCCTTCGACCCACGCGAGCTTCTCTTGCGCGTCGGCAACATCCTCCGCCGCGGCAGCGCGACGCCCGCCTCGGGCGAGGTGCGCATGGGCAATTTCGTATTTCACGTCTCGCGTGGCGAACTTCAGCGCGACGGCGAGACTATCCGCCTCACCGAGCGGGAGCGCGAGCTGCTGCGCTATTTCGCCCAGCGGCCCGGCACGCCCGTCTCCCGCCACGAGCTCGCCAAGGACGCCGATTCCGGCGGGGAGCGCGCCGTCGACGTACAGATCAATCGTCTTCGCCGCAAAATCGAAAACGACCCGACCAACCCGGTCTATCTCCAGACCGTGCGCGGCAAGGGCTACGTCTTGTATTCAGAGTGATGAGCGCAGTCACCGATACCGCCGCACCCCTCCCCGCCGAACGGCGCAGACCGCTGCGGCGCTTGTTTGCCCTGTTCGGCGACAAGATGCCGAAAGGTCTCTATGCCCGCGCCCTGATCATCATCATCGCGCCGATGGTGTTGCTGCAGTCGGTCGTGACCTTCGTGTTTCTCGAGCGGCATTGGCAGACCGTAACGCATCGCTTGTCGACCGGCACGGTGCAGAACATCGCCATGCTGATCGACATGTATAATGAGTTTCCGCAAGGGCAGAATGCGGAGAAGTTAGTGAAGCTCGCCGAGGATGATCTCGGTTTCAGGGTCAGCTTCGCGAAGGGAGAGGAACTACCGCAGGCGCGGTCCAAACCGTTCTTCGACCTCCTCGACTCGACGCTGTCGGACGAGTTGAACCGTCGCATCGGCCGTCCGTTCTGGATCGACACCGTCGGCCGCTCGAATTTCGTCGACATTCGCATCAAGCTCGACGACGCGGTCATGCACGTGCTCGCCCGCCGCAGCCAGACCTACGCCTCCAACTCGCACATCTTCCTGCTGTGGATGCTTGGCACCTCGCTCGTGCTGCTGACCGTGGCCATTCTCTTCCTGCGCAACCAGATCAAGCCGATCTTGCGCTTGGCCGACGCCGCCGACAGTTTTGGCAAAGGCCGCCCGCCACCGGTGGATTTCCGGCCCCGCGGCGCGCGCGAGGTCCGCCAAGCCGCACATGCTTTCATCGAGATGCGCGACCGCATCGAGCGCCATGTCGAGCAACGCACGGTAATGCTTGCGGGTGTGAGCCACGACCTCCGCACCATCTTGACCCGCTTCAAGCTACAGCTCGCCATGTTCGAGGAGACGCCGGAGCTCGAAGCCATGCGCGCCGACGTCGACGAGATGCAGGCGATGCTGGAGGACTACATGGCCTTCGCCAAGGGCGACTCCGGCGAGGCGATCGATCGCGTCGACATCGGCGAGATTCTGAGCGAGGTGAAAGCTCAGGCCCATGCCGCCAAGGACAAGGACATCGCCGTCGAGGTCGAGGGCGAGCCGCTGGTCGTTCCAGTGCGGCGACACGCCTTCAAGCGCGCCATCTTCAACCTTGTCAACAATGCCGCTCGCTTCGCCGATCGTGTGAATGTCAGCGCCGCCAAGCACAACGGATCGCTGACCATCGAGGTTGACGACGACGGTCCAGGCATTCCCGAGGCCGAGCGCGAGCATGTGTTCCGTCCATTCTACCGGGTCGATCATGCGCGCAATCAGGATTCCGGCTCGACCGGGCTTGGGCTGGCCATCGCCCGCGATATCGCCCGCATCCATGGCGGCGATATTTCCCTCGATCAATCCCGTCTCGGCGGATTGAAAGCCGTGCTAAAAGTACCGGTCTGATTTTTTGGGAGGTGCTTCCATGAGAAAAGTTGCTGTCGGATTGGCGGCCTTGTTGGCCGCGTCCTTCGGGGCTCCGGCCATGGCCGAGTCCGTCCAGGACGAGATTCAGGACGAAGAACAACCCGGTTCCGAGTTCGAACTTGAGGATACCGACGGCAAGGTGGAGTTCGGCCGGAAGGGCAAGCTGGACGCAGAGCAAAATGCCGAGGATGCCGAGGGCGGCGAGGGTTTGCCTCTGGAGATCGGCGACGAGGATGCTGTTCCGCTCGAGTCGCTCGACGACCCGGACAATCCGTCGGAGATCGATCCGATCGACGAGGAGCTTCCCGGCGAAGGTCCCGAGGACCTGTCGGGTCCCGATGACGAGGATCCGCTTCCCGAATAGTTCAAGCCTGGATTATGTGCTCGCAGTCGGCGCCGGTCCTGCCTCGGGCGGTCTCGGTTGCGCCGGCGCATCCGCACTGCCCTTGCGCGTCCAGCCGCGTGGCACGAGTCCGCACAGCAAGCCGCAGGCCTTCTCCACATTGGCAAGCGTGCGCTCGCCATTGCTCAAGGCCCGGTCGAGCGCCGCCATGGTGCGGTCGAGCGAGGGCGACGGATCGTCGAGCCAAACTTGGAACACCTTGCCGTAGATCGCCGTCAGCCCGGCAACGCGTACCGCCGCGCCCGGGCCATCGAGCTTCGCACCGGCGCCGGCCAGCATCCAATACTGTGAGGCGAGCGTCGAGCAGGCGAGCAACGATGCCTCGCCCGGGCGGCAGCGCAGGTAGCACGCGATGTGTCTAAGCGCCGGCTTGTACGGGCCCATCACCTCGAACCGGGTCATGACGGTATCGAACACCCGGTCACGCACGCTTTGCTCGGGCCCGGCTTGCTTGACCTTGGCCAGCACCTCCGCGTCCACGTCGGTCTGAAAGGCGCGGATGATGTCGCTCTTGCAAGCGAACTCGCGCCGGAGATCGGCAAGGTCGAGTCCCGCTAGCTTGGCAATGTCGGCGAGCGTGATGTCACCCCAGTCACGCTGCTGAGCCAGCTCCATCGCTGCCCGTACCGCTTTGCTACGTTTGGAGAATTCATCGAACATGGCACTGCTCCTTTACCCCTGAAGATAGGCACTTTTGGTGGCTATCTAAAGACGGCCGGAGGGGGCTTTGGGCGCCCTTTGTTAAGCCTAGGATGACATCTCGCGGGAGCGTTTAGCGGCCGCGGCCACGGCGCGGATCAGAAGTTCCTGCATCCCATTCTTGCCCATCAGCACGTCCAGAGCGGCTGCCGTAGTGCCTTTGGGCGAGGTGACGTTCTTGCGGAGCTCCGCGGGCTCGAGATCCGACTGGCGCAACAGTTCGCCGGCGCCGGCGACCGTCGCCCGCGCGAGTTGCTTGGCAAGATCGTGAGGCAGTCCGGCGGCGACGCCGGCCTCCTCGAGGCACTCGGCAAACAAAAACACATAGGCTGGTCCGCTGCCCGAGACGCCCGTGACGGCGTCGAGCATCGACTCGTCCTCGATCCAGATCACCTCGCCGACCGCCGAGAGCAGCGCGTCGCATTCGCGCTTCTGTTCCGCCGTGACATCGGCATTGGCAATGGCAACGATCATGCCCCGGCCGATCGCCGACGGCGTATTGGGCATGGCCCGCACTAATGCGGTTCCGGTGGGCAGTTGGCGCGCCAAGCTCTCGAGCCTACGCCCGGCGGCAATGGACAAGATGACCGTTCTCTCGCCGATCATGGGCTCGAGTTCCGGCAATAGAGTCTCAACGATATCCGGCTTTACCGCGACGAGGATGACGGCAGGCGGCTCAGGAAGTTCCGGCGCGTCGCTTGCCGCGATGCCATGCTTCTTGGCAAGCGCCGTCAAGGCGTCGTGAGGCGCGGGGTCCTGAACGAAGATCGTGGCCGGGTCGAGGCCCTGCTTGAGCCATCCCTCGAGCAGCGCCCCGCCCATCTTGCCCGCGCCAACAAGCAGCAACGGGCCGGCGAGGCGGAGTGTCATGCGCTTCCTTGCGTCTCGAGCATCGTGGCGGCAAGCGCGTCTTCGGCTGACTTGCCTGCCCACAACACAAACTGGAACGACTGATAATAGCGTTCACAGGCCTCAAGCGCCGCTTTTAACAGACCTTCGCACTGACCGACATGAGTCACGGCACCCGCAAGCAGCAAGCCGTTGCGATAGAGCAGCATCCCGTCGTCACGCCACAGATCGAAATGGCCGAGCCATAGCTGCTCGTTGATCTGCGCCATCAGCCGGTAGACCTCGGTCAGCCGGGTTTGGTTGGCCTTGAAGTCGAAAGCGCAGGCGAGATGCAGCGCCTCCAGGTCTTCACGCCAATTCAGCGAGATATGGTAGTCGCACCAGGAGCCGGCCACCGACAAGGTCAGCTCATCGGGCGTGCTCCGCTCGAAGGTCCAGTCGTGGATGGTGGCAAGGTGCTCGACCATGTCCACCGGGTTCGAGAAGTGGTCGTAAGAAGCTTGTATCGAAGCCATGCGTGTCCTCTGAGGGCCTCAGCAGAGTTCCGCGCACGCAACACGACGCCGCGAATCAGTAGATGAATCAGTTATATATCGGCGAGTCTGCGAGCACCAACGCGGCCAGAGTCACAAACAGCGAAATGCTGTGGATGGCGTTCGAAATCTGTGGATTACTTTGACTCCGGACTCGACTCTTGCCCGTCCGTTAGTCGGCCTTCTTGCCCTTGCCTTTGGACTCAAGCGCGGCGATGCGCTCCTTGAGGCGCTCGTTCTCTTCTCGCGCTTTCTGCGCCATGGCCTTCACCGCCTCGAACTCTTCACGCTGCACAACGTCGAGATCGCGCAGGACGCGCTCGGCTTGGGCCCGCACCACGCTCTCGACCTCTTTGCGGACGCCGTCGGCAGCACCCGCCGCGTCGGTCAAGAGCTTGCCGAGTTCGTCGAAGAACCGTCCAGTGGTCTGCGTCATTTCGAGGGATTCCTTGGCAGGGGGCATGACGCCATGCTGTCACATGGCCCGACTATGGGATGGCGCGATGCCTGAGGCAAGCGGCCCACGGCCTATGGCTTTGAAAGCCTTGACAGTCCTTCATGAGGGGTGAAGGGTCGCCCCGTTCTCGATCTAGGGCCCATGCAACTCTTCGTCATTCCCTACCCCATCATCGATCCAGTCGCGATCGAGATCGGCCCCGTAGCGATCCGCTGGTACGGGCTCGCCTACATGGCCGGCATTCTGCTCGGCTGGCTCTATGGCCGCTACCTCGTATCGCGGCCCGCATTGTGGGGCGGGAAACCTGCCTTCACCGTCAGTCAGGCCGACGATTTCCTGTTGTGGATCACGCTGGGCATCGTGCTGGGCGGCCGCCTCGGCTTCGTGTTGTTCTACGAACCCAGCTTCTTTTGGCAGAACCCAACGGAGATCCCCGCCATATGGAATGGCGGCATGTCCTTCCATGGCGGACTGCTTGGCGTCGTCATCGCTGTCGCGGTGTTCTCGTGGGTCAAGAACATCAATCCGCTGTCCCTCGGCGATGTCGCCTCGGCGGCGACCCCGTTTGGACTGTTCTTTGGGCGGATTGCGAATTTCATCAACTCGGAGGTCGTCGGGCGCGTCAGTGACGTACCTTGGGCCATGGTGTTCCCGGGCGCCGGCGATCAGCCGCGTCACCCGAGCCAACTCTATGAGGCGGCGCTTGAAGGCATCGTGCTGTTCATTATCTTGCGCATCGCGACGCACCGCTATCAGGCGCTGACGAGGCCCGGCACAGTGTTCGGTTTGTTCCTCGTGTTCTACGGCATCTTCCGCAGTGTCGTTGAGGAGCTTGCCCGCGAGCCGCATGCCGGCCATCCCTTGGACATTGGCATCCTCACGCCCGGCCTCGTCTATTCCATCCCCATGGTTCTTGTCGGCCTCTGGCTGATCTGGCGCGCGAGGCGGAAACCAGCCTTGGCTGCGTGATGAGCGCCGCAACCATCCCCCACAGTCCAAAAAGCACGCTGCTTGCAGCACGCCTGAAGGAGCGCATCGCACGTAACGGACCTATGAGCGTTGCCGCGTACATGGAGGCGTGCCTGGCCGACGGACGTGCCGGCTACTACCCCTCACGTCAGCCGATCGGCGCGGACGGCGATTTCATCACGGCGCCAGAGGTCAGCCAGATGTTCGGCGAACTTCTGGGGCTGTGGGTTGTGACCGTATGGCAATCCATGGGCGAGCCCCGCCCTGTCGTCGTCGCCGAGCTCGGTCCGGGACGCGGCACGCTGATGAGCGATGCGCTGCGCGCCTGGCAAAGCGTGCCGGCATTCCTCGATGCCGTGACTGTCGCGCTCGTCGAGACGAGCCCGGTGCTGCGCGAAACACAGCAGACCGCTCTTCACGGGGCGCAAGTGCCGCTCGTGTGGTGCAATGCATTTCAGGACGTCCCCCCAGGCCCGCTCATCGTCCTGGCCAACGAGTTCGTCGATGCCCTACCCATCAGGCAGCTCGTGTGGCGCGACGGCGAATGGCGTGAGCGCTCGGTCACCATCGGCAGCCGGGGTGGCTTCGCATTCTGCGAAGGGCACGCCGTCACGAATGAGAATTTACGCGACGTCGCATACGCCCTCGCCGTGCCCGAGGGATCGATTCTCGAGGTGAGCCCCGCAGCCACCCAGCTCATTGCGGCGCTCGCGTCTCGCGCGCACGATGCGCCCGTCGCGGCACTCTTCGTCGACTACGGCCATGACGCAACGGCTTGCGGCGACACGCTGCAAGCCGTGTCGCGTCATCGCTATGCCGATCCACTCAATCACCCCGGCGAGGTCGACCTCACCGCCCATGTCGATTTCGCCGCGCTGAAGGACAGCGCCATAGCGCACGACCTCGATCCTTATGGCCCCATGCCGCAAGGCGAGTTCCTGCTCAAGCTCGGGCTCGAGGCGCGCCGCGATCGCCTCTGTGCCGGGGCAACCCCCGAACAGCGCGAAGAGATCGTCTCCGGCGCGAACCGTCTCGTCGATCCGATGCAGATGGGTGTGCTGTTCAAGACACTCGCGTTGACGAGCCGCGGGCTTGCCCCGCCGCCGCCGTTCGGAGAAATTTAGGTGCTAGCGAGCGCATGTCATGGTGACTGAAGACAAAATGCTACTGCGGGCGGCAAACCTCGCCATCATCGATGGCGTGGCCCACGGCTTCTTCACCCGTCTCGGCGGCGTTTCCGATGGCCTCTATGCCTCGCTCAATTGCGGTCCGGGATCACGCGACGATCCGGCCAACGTGACGGAAAACCGCGCGCGCGTCGGAGCTATTTTGGGCGCAGCGCCGCAGAACGTCCTCTCGGCGTATCAAAAGCACAGCGGCACCGCGGTCGTCGCCAAGAAGCCTTGGACCCGCGACAAAGCCCCGGAGGCCGACGCCATCGTCACCGCGACCCCAGGGCTCGCCATCGGCATCCTCACGGCCGACTGCGCGCCGGTCCTGTTTTGCGATCCCGAAGCGCGCGTGGTGGGCGCAGCCCATGCCGGCTGGCGTGGGGCCCTCGGCGGCATTCTCGAGGCGACGGTCGAGGCCATGACCGGGCTCGGCGCCAAGGCGGAGCGCATTCATGCGGCAATCGGCCCCGCCATCTCCCAGGGCGCCTACGAGGTCGGCGAGGACTACAGGGCAGAATTTTTGGGCCAGGAGCCCGGGAGTGAGGCTTTCTTCGCCACCGATGACGGCTCCGGCGAGCCCCATTTCGACCTTCCCGGCTACGTGGCCGAGCGCTTGGCGCGGGCGGGGGTCGACGATATCGTCGATCTAGGGCTGTGCACCTATTATGACGAGACCAGGCTGTTCAGCTACCGCCGTTCCCAGCACCACGGCGAGGAAGATTACGGCCGTCAAATTTCCGCCATCCTGCTTGCCTGAGTAGGTATTCACCATGAGTTTATGGGGTCTGGCCCGGGGGCGTTCCTAGAACTGGACGCCAGCGGGGCCGGGCAGGTAAGTTGTTGTTCGGTAGAGGGGTTGGGAGTCCGTCGCGACAGATTCTGCGCGAACGGTGCTGTGCGGCCAACAGAGGGAGTTGTTTGTTGGACGCGGACTCACGACACGTACGCGGCCGTCTGAGACGTATTGCCGGGATCACGCTCGCTGCATTGGCGCTTGCGTGCCTGTCGGGGTGCGGCGGCGGCTCAAGCATGAGCGGCCTCCTGAGCGGGGCGTCCGGCATGTTCGGAAGTTCGCCCAAGGTTGCAATTGCCCCGATTATCGGCGCGCCGGAAAACGTCACCACCCAGCTGACCCAGGCCCTAGTTGTCGCCGGCAAGGAACGCAACCTCAGCCTTACGCCCGGCGCGTCCGGCGGCGATTACACCTTGCGCGGCTATCTCCTTGCCGCCCCGGAGCGCAGTGGCTCGAAGATCTCCTACATCTGGGACGTGACCGACACCAAGGGCACCCGGGTAACCCGGGTCTCCGGCGAGGAGATAGTGTCCAAGGGCTCGCGCAGCGATCCCTGGAGCGGGGTCGATGCCACGGTCATTCGCAGCATCGCCGGCAAGACGGCCTCGAAACTTGCTGCAGAATTGCCTGGCGGCAGAAGCAGCTCATCCACGCCTGTGGCCGCAGCAGCGCCCAGCGCAACCCCTGCGACCACCGCTGCCGCCCGACCGGCGGCGCCCAAGCCTCAAGGCGTTCTCGTCGCGCCGGTTGACGGCGCACCTGGCGACGGCAGGCGGTCGCTCACCACGGCCCTCAAGAAGAAGCTCTACGCCGACGGCATCAAGCTCGCCAATGGCACCACCAGCAACGTCTACACGGTCAAAGGCATCGTCAAATTGACCGCCGCCAGCGGCGGCAAGGAGAACATCCGCATCGACTGGCAGGTGCTCGATCCGAGTGGCAAGCGCCTGGGCACGGTGTCGCAGCAAAACACCATTCCAAAGGGCTCACTCAACGGACCTTGGGGCGCGATTGCCGATGCGGCCGCCGGCGCCGCGGCTGACGGCATCATCAAGCTTCTGCCGAAATCGAGCTAACCTCATCCACAAGTCGGCTCTTGCTGAGTTTACAGCAGTGCCAAGGGCTTGTTAAAAGCGCGGCGTGGCGCGGGGGCCAAGCGGCCTGCCTCGCGTGGGCTGGGCTCAAGGAACAGTCGCATGAAACTGGTTGCAGGCAACAGCAACCGCCCTCTCGCCGAGGCGATCAGCGCTTACCTGGACATCCCGCTCACCAAGTGCATCGTGCGCCGCTTCGCGGACATGGAGATCTTCGTCGAGGTCGAGGAAAACGTCCGTGGCGAGGACGTATTCATCCTCCAGTCGACGTCCGCCCCCGCCAACGACCACTTGATGGAGCTACTGATTCTGATCGACGCGCTGAAGCGGGCGTCGGCGCGGCGCATCACCGCGGTTCTCCCCTATTTCGGCTACGCTCGCCAGGACCGCAAACCCGGTCCGCGCACGCCGATCTCTGCCAAGCTCGTGGCCAATATGATCGTGCGCGCCGGCGCTGACCGCGTGCTGACCCTCGATCTCCATGCCGGCCAGATCCAGGGCTTCTTCGACATTCCCACCGACAATCTATTTGCTGCCCCGGTGATGGTCGAAGACCTCCGAAAGGTCTTTCCCAAGGACAATCTGATGGTCGTGTCGCCAGACGTCGGCGGCGTGGTCCGCGCTCGCGGCCTCGCCAAACGCATCGACGCACCACTCGCCATCGTCGACAAGCGGCGCGAGCGTCCCGGCGATTCCGAAGTCATGAATGTGATCGGCGACGTGTCCGGCCACAGCTGCATTCTGGTCGACGACATCGTCGATTCCGGCGGCACCCTGGTGAACGCGGCGGAAGCGCTGCTTGATCAAGGCGCCGAGCTGGTCACCGGCTATATCACCCACGGCGTGCTGTCCGGCGGCGCGGTCGCACGCATCATGGCTTCGCGGCTCAAGGAACTCGTCATCACCGACTCGATCTTGCCGAGCGACTCGGTGACCAAGGCGCACAACATCAGGGTGCTGCCCATTGCGCCATTGCTCGGCGAGGCGATCGCCCGCACCGCCGAGGAAAAATCAGTGTCGAGCCTGTTCTACTGACGCAGCACCCACATGGGACTCGTCAATGATGGCCTTCGTATTTGAAGGAAATCCTGACCTTCGATCTGTACGCTTCCACCTTGCCGTCCTTGATGGTCAGATCCTGCTCCACGACTTCCGCAACCCGCAAATCGCGCACGCTCTGCGCGGCGCGTTCGACGGCGATCTTGGCGGCTTCCTCCCAAGACTTCGAGCTCGTGCCGATGAGGTGAATGACTTTGTAGACATTATCCGCCATGGCGTTTTCTCCCTTTGCCCGTGAACCGCGAGCAGCGTGGGCCCGGGCGTTCTCGCTTTCTGAAGATCCTATCCTACCCCGTTTCTGACGATTCCAACCTAAGTCGAAAGTCTCATTGGCCTGCTATTGAATTGCCGAGAAACAACTGTCAGCCGTTCAGACCCGTAAACGAGGAGACCATCAATGCACGTAAATCTAGATCACGCCGAGAAGGCCATCGAGGCCGCGCGCAAGAAGGCTATCGCGCTCAAAACGCAGATGTGCATCGCCGTGGTCGATTCCGGCGCCAACTTGAAGGCCTTCATCCGCATGGACGACGCCTGGGTCGGCTCTATCGATATCGCCATCAAGAAAGCCAGAACCGCCTGCTTCTTCGGCATGGCCACTGGCGATCTGGGCAAGCTGTCGCAGCCGGCAAAGCCGCTTTATGGCATCGAGCATTCAAACGACGGATTGATCACGTTCCCAGGCGGCCTTCCCATCGTCGACGAGGACGGAGTTCTGGTCGGCGCTATCGGCGTCAGCGGCAGTTCGGTCGAGAACGATCACGAGGTGGCTGCCGCGGGCGTAAAGGTGCTCGGCGTGAGCGAACTGCCAGAGCACCCCTGGCGAACCTAAGGGGTCAGCACGAGTCCCTTCGGCAAGGCGTTGACGTCAGCCGTACCGGTCAGCGTCATCGCCTCGTCGAGTTCTTGCGCCAACAGCTTGAGCGCGGTGGTGACACCAGCTTCACCGTGTGACGCCATCCCATAGACGAACGCACGGCCGACAAGGCACCCGCTCGCACCAAGCCCCATCGCTTTGAGAATATCGAAGCCGGTGCGCACGCCGCTATCGAGGATCAGCTCGACCTTGTCGCCGACCGCGTCGCGGATCGCAGGGAAGGCACGTACGGTACTGCTCGTGCCGTCGAGCTGACGGCCGCCGTGGTTGGAGACGACGATCGCGTCGGCACCGACCTCGACCGCGCGCTTGGCGTCCTCGGCATTGAGAATGCCCTTGACCACGAGCTTGCGCGGCCATGTGTGTCGCACCCAATCGAGGTCGGCCGGCGTCACCGCGCCCTTGAAGTGACGCTCGGTCCAAGCCGACACACTGGCAAGATCGGTCTTTTCCCCCGCATACGGTGCGAGATTGGCCAGAGTCGGTTTGTTCAACAGCCATCCAGCAAGCCAGCGCGGCCGCGATGCGATGCCGATGACATGCCGCAGCCGCACTTTGAGCGGCACCACCAGCCCGTTGTCGAGATCGCGATTGCGACGCCCCTGCACCGCCGTATCGAGCGTCACCACGACGGCGGGGCATCGCGCCTGGTCGGCCCGTTGCAGCAGCGCGGCATTCACGGCACGATCCTTCATCAAGTACAGCTGGAACAGGAACGGCGCTCGCACGGCTGCCGCTACCTGCTCGATGGACGTGCTAGCCAAGGTGCTCAGACAGTAAGGCACACCGAATGCGTGCGCAGCGCGTGCCGCATGAATCTCTCCGCGCGGATAGATCACCCCGGAAAGACCGATCGGTGCCAGAGCCGCCGGTATGGTGGCGTGTTGGCCAAAGATCGTCGTGTGCATATTCCGGGAGGCGGGATGATCGAACACCCGCTGGTTGAGCCGCACCGCCTCGAAGTCCGTGCGATTGGCCCGCAGTGTCATTTCGTCATTCGACCCACCCTCGACGAAGTCGAAGATGGCGCGAGGCAATCTTCGCTTGGCGGCGGACCGAAGATGGCCCGCATGGCCAGCCATTAGCTTGGTCAGGGGGCCGATTGCTATGTCGGGAGCGTCGGCGGGAGCGATCGGCTCGGGGGCGGCGCCGGCAACCCGGCTACTGAAACGTTGGTTCATACCTACGCTCTTACCCTGATCCGAGCGGATCGCAAAACGCCGCCCCCGCCTAAACTTGACGCAGGGTCGGCGCGAAGGCGCTACTATCGTCTCCGGCGCGGCCGAAACCAAGCCTCTGTTGCCAAGTAAACCCCATCATGATTAAGCGACTGGCATGGATCTGACCCCTCACGCATCGATTGTGGTCGCCGGGGCGGGCAGCGTCGGCGGCTATGTCGGCGGCTGGCTCGCCGCGGCTGGGCGCGACGTGACGCTCTTGATGCGCCCGTCGCTCGCAGAAGCGATTGCACGCTCGGGCCTGCGCATCTCCGATCTTGACGGTCACGACCGGACCATGTCGCCGGCCTCCCTTAGGTTCACTACCGACCCCGCCGAGGCATTGCGGTCGGCTGACGTCGTGCTTGTTACGGTCAAGTCGCGCGACACGGCGGCGATGGCCGAGCTGATCGCCAAGCATGCGCCCAAAGACGCCGTTGTCGTGAGCCTTCAAAACGGCGTCGAAAATGCGGACATCTTACGCAAACATCTCGGACCCGAGTGGCGCATCGTCGATGCCATGGTCCCCTTCAACGTCGTGCAAAACCGTAAGGATGGAGAGCCAGCGCGATTCCACCGTGCGACTAGCGGCACCATGCAGATCGAGCCTGGCGTTGCGGGGTTACGTGACCTGCTCGATGTTCCCGGCGCCAGGTTCGCCGAGCACGGCAACATCGATGCCGCCTTGTGGGGCAAGCTCCTCGTCAATCTCAACAACGCGCTCAACGCCCTATCCGGCCTGCCATTGATCGAGCAGCTCGCCGACCGGCGCTGGCGCCTCTTGATCCGCCGACAGTTGCTTGAGGGCCTCGCCGTGTTGCACGCCGCCGGCATCCGCCCCGCCCCGGTCGAGGGCATCCCGCCGCGCCTCATGGCCTTTGCCCTCCACCTACGCGACCCCCTGTTCAAGCTCGCCGCGCGGCGCATGCTTTCCATCGACCGCAACGCCCGCTCCTCCATGTGGGAGGATCTGGAGGCGCGCCGCCCGACCGAGATCGACTATATCCAGGGCGAAATCGTCAGGCTGGCCGCGAAGCATGGGGCCGCCGCGCCTCTGAACGCGCGGGTCATGGAGCTCGTCAAAGCGGCAGAAAAGGCGGAAAAAGGCTCACCGCGGCTGAGCCCCGAGGCGGTTGCCGCCGCGCAATAAGGCCGCAACCGCAGGGCCCATAGGCGATTGTCTTCCCGCTTCTCCTTGGGCTATAAGCCTCACGAATTCCGTCGCGGCGGGCTCGACCAGCGCCGCGCCTGACGTTGCGGGGCCGCGATCCGGCCCCCTCATTATTTCAGAGGCTTGGAGGATTTCATGGCTGAGGCGATCGAACTCAAGGCGTGGCCGAGGCAGAGCACCGGCAAGGGCGGCGCGCGCCAGGTTCGCCGCGATGGGCGCGTTCCCGGCATCGTCTATGGTGACAAGCAGGATCCAGAGAGCATTGCGCTGGAATCCAGGGCGATCAGCAAGCAGCTCCAGACCGGCCACTTTCAGAGCACCATCTTCACCCTCGATGTCGACGGCAAGAAAACCCGCGTGATCCCGCGCGGCGTCCAGCTCGACCCCGTGCGCGACTTCCCCATCCATGTGGATTTTCTGCGCCTCGGCAAGGACGCCCTCGTGACCGTGAACGTGCCGGTGCACTTCCTCAACGAAGCCGCCTCACCAGGCCTGAAGCGGGGCGGCGTGCTCAACATCGTGCGCCACGAGATTCCCGTACGCTGCCCGGCGGACCGATTCCGATCACTTCGACGTCGATCTGACCGGTCTTGATATCCACGACTCTGTCCACATCTCGGCCATCGCCTTGCCGGAAGGCGTGAAGCCCTCCATCACCGACCGCGACTTCACCGTCGCGACCATCGTCGGCCGCACGGCCGAAGAGACGACGACCACGGTCGAGGCCGAGGGTGTCGCCGAGCCTGGCGAGGAGGCCGAGGCCGCTGCTGCTTCGGGCGAGGGCGCCGGCGAGGACAAGGACAAAGACAAGGAGAAGGCGAAGAAGGACGAGAAGAAGTAGTCTCGAGTCTTCTTCGGGTCCATTGTCGGGCCCCTGTGTTGGCTTCCCAATCGGGATGACGCGATGAAGCTCTTTGTCGGCCTCGGCAATCCGGGGGCGGAACACGCGTTCAACCGTCACAATGTCGGTTTCATGGCCGTCGACGCCATCGCCGCCACCCACAACTTTCCCGCCTGGCGTAAGCGCTTTTCGGGCCTCGTCAGCGAAGGCCGGCTCGGCGGCGAGCAGGTGCTGCTGCTGAAACCGCAGACCTTCATGAACGAGTCCGGCCGCTCGGTCGGCGAGGCCATGCGCTTCTACAAGCTCGACCTCGACGATGTCGTGGTGTTCCACGACGAGCTCGATCTCGTACCAGGAAAGGTGCGGGTGAAGACGGGCGGTGGCGTCGCCGGCCACAACGGGCTCAAGTCGCTCACCGCCCATATCGGCAACGACTATGTGCGCGTGCGGATCGGCATCGGCCATCCCGGCAACCGCGAACGGGTCGTTGGTTATGTACTCCACGACTTCGCCAAGTCGGACCACGAATGGCTTGAGCCGGTGCTTGGCGCCATCGCCGACGCGGCGCCCTATCTTGCCGAAGGTGCAAACGACAAGTTCCAGACCCAGGTTGCCCACCGCACGCAAAGCGCGCCTGAGCCCGAGAAGAAAGCGCCGCGCGCCAAGCCTGCGGCACGCAAAGAGAAGACTGAGCCGGCACCGGCCGCGAAGGACGAAAAAAAGGCCGAGGAGGGTCCCCTCGCCGGCATGCTTCGCCGCTGGCTCGGCTCATAAGGAACGTCATTCAGCATGGGATTCAAATGCGGCATCGTCGGACTGCCGAATGTCGGCAAGTCCACTCTGTTCAACGCTCTGACTGAGAGCGCCGCGGCGCAAGCCGCCAACTATCCGTTCTGCACTATCGAACCCAATGTCGGCGACGTCCCAGTCCCGGACACGCGGCTCGATCGGCTCGCCTCGATCGCCAAGTCGGCACAAATCATTCCCACGCGGCTGACCTTCGTGGACATCGCCGGGTTGGTGCGCGGCGCATCACAAGGCGAAGGGCTCGGCAACCAATTCCTCGCCCATATCCGCGAGGTTGACGCCATTGCCTATGTGCTGCGCTGCTTCGAGGATCCCGACGTGATCCATGTCGAGGGCAAGGTCGACCCGATCGCCGACGCCGAAACGATCGAGACCGAGCTCATGCTCGCCGACCTCGAAAGTCTCGAGCGCCGCGTGCCGCTGCTCGAGAAGAAGATCCGCGGCCAGGACAAGGAAGCCAAGAAGGCGCTGGAACTGGTCGAGCGCATTCTGCCCTTGCTCCGCGACGGCAAGCCCGCCCGCCTCGCTTCAATCGACGAGGAGGAGCTGCCAGCATTCAAGGCGCTCAATCTCCTCACCTCGAAGCCAGTGCTCTACGTGTGCAACGTGGACGAGACAGCCGCTGCCACCGGCAACGACTTTTCGCGCGCCGTCGAGGCGCGCGCTCATGCCGAAGGCGCAGGCTGCGTGACAATCTCCGCCAAGATCGAGTCGGAGCTCGCCGAACTGGATGCCGAGGAGCGCAAGGCGTACTTGGCCGAGCTCGGCTTGGACGAGCCTGGGCTCAATCGCCTGATCCATGAGGGCTACAAGTTGCTCGACCTCATTACCTATTTCACGGCCGGACCGAAGGAAGCGCGTGCCTGGACCGTGCCGAAAGGCACCCGCGCGCCCCAGGCCGCTGGCGTGATCCACACCGATTTCGAGAAGGGCTTCATCCGCGCCGAGACCATCGCCTATGACGACTACGTGGCGCTATCGGGCGAAGCCGGCGCACGCGACGCCGGCAAACTCAGACTTGAAGGCAAGGACTACGTGGTGAAGGACGGCGACGTCCTGCATTTCAGATTCGCGACATAACGCTCTATGACGCGTCTTCGCCGATGCGTTCCTGTCGCCGCTTGCGCGGCGGGCGCGGCTTCTTGGGCGTCGCAGTCGCTGATGCCTTCGACGCATCGCCAATCGCAGGCTTCGACATCGGCGGCGTGACGCCCATCGACACATAGACGTTCATCAGCCGTTCCACACCGCCCTCGGCCGGCTTGATCCAAGTCGACGGCACATAGATTAGGGCCCCGCCTATCGGCACCGGCGCCGATGGAACGAGCACCGCCACGTAGTTGTGCTCGCCGATGACGACGGGATCACGCGACGGCATGAGCGCGAGCACCGCCGCGCTGCCCTCCCCGCCGAAGAAACACCATACCGGGCTCATGCTCTTCAGACTGTCCTCGTCTCCCCCGCGGTCCATTATCGCGACAAAGCGCTTGGACAGGTCGTAGACGTTCGACACGAGCGGAATGCGCATCATCAGCCAGTCGAAGCTGTTCGAGATCCACGTCCGCAAGCCCGACTCCACTAGGAGTCCAAGCACGAAGATCACCCCCAGAATGATGCCAAGTCCGACGAAATAGGCGATCGTTGACGAGCCATAGATGTTCAGCCCGAGCGAGGTAATGAGATCGCCAAGAAAGCTGCCCGGCCCGGCGTAGCTCGCCACCAGCGACGCGACCCATGCGGTCACGATCACCGTGACCATGATGGGCAGGAGGGCCAGGACCCCTGAGAGAAAAATGCGTAGAATCCGCGCCAAACCTCAGTTCTCCGGTCGCAAATCGTTAACCTTAACCATTTTAGTCAAATTTTGGGCAACCTGCCCGCCATGGGTGTATGGTGCAACTCGTGATGGGTGTCCCTCCCCATCACAGGGTCCCCCCAGGGAACCCGAAGAGGCTCCGATCCCCCCGTACGGGGCTTCTTCATTGCAAAACTGAAAGCGCCACAAAGCGCTTCTGGCCCCGCGTTCCGCGGGGCCTTTCTTTGTGTGGGTCGACCCTAGCTCGCGCGCTTCAGCGCATCCGCCGCCGCCACTTGGCGCAGGAAATTCTCCACCGTGTGGCGAAGCTGCTCGGCCTGGCGCGACAGATCGCGGCTGACCTGTAGCATCTGTGTGGCCGACTGACTGGTCTCGTCCACCGCCTTGGTCACGCCGGGCATATGCGCCACCACGTCTTCGGTGCCGCGTGCGGCCTGGCGCACGCTGTGCGAGATCTCTGAGGTCGCCGCCGATTGCTGCTGGACGGCACCGGCGATTTCTTGGGTATTCTTGTTGACGTCACCCATAGTGGTGACGATCGAGTTCATGGCCTCTACCGCACCATTGGTCGAGGTCTGGATGGCGGCAATTTGCTGCTTGATGTCCTCGGTAGCCTTGGCGGTCTGGTCGGCAAGCGTCTTCACCTCGCTCGCCACCACGGCAAAGCCGCGCCCTGCCTCGCCCGCGCGTGCCGCCTCGATGGTGGCGTTGAGCGCCAGCAGATTGGTCTGCGCGGCCACGTCTTGAATCAAGCTCACCACGTCACCGATGCGCTGGGCCGCGCTGGCAAGTCCTTCCACCTTGAGGTTGGCCGTGCGGGCATTCTCGGTGACTTGATTGACGATACGGCTCGCCGTCGCCACGCGCGTGCCGATGTCTCCCACCGAGACCGCAAGTTCCTCCGCGGTCGCCGCCACGGTCTGAACGTTGGCCGAAGCTTCATCCGACGCTGATGCGACAGACGTGACCCGCTCGTTGGTGTCGGTTGCGACGTTCGACAGCGCCCGCGCCGTCTCGTCCATGGTCCGCGCGCTATCAGCGAACGCCCCGAGAATCCCGGCGATCGACCCGCGGAACTGATGAATAAGCTCTTCGGTCCGCTGTTGCGAGGCGAGACGGCCTTGGATCTGGCTGTCTTGCTCGCTCTTGTGGCTCTCGCTCCAACGAATGGCGTCGGCTTGGAACGCTTTCAACGCTTTGGCGATGCCGCCAATCTCGTCGGAACGGTTGGCGTGCGGCACGACGCCATCCATGTCCCATTTGATGAAGCGCAGGATGACGTTGTTGAGGTCGCTCATTGTCCGGGCCAGCGCGCCTCCAGCAATGTAGCCAACGCCGGCGGCGATGCCGCAGGCGATGATCAAGGCAAGCAGGGCGGCTGCACCCGTGCTCGGGATGACGGCCTGGAGCACGAACGACACGATAACGGCCATCAGCGCCGTAGCGGCGAAGGCCAGCATGATCTTCAGGCGCAGAACCATCTGAATGTCTCTCAGTCTCTAGAGCGCAAGAATACGCAAGCGGCAGGTCCGCCGCAGCGAATCCCGCGCGACGCGTCCTAAGGAAGACTCTCCGGTTGTGGTTAAAACTCCCTTAGGATCGCCCCAGAGTGGGCAAGCCCGTCGGGAAGGTCACACCAAACAATGAGTTAGCGCAGCGCAGCGGCGATGTTGCCGCCGTCGACTGTCTCCACGTGGCCGGTGGTCTTGCGCGCCTTGGCAAGCGCGACGAAGGCTTGCGCCACATCGTCAGCCGTGACCTCGGCATGGAGCAGATTGCCGCTCATATAATCTGCCTCCGACACGCCGCGCGCCTTTGACCGCGCCGCGATCATCTCGTCGGTCAGGAGTCCGCTTCGGATGCGGTCGGCGTTGACACCGTTTGAGCGGATACCGTCGGCACCATAGTCGAGAGCGTATTGGCGCATGAGCAGCATGGTTGCCGCCTTCGGCAGGCCATAGGGTCCAAAATTCTGGCCCGGGTTGACCGCCTGCTTCGAGATGTTGAACAGAAGCACCCCACCGGTCCCCTGCTCCAACATGATGCGAACCGCGGCCTGCGCCACCGTCTGATGCGCGAAGAAGTTGAGCTCGAAGCTCTTGCGCAAAGTCTCGTCGGACACATCGCCGATGCGCCCCTGCCACGCGGCACCCGCGTTCGAGACGAGAATGTCGACGCCGCCGAACCGCTCGCAGACGCGCTCGAACGCGCGTGCCACCTGGTCGGGCTTGGTCACGTCGCAGGCGAGGCCAAGTCCCTTGATCTCAGCCGCCACTTTGCTCGCCGCGTCACCGTCGATGTCGAGCACGGCCACGGCCGCACCTTCGGCGGCAAGCGCACGCGCCGTCGCCGCGCCAATGGCGCCGGCCCCGGTCACCACAGCGATTTGTCCCGTGAGCGGCTTCGCGACCGCGCCTTTCAGCTTGGCCTGCTCGAGGCTCCAATACTCGAGCGCGAAGAGATCGCTCTCGGGCAGCGGCTCATAGCGCCCAATCGCCTCCGCGTCCGTTACAACCCTGACCGTGTTCTCGGCGAGGTCGGCGGCGATCGCGGCGTCCTTCGCCGTGCGCCCGAGTCCGAACAGGCCGACACCCGGCACGAGAATGACACGCGGCATCGGATCGAGTTTTGTTTTCGTGCCGCCGACCGCCGCATTCTCGCGAGCGAAGTAGGCGTCGTAGTCGGCAACAAACGCCTCGATGGCTTCCTTCACCGCACGGGCGAAGTCGTCGAGCTTGCCCACTTCCGGCGCTGGCACCACCAGGGGCTTATTCTTGGTGCGGATGATGTGGTCTGGCGTCACCACGCCGCGCTGACTGTAGGAGGCAAGCTCCACGCCGTTCACGTAATCGAGGATCTGGGGCGCGGTGCGGAAATCGGTGATGAAGCGGACCGGCTCGCCGTCGTCTTTTTTGACGGCGCAGGCACCGCGCAAGACTGGCGCAATCTCCGCCGCAGTCGCGACAGTTGCCGACAGCGACCTCGCCGGAAACACGATGGGGCGCCCCTGGCGCAAGCGGCTCTCAGCAAGCGACACCATCTCGATCATGCGCTCATAGGCGTCACGCGCACTCTCGGCGAAAGTGAAGATGCCATGCTTGTGCAGGATCAGGCCTTCGACGTCCGGCTTCTCCTCAAACACCTGCGCGGCGGCCTTGGCGAGACCGAAGCCCGGCGCGATGTACGGCACGATGCCCATGCGGCCGTCATAGACCTCGCGCGCAAGCGCCTCGCCGTCCGGCTGGTCGACGAGGCTGAGCACCGCAGCGGCATGGGTGTGGTCGATGAACTTGTGCGGCAGAAAAGCGTGCAGCAGCGTCTCGACCGAGGGATTTGGCGCAGAGGCGTCAAGCAGGTTAAGCCGCTGCACGTTGACCATGGACTCGTCGGACAGCGCCTCGAGTGCGCGCAGTTCCCGCAATGGTCCAAGCTTCACCGCCGGCAAGCCCCACGGCTCGATGTCGGCCATGTCGGCGCCTGAGCCCTTGACTGCAATCACCTCGTGCTCGTTGCCGAGGTCGTCGGTGGCGCGCGTCTTGACCGAGGTATTGCCGCCGCCGTGCAGCACTAGGAGTGGATCGCGGCCCAAAAGCCGTGTCGTGTAAACGCGAAGGGCGATGTCCTCGCCGACGCCCTTGGCGCCATAGGTCACGACCATCTCCCGGGCGGTGTCTTCGTTCCATTTGCTTTGCATGGCGGGCCTTTTGGCAAGTTTCGTCCCGCCCGGCAAGGACGGACCAGCCCCCGCCCCTGCGGCGAAGAATCCTTGTTTCCGCCACGGCTGCATACTGATTCGCAACATATTCATATGAAAATTAGTCAGTTAGGGGCACTTTCTGACGAGGGAACAAAGGTGGGAAGCTTCAGCAATGCGTACCGGCCCGAGCGGCACTATATGCGCGGGCCCGGACCGAAATGGCATGCCAAGCACACGGCGGCGATGGTCTCCGCCGCCGGCGCGCAACGTGTCCTGAGCATGGAGGAAAGGCTGGCGGCAAAGGGCTCAACGCCTCGCCCGATCCTGACCTGGATCGCGCCGACCGCCGCCGCGGCAGTGCTCGGATTCGTCGCCGTGATGGTGCTGGCCTAGCTGGTCACAACTGCCGATCAAGGCTGACGGCGGAATCAACCAGGATTCCGACGAGGCGTTAGGTCAATCTTGAAGATCAGGCATCTAGGCTCGGGGAACTCAAGGGGTTCCCTTTTGCGGAACCGATCCCTACCTCCCTGGTTAGCTAACCAACGGTTAACCGCAGAATTCGAGGTACTTACGATGCGTGGATTTTTGCTCACGGTTCTTGCGGCCTCTCTTGTCACCGCCGTCATGGCGGCGCCGAAACCCGCCTCCGCGTTGCCGGCTGCGGCGGCGCTCAACTACAGCCAGCCGAACGCGGCGGGCGACTTAGTCGAGGTCAAGAAGTGGTACAAGAAACGGTATCACTACCGGCCAAACTACCGGTCATATCGCTATCGGCCCTACTACTACCGGCCGTACCGCTACTACCGGCCCTATCCGTACTACCGGCCATATTGGCGGCGCCCCGGCGTCAGCATCTGGTTCGGCTGGTAGGCTGATTTGAGAGAGGCGCAGGGCTCAGTCCTGCGCCTCAGCCTTATCGCGGATCCGCACCAGGCGGTCCGTACCAGACTCCGCACCCCACACTTCACCCGGACGCCCCAGCATTTGCCGCACGGCAGCGCCTGGCCGGTTGCTTGGAAAGCTCTCGAACGTCTCGGACTCGGGATCGAACTTGAGAATGGCGTTGGCGCCAAAATCGCTGACCCAAACCTTATCGTGATCGTCGACATAGACCGCGTACGCATGCGGGTCGGCGCCCGGCAAATGATAGACCTTCCAGCCCTTGGCCACCGGATCGTAGCGGCTGAGATTGCCGGCGTTCCATTCGCTCACCCACAATCGCCCCAGTGAGTCCGGCCAGACCCGCCGCGTGCCCGCGTCCTTCGTCGCCGGTTCGATCACGGTGACCTCACCCGTCTCGAGGTCGGGCTTGGCGAGATAGGATCCTGCCAGCGAAACGAAGTAGATTTGGCCGGAGCGTGTGGCCGCGATGCCGTAGGGCCCTTTGCCCTTCGGCGCGTTCCAGACATCCATCTCCTCGGTCTCGGGATTCAGGCGACCATAGATACCGGTCTGTCCGGTGAACCAGAGGCGCCCTTTCTCGTCAAAGGCGGCCGTGTTGAGATTGGCGTTGGTTCCCGCCTTGGGAAGCGGAAAGACTCTCACATCCTCGGTTGTGGCATTGACCTGGACGATGGCGTTGAGACCGCCGTCGGTGACCCAGGCATTGCCGTAAGGCCCGACGATAACGCCGTGCGGGCGCGAGCCCTCGCCGAGCGGGATGCGCCTCAGCTCTCCGGTCTCAGGATCGAGGCGGCCAAGCACCCCTTCATGCTGGCCGGTGTACCAGACCGTGCCGTCGGGCGCCGGCGCCACATCATGGGGATGGTCGCCTGGCGCTACATCGAAATACTGCACGTCGGCAGCCGACGCCTCGGCGAGCGGCAGCAAAGGCAGACACAAGATCACGAGCGAGAGAATCAGTCGCATTGCGCCACTTTAGTGCGCCGCCGTGAAGGGAAGAAGGCGCACAGTCACCAGTTACGCCGCCGTCTTGCGGTGCTCCGGATAGAGCATCGCTAGTCCGTCGCGCGTGCCGATGGTGATGCCGCGCTCTGTGATGAACCCGGTGACGAGCCGTGCCGGGGTCACGTCGAACGCATAATTCGCGGCAGGACTGCCATCTGGCGCGATCGCAACGGTCGCGATCGACCCGTCAGGCAGTTGGCCGGTCATGTGCGTGACCTCGCGCGCATCCCGCTCCTCGATCGGGATGACACTGCCGTCGTCAAGGCTCCAATCGATGGTCGAGTGCGGCAGGGCGACAAAGAACTGGACGCCGTTGTCCTTGGCGGCAAGCGCCTTGAGATAAGTGCCGATCTTGTTGGCCACATCGCCCGAGGCCGTGGTGCGGTCGGTGCCGACGATGCACAGATCGACGAGCTTGTGCTGCATCAGATGACCACCGGCATTGTCGGCGACGATCGTATGCGGCACGCCATGCGCCTTGAGCTCGTAGGCCGTCAGTGATGCGCCCTGGTTGCGAGGCCGCGTCTCGTCGACCCACACATGGACAGGCATGCCTTCGTCGTAGGCGCGATAGATCGGCGCAAGCGCGGTGCCCCAATCCACCGTCGCAAGCCATCCGGCGTTGCAGTGGGTGAGGATATTGACCCGCTCGCCAGCCTTCTTCTCAGCGTGAGCCTTGATCAGCCCGAGTCCATGCTCGCCAATCTGGCGATTGGTCTCCACGTCCTCGTCGCAGATCTCGGACGCTCGGGCGTAGGCTGCCGCGACCCGCGTCTCGCGCGGTTGATTGCGCACCGCCTTGGTCATCTCGTCCAACGCCCACCGGAGATTAATGGCGGTCGGCCGCGTGGCGGCCAGCGTCTCGCAAGCCTTCTCGAGCGCATCGTCCGAGGGGTCGGCGCGTAGCGCAAGCGCCACGCCATAGGCGGCCGTCGCGCCGATCAGCGGCGCGCCGCGCACCTGCATGGTGGAGATGGCCCGCGCAGCGTCTTCGAGCGATTTGAGCTGGACGACTTCGAGCGCAAAGGGGAGCTTGGTCTGATCGATGATCTCGACCGTGGCCCCGTCAACGCCGAGCCAGATGGTCCGATAGGGTTTGCCGTTGATATTCATGGGCGTGCCTTAGCACAGCCTCGCCACCAAGTAGAGAGCCTACTCGCCCTCGAACGAGATCAGTGTGTGGCATTCGATGCCGAGTTCGGCTAGCCGCGCGCATCCGCCGAGATCGGGCAGATCGATGACGAACGCGGCGCCCACGACGTCGGCCTTGAGCCGGCGCAACAGCTTGACCGCCGCGACCGCCGTACCGCCGGTCGCGATCAGATCGTCCACCAGCAACACGGGTTCGCCCGGGCTGAGCGCGTCCTCATGCACCTCGATAACGTCGACGCCATACTCGAGCTCGTAGTCCTGGCCAATCGCTTTGGCGGGTAGTTTGCCCTTCTTGCGGATCGGCACGAAGCCGCAACGCAGACGATCGGCCGCCGCGCCGCCGAGAATGAAGCCGCGGGCCTCGATGCCGGCCACAGACTCCACGCGCTGATCGTGGAACGGCTTGACCAGCTCCTCCACGCAGGCGCGAAAGCCGGACGCATGGCCGAGCAAGGTGGTGATGTCGCGGAACATGATGCCCGCTTTGGGATAGTCCGGTATGGTTCGCACGAGACCCTTGAGATCGAGGTCGGTTTTTAGAGTCATTGTGGGTCTCTCCATCAGGGGGAAGGCACTTGGCGCGGTGGCAACGCGACCTTGAGCCTATAGTCGAACCGACGGCGGCTGGCTAGACCAGCCACGGCACCAAGGGGGACAACATCATGACGAACGGCGAACCTATCACCATTCGCAATATCGACGTTCCGTTTTGGCGGATCGTCGTCATCCTCATCAAGTGGTCGATCGCGGCGATCCCGGCGGCAATCATCGTCGCCATTCTTTATGCGGCTATCTTCGCGTTGCTTGGCGGCATCCTGGCAGGCGTGCTGGAAATCGCCGGCGTGCCGATCCCCGACGTGCCGATCCCCGAGGTGCCGACGCCTCAGGCACAGTAGGGCTCAGCCCTTCAGCACGCGCCCGGCGACGGCATCGAGTTTCTTGAGAAGCTCGGGGTCCCGCGCTTCAGGCGCCGTGATGATCGCCGTATCGAGCGCCCGGTCGGAGCCCACTGGACACGGTTCATGCTCGCGCGGAAAATCGCGCGCGAGTCGCGCCACGAGTTTCGCCGCCTTGTCCGCGTTCGCCATTAGCACGCGGATGATGTCCTGCACCGTGACGGCGTCATGGTCTGGATGCCAGCAGTCGTAATCAGTGACCATGGCGACCGTCGCGTAGCAAATCTCCGCCTCGCGGGCGAGCTTGGCCTCTGGCAAATTGGTCATGCCGATCACCGAATAGCCGAGGTCCTTGTAGGTAAGGCTCTCGGCAAGGGTAGAGAACTGCGGTCCTTCCATGCACACATAGGTGCCCTCACGCACATAGGGGATTCCCTCGGCCTCCGCCGCCGTGGCGAGATGGATGCGCAAGCGGGGCGATACAGGGTGCGCCATGGACACATGCGCGACGCAGCCGGTCCCGAAAAACGAGGTGGCCCGGTTGTGCGTGCGGTCGACGAACTGATCGACCAGGACGAACGTTCCTGGCGACAACTCCTCCTTGAACGACCCACATGCCGACAGCGAGATGAGATCGGTGACCCCTGCCCGCTTCATGACATCGATATTGGCGCGGTAGTTGATGTCGGTCGGCGAGAGCCTGTGGCCCTTGTCGTGGCGCGACATGAATACGATAGGCAGCCCGTCAATGTCGCCGATGCGGAGGGCCGCAGACGGATCGCCCCAGGGACTCTTGATGCGCTCCTCGCGCACATTCTGCAGCCCCGGCAGATCGTAAAGCCCCGATCCGCCGATGATCCCAAGCACCGCTTTCGTCATCTTGCCCCCTTAGCGGCGCTCACTCGCCGACATGCATATAGACCACGGCCCACACGTGGCTACCGCGATTGTCCGCCCCCACTGTTGCGCCTTCCGGACGCGTATTGAGTAGCCAGATCGGTCCTTGCTGGCCGAACCCGAGCGGCTCGCCGTCGGCGGACAATGCGAGAATATAGTCTGAGCCATCGATGTCCTCCGGCATGAGATAGCCGGAATAGCCGTCGGCCGCCACAAATGTGGTCTTCACCTTCGCCGCCTCTAGATAGCCCAAGACCTCACGGAGCAGCGGACCGCTGAAGGTTGCCTCCTTCTCGAACTCGATCGGCTTCGCCTTGACCGTACCTTGTGGCAAGGCGAGCAGCATGGCGCGGTCGAACGCAAAGCCATTCTTGAAATCGACTTTGAGTTTGGCGAGCAGACTGTCGTGCTTGGGGTCGAGCGGACCGCGATTGGTCTTTCCGACAAGACCGCCGACGGTGAGAACCACCATGTCGTTTGGCGCCTCCGCCTCGTCAGAGGCGAGCGCGGCAAAACTCATGAGGACGACTAAGATGGCAGCCAGAACGCGGGGCATGGCCTGCCTCATGTGGCTTCGGCGTGATCCCGGCGGTGCAGGCGCGCCCAGACAGCGCGCTTGGCGAGGTACATGATAACGGCGAACACGACGAGGAAGATCATCACGCGCGCGCCAAGCTTGTGCCGCTCATTGAGCTTCGGCTCGGCCGCCCACATCAGAAATGCCGACACATCCTTGGCGTAGTTCTGCACCGTAGGCTTGGTGCCGTCAGCGTAAGCGACGACGCCATCGACCAAGGGCGGCGGCATCGCGATCTGATGGCCAGGGAACGCCGTATTGTATTGCATGCCCTGGGTGAGGTCGAAGCCGGCGGGCGCTGGCTTGTAGCCGGTGAGCAGCGCGTAGATGTAGTCCGCTCCACCCTCGCGCGCCTTGGCAATTACCGAAAGGTCCGGCGGCAGTGCGCCCCGGTTTGCGGCCCGCGCCGCCTCGTCGTTGGCGTAAGGCGAGCGGAAATGATCCGACGGACGCCCCGGCCGCCGAAACATCTTGCCCTTGTCATCCGGTCCGTCCGCCACTTGCACCGTGGCGGCAATGTCCTCGACCGTTTTCGGCGAGTAGTGGGGACCGCCGGGCTCGCCCAGATTGCGGTAGCTCAGGAGACGCATCGAGTGGCAGTTCGCGCAGATGGTCTTATAGACCTCGAACCCGCGACGGAGCTGTGCGGTATCGTAAGTGCCGAACGGTGGCGCGAACGACCAATCTTGCGCGGCAATCTCTGGCGCGTGATTGTTGGACTCCTCGGCGAGCGCGAAACCGGGCATGGCGAGCGCAAGCAGTAACGTGGCGATGGGAAGGCGAGCGGTCAGCATCACGCCACCCCCTCTGGCTCGGCCGCAGCAGGCGCCTTCGGCTCGGCAGCTTTGCCGGGGCCGGATCCGAGCACAGCCTGCGTAATGCTGCCCGGCAGCTTCTTAGGCCGCTCGATCAGCCCGACGATAGGCATCACCAATAGGAAGAAGCCGAAGTAGTAGGCGGTGCACAAGCGGCCGAAGAACAGGTACCAGCCTTCGGGCGCTTGCGAGCCGAAATAGCCGAGCGCGATGCAGGTCACGACGAACAGCCAGAAGAACCACTTGAAGATCGGCCGGTAGCTCGTGGAGCGAATGCGCGACGTGTCGAGCCACGGCACGAAGAACAGGATGCTGATCGAGGAGATCAGCGCGATCACGCCGAACAGCTTGTTGGGGATGGCGCGCAGGATCGCGTAGAACGGCAGGAAGTACCACTCCGGCACGATGTGCGGCGGCGTTTGCAGCGGATTGGCCGGGATGTAGTTGTCAGGATGACCCAGGAAGTTCGGCGCATAGAATAGCAGCGCACCGAACAGAATGAGGAACAGCACGAGCGCGAAGCCGTCCTTGATCGTGTAGTACGGGTGGAACGGGATGACATCGCGCTCCGTCTTGACGTCGACGCCGGTCGGGTTGTTGTTCCCAGGCACGTGCAGCGCCAGATGTGAAGAGAATCACGACGCCCGCGATGACGAACGGGAACAGGAAGTGCAGTGCATATAGCCTGTTGAGCGTCGGACCGCCCACCGAGAACCCACCCCAGATCCACTGCACGAGCATCGTGCCAAGCCCGGGGATCACCGAATCGAGCGACGAGAACAGGTTGGTGATCACGGTCACCGCCCAGAAGCTCATTTGCCCCCAGACCAGCGAGTAGCCCATGAACGCCGTCGCGATCATCAGCAGCAGAATTAGCACGCCGAGAATCCACAGGATTTCGCGCGGCGCCTTATACGAGCCGTAGTAGAGGCCCCGGAAGGTATGGATGTAGGCGGCTAGGAAAAACATCGAGGCGCCGACTGCGTGCGCGTAGCGCAGCAGCCAACCCCAGTTCACATCGCGCATGATCTTTTCAACGGAGTCGAACGCACCGTCCGCCGTTGGCACGTAATGCATGGCGAGCACGATACCGGTCGCGATCTGCACCGCGAGCATGAAGGTGAGGATGCCGCCGAACGTCCACCAGTAGTTCAGGTTACGCGGCGTCGGGAACGCCATGAATTGGTCATGCATGACCCGTGGCACCGGCAGCCGCGCATCGAACCATCGCTCGATGCCAGTCTTCGGCTGGTACGTGGAAGGATGCGCCATGTCCGGCTATCCGATCTTGATCTTGGTGTCGGAGGTGAAGCTGTAAGGCGGGACGTACATGTTTTGTGGCGCCGGTCCTTTGCGGATTCGGCCGGCGGTGTCGTATTGCGAGCCGTGGCACGGGCAGAACCAGCCGCCGTACTCGCCCTTGTAGTCACCGACGGCCTGTCCCTTCGGGATGCAACCGAGATGCGTGCAGATGCCGATCATCACGAGCCAGGGCTCGCGTTCGCTCGCGGCGCGATTTTCGTCGGTCGCCGGCGCATCCTCGGGCAAGTTGGCATTGCGCGCGAGAGGATCAACCAAGTCGCTGAGCTTGACCGCCTTGGCTTCATCGACCTCCTTCGCCGTGCGATGGCGAATAAAGATCGGCTTGCCGCGCCACATCACCGTGATCGCTTGACCTTCCTCGATATGCGACACGTCAACATCGGTGCTCGCCAGCGACAAAGTCGAGGCGTCGGGATTCATTTGATCGAGCAGCGGCCACAGCACGGCGGCGCCGCCAATGGCGGCAAACGCGCCAGCGCCAATCAGGATGACGTCGCGTCGCGTCGGATCATCATCATGAAGGAGGGAGGGATCGGTTGACGTCTGGTGATCGGCCACGCGCCAAGAGCTCCTGATTTTGCCACAAGCCGAGGAGAGCAGCGCCCACTCCGACTCTCGAACCCGGCAAAGACTTCGACCGGGCGGCTTGCTTTTCCTCATCTCAGGCCGTTGAACGGCACTGTTTTGTGCCGTTTTCTGGCATTGTGGCCATAGGTTGTCCAGGTCCGTTTCCTGGGCAAATTGGCGCATACCCCAAGGGTGCGAACGCCTACCAGGGGCGAAACCAAAGGAGGTTGATCTCCGTCAAGGTCACCAGCCTTTCCGGGCGATGCCATTGCGCGGCTGAAACGGCTATAGGGAACAGGCTGACCGCCTTCGATGCCGATGGATATGAAAACCGACGCACATCAGAACGCAGGCAAAACGCCGGTAGAGACCTTCGAGGCGAACAAGGAACGCGCGCGTCTTTGGTTCGAGACCTTGCGCGATTCCATGCTCGCTGCGCTCGAGGCGGTCGAGGACGCAGGCGATGGTGCCCCCGGTTGCGACGGCAAAGCGGCCGGCCGCTTCACCCGCAAAGCCTGGACCCGCGACGAAGGCGGCGGCGGGGTGATGTCTCTGATGTCCGGCCGTGTGTTCGAGAAGGTCGGCTGTCACACCTCGACCGTGCACGGCGAGTTCCCAAAGGCGTTCGCCAAGCAGATCCCGGGCGCCGACGAGGACCCGCGCTTCTGGGCAAGCGGCATGTCGTTCATCGCCCATCCCGTGAACCCCAATGCGCCCACCGGCCACATGAATACCCGCATGGTGGTAACGTCGAAGGGTTGGTTTGGCGGCGGCGGCGATCTCACGCCCGTGCTCAACCGGCGGCGCACCCAAGACGACCAGGATGCCAAGGACTTCCATGCCGCCATGAAGGCCGCCTGCGACGGACAGACGTCAGCCGACTACCCGCGCTTCAAGGCGTGGTGCGACGAGTATTTCTTCCTGCCGCATAGGAACGAGCCGCGCGGTATCGGCGGCATCTTCTACGACTATCTCGATACTGGCGACTGGGAGGCCGACTTCGCCTTCACCCAAGAAGTGGGCAAACGCTTCGTTGCCGTTTATCCGGAAATCGTCCGCCGCAACATCGGAACGCCGTGGACGGAAGGAGACCGTGATGAGCAGCTGATCCGCCGCGGCCGCTACGTCGAGTACAACCTGCTCTACGACCGGGGCACGATTTTCGGCTTGAAGACCGGCGGCAATGTCGAGGCGATCCTGTCCTCCATGCCGCCTCTGGTCAGGTGGCCTTAGCCCTACCCGCGCACGCCAGCGTACATCAGGGGCGGCGTCAGGACCGGGGCGTGTGAGCCGATCGCGGTCGCGCCGAGGCGGATATGGGGGGCTTCGTAGGCCAGTCGGGCTCCGAGAATGGCCAGCGCCGTCAGGACCAGAACCACCACGATCTTCCACATAACCGCCTCCCTTTCCTCGGCATCAGGAGCGCGTGTCCCGCGCGTCCTGGTGCCTGGTTTAGGGATTGGCGGCTGAACCCAATCTGAGGTGGCCGTTCATCTGGCGTTTAGTTTGTCAAATCGGCCGATAGTTCCCGCTTGCCAAGGGCTTCAGCATCCCCCATGTTCTTGGGACCGGGCGCCCAAGGCTTTGGGCGCGGACTTGGACGACGGCAAGTGACTACGGCGCAAAGCTCGACCCTTTCCTGACATCTCAAGATGACGCAGGCCCCCCTATACCCAGGGCGGGTCGGCGGCCGGTTATTTGGAAACTTTGAAACGGGAAAGGAATCCCTGAAATGTCTCGTGTGAACGGCACAGTGAAATTCTTCAATCATTCGCGTGGCTTCGGCTTCATCCAGCCGGAAGACGGCAGCAAGGACGTATTCGTCCACGTCACGGCGCTTGAGCGCTCTGGCGTGCCGGCCCTCAACGAGGGCGACAAGGTCTCCTTCGAGATCGAGGACGACCGCCGCGGCCGCGGCAAGCAGGCCGCCAACGTGCAGCTCGCCTAGGCGACCACGCTGAACAGCGGATCTTCTGGAACCGCCGGGCGAAAGCCCGGCGGTTTCTTTTTGCGCGCCAGCCCCACGAATCGCGCCGCGAAACCGCCAAAATTCGTTAAGCCGAGGTTCATCTTGATGGCTCTAAATTGCCTCAAAGCGGAGACAACCTTCCGTCACCCAATCCCTGGGGCACCTCCACCCGCGAGAAGGAGCAATTCGCGGGCTATTTCGGCTTAAGGAACTGAAAAATGGGAAAGACAACCCTCACAGCACTGATTGCGGCTGCGCTGGTGGGCCTGACGGTCCTGACTATGGCGGCGCCGGCCGAGGCCGGCCGGGGCGGACGCTACGTTCAGAACAACTACTATCGCGGCGGCTATGGTCACTATCACCACAACGATGGGTGGAACGCCGTGGGCGCAGGCCTGTTGGGCTTTGGCGTTGGCGCCATCGTCGGCAGCGCCCTCACCCCGCGCGAGGTCGTGGTCGCACCGCCTCCGCCACCGCCAACCTATTACACGCCGGCGACCTACGGGCCCCCGGCCTGGACCCCTGACTGGTACAGCTACTGCTACTCGCGCTACCGGAGCTTCAATCCGAACACCGGTACGTTTGTCGGCTACGACGGCGTCGTCCGTTTCTGCCGCTAGTTCAAGCTGAGCATGGCCTTCGGCCCGTCGGATCGGCAATCGGCCAATCTGGCGGGCCCTTTCATTCGAATCACCAACCCCACCCACCTCTGTTTTCAGGCCCATGACCGCGCCGCGCGGACAGCCGGCGAATCCCGCTAAGCGACGGTTTTGACGGGGCATTTACCCCTGCGGCAAATCGGCCGCTTCCATGACGGCAATGTGCCTTGAACGCGGCCGCGCGACGGCGCAAGATTGTCGTGTTCCGGGATGAGTCCAACGAGCCGCTGTAGCAGCCAGCTACCGCGCTCTTTTTTGTCGAGACGAAACGAAGGACTCTTGGAAAGAAAAATGACGACCGTCGTCGCCGAACCGGCCATCACTGAAACCTCACGCGATCAGCCAAATGCCCCCGCCGACCGGCAGGCGCTGTCTCTGGTCCGTTCCCATCTGGGCATGGTGGCCTGGCCAACCGTGTTTCTGGCGCTTGGCATCGTCGCCGCCTTCGCCCTCGTTTGCACGCTCGCCACGATGCGCATCATTCCGCTCTGGCTCGGGCTGATCCTCAACACGCTGATCCTCTATGCCGACCAGACGCCGCTGCATGAGGCGTGTCACGGCAACATCGCCGGCAGGAATTCCAAGTGGCTATGGCTGAACCATCTCGTCGGCTTCGTGTCCGGCACGATCCTGCTGCACGAGTACAAGGCCTTCCGTTACATGCATCTCGCCCACCATCGGGACACCAACAATCCGGAGCTCGATCCCGATCATTGGGTGGCGGTGCAGAACCCGTTCCTGGTCGCGTTCCGCTGCCTGACGATCGTGTTCTGGTATCACCAGTATTTCTGGAAGCACATCGCCTTCCACGCCCAC
The DNA here is from genome assembly GCA_041397675.1 of Hyphomicrobiales bacterium. Classification (GTDB taxonomy): domain Bacteria; phylum Pseudomonadota; class Alphaproteobacteria; order Rhizobiales; family Methyloligellaceae; genus Methyloceanibacter. Next base: position 71,159 of record JAWKWG010000003.1, on the reverse strand, counting down.
ATCCCCGGCATGCGCCCGCTCACGATCCATATCGTGATCATGCACGCCCTCTACTACGGGCTGGCGATCGCGCTATCGGTCATGGGCTATTGGCGCGAAGTGCTGATGCTGTGGATCTTCCCCCACATCCTCGCTTCGGCGCTGATCATCTACTTCTTCGCCTACCTCACCCATAAGCCGCACGAAGTGCATGAGCGCTATCGCGACACCAACGTGTTCTGGGTGCGCGGCAAGATCGTCGAGCCGATCGTCAACTGGCTCTACATGTTCCAGAACTTCCACCTGGTGCATCACCTGTTTCCGCGCATCCCGTTCTATAAATACGGGCAGGCCTTCCGCGATCTGAAGCCGGTGCTCGATCGGGAACACGCGCACATCTACGAGTACGAGTTCGGCCCGCACCGTTAAGCGGCGTCAGTCGGACGCCGCGGTGTCTCCCGACACGAAGGTCAGGTCGGCGGGCGAGATCAGCACCGAGAACTGCTGACACCAGATCACCACGCTCGGGAAGTTCTTGAGGTCGACGCCGGCCGGGATCGGATATTTCTGGCTGCCCTTGAACGCGCGCAAGCGGCCGAGATCGACATACATCGTATCGACCACGTCGCTCGATGAGCGGATGTTGGCCTTCGGCACGAGATAAACGTGGAAGTCAGGCCCCGGCCCCACCTCGAAGTCTTCGCCGAGGAACACCGTCTCCGGATAGACGCTCACCTTGCCCTTGCCGGTGTGGATCGGGTCGTTTGGATTGGGCTGAATGAATTCGCCTTCGGCGACGAGGTTGCTTGCTTCGGCCTCGGTCAGCGTCTCGCGCGCCTCGGGCGGCGGGAACCAGTAAGGAAAGGCAAAGATGCCGAGCGCGAACCCAAAGATCAGTCCGATCAAACCGCCGGACAGAAAGCCCTTCAGCCAGCGCATGACGCGCCTCCCTCTCAGCCCTTGAGGAGATTAGCAGCTTGCCATGGCAGCGGCGTGATGGCGACCCCACAAGCCGCTCAGTGCAGCCGCAGTTCGCCGGCTACGAAGCTGAACTCCGTCGGCGAGATCAGCGACCTGTGCGCCACCCGGATGCGATAAAGCGGGCCGTCGAGATTGGCGCTCCAAAAGTCGAGGAAATCGATGAGCTTGGGAAAGCGCGGCGCGAGATCGTAGTCCTGCCAGACATAGCTTTGTAGCAGCTTGGGATGGTCGGGCAGGCGGTAGAGAATTTCGGCGGTGGTCAGAGAGAACCCTGCGATCTGGCGAACGAACCCCTGATCCATGCGTCATGTCCCCTGGTCAGTTTTGGTTTTATCAAGCCTAACGTCGGGACTCGGTTGCGTCCAGGGAATTTGCCGAATTGAATCAGTGTCTTGGCAGCAGACCCGCATCGCTGCTAACGGCTTTTTGGCACTCTCGTCTTGAAAGTGCCAATCGCGGAATCTACATAGCGTGTAAGGGTGCGCCCGGTCCCGGGCGCAACCGTTCCATGACAATCTGGCTGGAGGAGATCGCAAGATGAAGTTTCGTCCATTGCATGACCGCGTCGTCGTGCGCCGCATCGACGAGGACGAGCGAACCAAGGGCGGAATCATCATTCCCGACACCGCCAAAGAGAAGCCGCAGCAAGGCGAAATCGTCGCTGTAGGTCCGGGCGCTCCGGACGAGAAGGGTCACGTTCAGCCGCTCGACGTGAAACCCGGCGACCGTGTGCTGTTCGGCAAGTGGTCCGGCACCGAGGTCAAGATCGACGGCGAGGACCTTCTCATCATGAAGGAGAGTGACATTCTCGGCGTGCTCGAAGGCGTCGCCGCCAAGAAGAAGGCAGCCTGACCAAAACCCCACGAATTCCAACTCGTCCTTCGACAGTCCACGACGCTGGATCTCGGGACGAGCCTCTAAGGAGTAGACTTCAATGAGTGCCAAAGACGTAAAATTCGCTCAAGACGCCCGAGAGAGCATGCTCAAGGGCGTCGACATCTTGGCCAACGCGGTCAAGGTGACGCTCGGCCCCAAGGGCCGCAATGTCGTACTGGAGAAATCGTTCGGCGCCCCGCGCATCACCAAGGACGGTGTAACGGTCGCCAAGGAGATCGAGCTCGAGGACAAGTTCGAGAACATGGGCGCACAGATGGTGCGCGAGGTTGCGTCCAAGACCGCTGACGAGGCGGGCGACGGCACGACCACCGCGACTTTGCTCGCTCAGGCTATCGTCAAGGAAGGCGCCAAGTCCGTCGCCGCTGGCTCCAACCCCATGGACTTGAAGCGCGGCGTCGATATGGCCGTCAGGGCCGTGATCGACGAGCTCAAGTCCAAGGCGAAGAAGGTGACCTCGAACGAGGAGATCGCCCAAGTCGGCACCATCTCCGCCAACGGCGACCAAGAGATCGGCCGCTTCATCTCCCAGGCGATGCAGAAGGTCGGCAATGACGGCGTGATCACCGTCGAGGAGGCGAAGAGCCTCGAGACCGAGCTCGAAGTGGTCGAGGGCATGCAGTTCGACCGCGGCTATATCTCGCCCTATTTCATCACCGACGCCGACAAAATGCGCGTCGAACTCGAGAACCCCTACATTCTCGTCGACGAGAAGAAGCTCTCGAACCTCCAATCCATGTTGCCGCTGCTTGAGGCGGTTGTGCAGTCGGGCCGGCCGTTGCTCGTTATCGCCGAGGATGTCGAAGGCGAGGCGCTGGCCACCCTCGTGGTCAACAAGTTGCGCGGCGGCCTGAAGGTTGCTGCCGTGAAAGCCCCGGGCTTCGGCGATCGCCGCAAGGCCATGCTTCAGGACATCGCCGTGCTGACCGGCGGTCAGGTGATCTCCGAGGATCTCGGCATCAAGCTCGAGAACGTAACTCTCGACATGCTCGGCAAAGCGAAGAAGGTGGTCATCACGAAGGATGACACCACCATCGTCGACGGCGCCGGCAAGAAAGCGGACATCGAGGCGCGTGTCGCACAAATCCGCCAGCAGATCGAGGATACCAGCTCCGACTACGATCGCGAGAAGCTGCAAGAGCGGTTGGCCAAGCTCGCGGGCGGTGTTGCCGTGCTCAAGGTCGGCGGCGCCACCGAGACGGAGGTGCGGGAGAGGAAGGATCGCGTTGACGATGCGTTGAATGCGACCCGTGCCGCCGTCGAGGAAGGCATCGTACCGGGTGGCGGCGTTGCTCTGCTCCGCACGCTGAAGGTGCTTGACTCCTTGAAGGGCGCCAATGACGACCAGAAAGTCGGCATCAACATCGTGCGCCGGGCTCTTCAGTCCCCGCTCCGTCAGATCGCCGAGAATGCCGGCGAGGATGGCGCCGTGGTGGTCGGCAAGATCCTCGACAAGGATGAGTATGCTTTTGGCTACAACGCCGCGACCGGCGAGTACGGCAACCTGGTGAAGCAGGGCGTAATCGACCCGGCCAAGGTCGTGCGCACCGCACTCCAAGATGCGTCGTCCGTGGCTGGTCTGCTCATCACCACCGAGGCGATGGTCGCCGAGCTGCCCAAGAAGGCGGCTCCTCCCATGCCTCCGGGTGGAATGGGCGGCATGGGCGGCATGGACTTCTAGTCGCGTAGCGTTCAGTTGCGTAAGCGTTGCTAGCGTCCCTGCGTATTTGTACCCCCTGAGTATTGAGCCGCGCCCTCCCCCGGGCGCGGCTCTTTTGTTATGTGCGGGCTCTGCACTTGATGTACCCATAGCGGATGGCCGCCAAGTCCAAGAAAGCCGCAAAGCAAGGTCGCATCCGCGCCGGCATCGGCGGTTGGACCTATGCGCCGTGGCGCGGGGTGTTTTACCCGAAGGGACTGAAGCAGGCCGACGAGCTCGCCTACGCCACGAGCCACGTCACCTCGATCGAGATCAACGCCACCCACTACCGACTGCAAAGTCCCAAGAGCTTCCGCAGATGGGCCGACACCGCCCCTGACGGCTTCGTCTTTTCCGTCAAGGGGCCGCGCCTCGTCACCCAGCAGAAAGTCCTGGCCGAAACCGGCAAGTTCATCGCGCGCTTCGTCGGCTCAGGCCTTGCCGAGCTAGGCGACAAGCTCGGCCCCGTGCTGTGGCAATTCGCGCCATTCAAGAAATTCGACGAGGGCGACTTCGCCAAGTTCTTGGAACATTTGCCGGAACAGGTCGACGGGCTGAAGCTCAACCATGTCGTCGAGGTGCGCCATGGCAGCTTTTGCGATCCGGCATTTATCCGCCTTCTGCGCGATCATGCCGTGTCGCCCGTCTATGTGGACAGCGAGGACTATCCTTCAATCGCCGACATCACCGGCGACATTATCTATGCGCGGCTCCAGAAAGGGGCTGACACGATCGCCACCGGTTATGCGCCAAAGGTGCTCGACCAATGGGCCGACCGCGCCAAGGTCTGGTCCTCGGGTGGCCTGCCGGACGACTTGCCGGCGATCGACGCGGCACACAAACCTGGCGCCAAGCCACGCGACGTCTTCATTTACTTCATCCATGAAGGCAAGGTCCGGGCGCCGGCGGCAGCCATGGGCCTCATCGAGCGCCTCGACCATGCGTCGAAGTGACCACTCTCGCGCCGGAACTTTTGCCATCCTTGAGAATTAGGTTTCAGTCTTCCGGGGCGTGGGGCACAGACCGGAGGTGTCACATGACACCAGCAACACACAGAGCTCCTGCAACCACCAAGCAAGAGATTGGCCATCAGCGGCGGCGCGGCGCAGTCCATCCCGTTGCGATCGAGGTCGGCTTGGCTGCGGCCATCTGGTTCATTGCCGTTAGCTGGCTTAGCTTCGCCTGGGACCGCGAGGTGGACATCAATCTTGCCGTAGTCACGCTGTTCTTCGTGATCTTCTTCACCTTATTCCTGCTCACGGCGTCGCACGCGATCGATGACCCGCGCTGGCCCTCGAAGACCGAAAGCTTCGTTTCCTTCCTGCGGGACGACAACATTGCCATCGACCGGGGCACGATGAAGGGCCGCGACGTGTTCATCGAGGTCACGCTCATCCCGGTGGCGCTCGCCTTCGCGGCAACGCTTATCGGTCTTGCTTGGGTGATTTTTGGCTAAGCTTGACGGCGGAGGAGAGTAAGTCGTCGCGCGACGAGGCGAAGCCGCCGGCGATCCAGTCGGCTTCGAGCTGGCGCAAGATCTCTCCAACCGCCGGCCCTTCGACATTGCAAGCGCTTATGACATCGGGGCCGCGCACCGGGAACTCGGGAGTCTGCCAGCGTTCGGGCAATGTTAGTGCGCGCTGCCAATCGGCATTGTCGGGCTTCGCGCCGCTCGCCGCCCAGGCAAGCAGACCTTGCGACACGTAGGCGTCAGGCCCGAGCCTATAGAGCAGCCGCTTGGCCGCCGCCTCGTCCGGCAAGGCGCGATCCAAAGTCTCGTCAGCACCAAGCGCAAGAATCGCCTGCTCGGCATTGGACAGCTTGAAGCGCGCCGCGAGCCGGCTTGCGTCTTCCGCGACGAACATCGCGAGCGCCGCCAGCCTTAGTGCAGGATTTGCCGGGCGCGCCAGGGCCGCCTCGACGGCAATCAGATTTTCGAACCGGGCAAGGCGTGGCGCAGCCTCTAGAACCACGGTCAGAAGCCCGTAATCGAACAGCGCCTCGACCGCCGCTATCGCTTGCGGCGCGACAAGGATGCGTTTCAATTCTGCCGCGATGCGTTCCGCCGAGAGCTGGGCGAGCCCCCCGCGCAACCTCACGCATGCGGCGAGCCCTGCAGCGTCGAGCGGTTCCTTGCCGTAATAGGCGTTGAATCGGAAGAAGCGGAGGATGCGTAAGTAGTCCTCCTCGATCCGCGCTTGGGGATTGCCGATGAAACGGACACGCCCAGCCTTGAGATCGGCATAGCCGCCAAGCGGGTCGAGCACCGTTCCATCGCTTCCCACGTAGAGCGCGTTCAAGGTGAAGTCGCGGCGTTGCGCGTCCTCCGTCCAATCTTTCGTGAACGCGACCTTGGCGTGCCGGCCAAAGGTTTCCACGTCGCGGCGCAGCGTCGTCACCTCGAAGGCGACGCCGTTGGCAACCACTGTTACCGTGCCGTGCTCCTTACCAGTGGGGATCGCTTTCAGCTTGGCTTTGCGGGCGAGCGCCATGACGGTGTCCGGCAGCGCCGTCGTGGCGAGGTCAACCTCGGTTACGGGAAGCCCGAGCAGCGCGTTTCTTACCGCGCCGCCCACCGCTCGCGTCTCGACGTCGTCTCCCGACAGCGCGGCGAATACGCGTGCCATTTCGTGCGTCTTGAGCCACGCGGCCTCCTTGAGAGAAGGCAGCGCATCTGCGCGCGGATGAGTCTGTTCAGGCATGCCGCTAGCCGTCAGTCGATCTCACCAGGCTTGATCACCCCATCCTTGATCTCTGGCGGATGATACGTTCCGCCGCGCTCGCCGCCGGTGAATTGCACCAACGTCACCATGGCGACGAGGAGGAGCCCGAAGCCAGCCGTGAGCAACCAAAGGACCGGCGCGCTCTGCCACACGGTGGCAGGCGCCGCACCTTTGACCCAGACCATGTACGCGCCATAGATCAGGAACGGCAGCGCGAACAGCAGCAAATCGATGAGGGCAATGCGCAACATCGGTTGGGCGAGACTCCCGAGAGGTTCGTTTTGCCGGAACCTTAGCTTTGCACGCACGACAAAGCGAGGGCGCTTCAGTCCTCAATCATGGGAAATGGAAAGAAGACACCGCCGCTCCACACGCCGGTTCCCTCCTCCGTCTCCATCGTAAGTCCGGCCAACTCGTAATAGACGGGCCGCGCAAGCCGCGCCCGCAAACCATCTCGCACGATCACGAACGGCGTGTGCCCGCCACTCGGTTCGCTGCTGAAGCCGAGCGGGTGCGCGCGGTCGGCAGTGACCACATCGTCGACATTGGTGCGGAAGGTCAGGCACTGGTCGCGGCCCTCACCCTCGCGCGTCATCGCCACGGCGATAAAGGGGTCGCCCTCGACGGCGATCGGCACTTTCTCCACAGGCGTGACGAGATAGAAGCCATCGTCTTCGCACCGCAGCACGGAGGCGAACAGCTTGACGAGGGGTTTTCGCCCGATCGGCCCGCCCTCGTAATACCAGGTGCCGTCCCGGGCGATCTTCAGCCCGATATCCCCGCAAACATTAAGGTTTGGCAATGATGCTTTGCGCGGTTTGCCGCCGATCTTGCCAGGTGCTACCAAACCCCCTGCTTTTTCGCGGTCGGACGTCGTCATTTCAGCCGCTTCTGACCCTTATTCCGCTTCGCCGCGGACACCTCAACGAGGCGCCGGCACCAACGCTATTGTGACCCAATTGCCGTTCAAAGTGTTCCGCTTTCCCCGGCCTTTGGCCCTATATTTCCCCCATCATCAGGACCGAGCGAGCAAGCTGAAACCATGACCACTATTGCCCAACCAGAAAATCAACTCGTGGATCGCATCGAAGAGATCGGCGCCAAGATCCAGGACGTCCGGGACACGACCGCCACCATCATCTTCGGTCAGGACCGGGTGATCGACCTCGCGTTGATCACGCTCCTGTCCGGCGGCCACGCCCTCTTGATCGGCGTCCCCGGCCTCGCCAAGACGAGCCTGGTCGAGACGCTCGGCGCCGTGCTGGGGCTCGAGAACAAGCGCATTCAGTTCACGCCAGACCTGATGCCGTCCGACATCGTCGGCTCGGAGGTGCTTGAAGAGGAAAGCGGCGGACGCCGCAGCTTCCGCTTCGTCAAGGGCCCGATCTTCACGCAGCTTCTCATGGCCGACGAGATCAACCGCGCAAGCCCCAAGACGCAGTCGGCGCTGCTCCAAGCCATGCAGGAACACCATGTCACCGTGGCCGGCGTGCGCCACGACGTACCGCGTCCCTTCCATGTGCTCGCCACGCAGAATCCACTCGAGCAGGAAGGCACCTATCCCCTGCCCGAAGCGCAGCTCGACCGCTTCCTGCTGCAGATCGACGTCTCCTATCCCGACTTGGACGCCGAACGGCGTATGCTGTTCGCCACCACCGGCGTCGAGGAGCGCAATCTCAAGACCATCCTCTCCGCCGACGAACTGATGATGGCACAGCGCCTCGTCCGTCAGCTTCCTGTTGGCGACCAAGTGGTCGACGCAATTCTCAATCTGGTGCGCTCGGCACGGCCCGGTACAGGCATCGACCAAGAGCTCGACGACATGATCGCTTGGGGCCCTGGGCCCCGCGCGAGCCAGGCGCTGATGCTTGCCGTCCGCGCCAAGGCGATGATGGAAGGACGGCTAGCGCCGTCCGTCGACGACGTGGTCGACCTTGCCGAGCCTGTGCTCAAGCACCGTATGGCGCTGACCTTCGCGGCGCGCGCCGAAGGCATCGAGATGAGCGACATGATGGCAAGGCTCATCGAGCCCCTGAGGTAGACCAAGCTTGGCAAACGCTAAGGCGAAAACGCTTCAGCCGTTCTTGGCCGAGGAGGCCGAGGCCCATGGGCTTGCGGCGCGTATGCCTGCGCTTCTCATCGAGGCGCAGCGTGTCGCGCAGACCGTGACCCACGGCACACACGGCCGCCGCCGCCCTGGTCCAGGCGACACGTTCTGGCAGTTTCGCCATTACGACATCAACGATTCTGTTGCCGGCATCGATTGGCGCCGCTCGGCGAGTTCCGACCATTTGTTCGTGCGTGAGCGCGAATGGGAAGCCGCGCACACGGTCTGGCTCTGGACCGACCTTTCGCCCTCGATGCGCTTCCGCTCCTCGCTGTCGAAGGTCACCAAGGAAAGTCGCGCCGTCGTACTGACCCTTGCCTTCGCCGAACTATTGTCACGCTCAGGCGAGCGCGTCGGCCTTTTAGGTAACCGTCCGTTTGTCGGCCGCAACGCAAGCCGCAAGGTCGCCGAGGTGCTCTTGAGCGAGACCGCCGACGCGAGCCTGCCGCCTCCAGCACGCCTTAGCCGCTTCTCCGAGTGTTTGCTGTTCTCCGATTTCCTCGAGCCGGTCGCCGAGAGCGCGGCAAGGTTTCAGGCCATCGCCTCGCAAGGCGTCCGCGGTCATCTCATCCAGATCCTTGACCCCGCCGAGGAGACATTACCTTACGAAGGACGCACCGAGTTCACTGCGAGCGAAGGCGGCGACCGCATCATCGCCGGTCGCGCCGAGACCCTGCGCGACAGCTACCAGGACCGTATGAAACGTCACCGCATCGATCTCGCCGAAGCAGCGCGGCGGCTCGGTTGGTCTTTCGTCGTCCACCACACCGACCGGCCGCCCGAGGAAGTCGTGCTCGCCGTGCACAATCACGTCGGCGGGCTCGACCGCGACTACCGTTATCGTGCTCCGCGCCCCGCAGCGTCAGCGGAACAGGCCGCAGAACCGGCATGATGACGCTCGGCCCCATAGGCTTTCTGCAGCCGTGGATCCTGACGGCGCTCCTGGCGTTGCCGGCCATCTGGTGGCTGCTGCGCTTCACCCCGCCCAGTCCCCATGTCGTAGTGTTTCCGCCGACCCGTCTGCTGAAGGATCTAAAATCCACCGAGGAGACGCCGGCGCACAGCCCCTGGTGGCTCACGGCGCTGCGCATGCTGCTCGCGGCGCTCCTGATCCTGGCCCTGGCGCGGCCTGTGCTGAATCCCGACCGAGAGACCTTTGCCGGCGAAGGCCCGCTGTTGCTTGTGATCGATAACGGCTGGGCCTCGGCTGCCCACTGGGCCGCACGTCGCGAAGCCATCGGCGCAGCCATCGACCGCGCCAACCGCGACGGACGGACGGTCCTGCTTGCACCGACCGCACCCGGTCAGCCCTTGACCCAGCCCCTTAGCGCTGACGAGGCGCGCGAGCGTATCGTCGGCTTAAATCCCGAGCCCTATGCGCCCGATCGTGCCGCGCTTGCCGATGCGCTCACCAAGCAACTCGACGGCAAGGTCGGTTTCAGCGTCGTGTGGCTGTCTGATGGCCTCGACTATGGCGACGGCGCGGCCTTTGCTGCGGCGCTCGCCAAGATCGCGGGCCAAGGCGGCAGCCTCAACGTACTCAATCCCGAGACTGATCAGGCAGCGCTTGCGCTCGGCCAGGCTTCCGGCGAAGGCGGCGAACTCGCTGGCCGCGTCCTGAGCGGCGCCGAAGGTCCACGCAAAGGTGTCGTCAAGGCGCTGACCGGCCGTGGCGAGCCGCTCGGTGAAGCGCCGTTCACCATCAAGGCCGGAGAAAGCCAAGCCGAGGCCGCCTTCAAGCTGCCGCTGGAGATCCGCAATCAGGTTGCGCGCATCGAAATCAAGGGCGAGCGCTCTGCCGGCGCCGTCTATCTGCTCGATGCCCGCTCGCAGTGGCACCGCGTCGGTATCGTGTCCGGCGAATCCCGCGAGGAAGCGCAGCCGCTCCTCTCGCCGCTCTACTACGTGGAACGCGCGCTTTCGCCCTATTCCGACGTCATCACGCCTAACGAGCGCAACGTCGCCACGGCGGTGCACGATCTTATCGACAAGCAGAAGGTCTCGACGCTTGTGCTTGCCGACATCGGCAAGCTGGTCGCGGGCACCCAAGAGGAGCTCGAAGGCTGGCTCGACAACGGCGGCGTGCTGATCCGCTTCGCCGGGCCTCGGCTTGAGCAAGGCGGCGACGAATTGTTGCCGGTCGCGCTGCGCCGCGGCGGCCGCTCGCTTGGCGGTTCTCTCTCCTGGAGCACGCCGCAGCCGCTCGCGCCATTCGATGAAGCAAGCCCGTTCAACGGCCTCGAAGTGCCGGACGATGTGCGCATTACGCGCCAAGTCCTCGCCGATCCGACCGTGGAAACGGACGCCGATGTGTGGGCGACCCTCGCCGATGGCACGCCGCTCGTCACTGCCGCCAAGCATGGCGAAGGTTGGATTGTGCTGTTCCACGTTACTGCCAATTCCGATTGGTCCAACCTGCCGCTGTCGGGCCTTTTCGTGCAGATGCTGCGGCGAGCGATCACCCTTGGTCCGAGCCAGGTCGGCGGTGAGACTGCTGACGGCGCGACCTTCGAAGGCACCACGGTCGCATCCGCAGCGACCACGGCGCTGGCGCCGATCCAAACGCTCGATGGCTTCGGCCAGCTCGTTCCGCCACCGCTGCGGGCCGCGCCCATCGCCCCCGACAAGCTCGACGAGACCGTGCCCGGGCCTGAGCATCCACCCGGTTATTACGGACCCTCAGGCGCAGCCCGCGCGCTCAACATCGTGACGAGCAAGACCTTGCTCGCGCCGCTCAACGCCGTCGAAGGCGCCAACGCCGTGAGCGGTTACATCTTGAAGAAGCCATTCGCGCTCGAGCCGTGGCTCTATCTTGCCGCGCTTGCGCTGTTCGCCATCGACATTCTCGCCGTGCTCGCACTCAGCACCGGCTTGCGCTTCCGCCGCCGCGCCGTGCCTGCCGCCGCCATAATCCTCGCGCTCGCGCTCGTTCCCATCGCGTTTCCGACGTCGAGTTTCGCTCAAGCGCAGCAAGAAGCTCCGTCGACCGGCAACGCAGCGGACGACTTCGCTCTCAAGGCATCGCTCAACACCCGCCTTGCTTACGTGCTGACCGGCGACGCCGACATCGACCGCACCAGCGAGGAAGGCTTGTCGGGCTTGAGCAAGGTGTTGCGCGCGCGGACCGCACTCGAGCCGTCAGAACCGATGGGCGTCGACATCGACAAGGACGAGCTTTCCTTCTTCCCAGTGCTCTACTGGCCAGTACGCGAGGATACTGAGCCGCTGTCCGACGCGACCCTCGCCAAGATCGACGCCTACATGAAGCAGGGTGGCCTGATCATCTTCGACACCCGCGACCAGGAGAACGTCTCTTACGGCGGCGGCCCGCAAAGCAAAGCGCTAGCCCGCCTGATCGGTCAACTCGACATCCCGCCGCTCGAGCCGGTGCCGCAGAACCACGTTCTCACCAAGTCGTTCTATCTGATGAACAGCTTCCCCGGCCGCTGGGACGGTGGTTCGCTGTGGGTCGAAGCCGAGCCCATCGACGAGGCCGAGCGCAGCGAACGCTCGCGCCGCACCGATGGTGTGAGCTCCCTTGTCATCACCTCGAATGACTTCGCATCCGCCTGGGCGCTCGATGAGGCGAACCGGCCGATCTTCCCCGTCGTGCCCGGCGGTGAGGTGCAGCGCGAGATGGCTTTCCGCGCCGGCGTCAACCTCGTCATGTACGCGCTCACCGGCAACTACAAAGCCGATCAGGTGCACGTCCCCGCCCTGCTCGAGCGGTTAGGGCAGTAGACCATGAGCTGGTCAATCGAGTTCATCCCCTTCGTGCCCTGGCCGGCGATCTGGATCATTACCGCCGTTGGTGCGCTGCTGATGGCGCTGCTGTTCTGGCGCGCCCGCCGTGGCGCCGCGTTACGCCTGCTCGCCTTCGCCGCACTGATGCTCGCCCTCACTAACCCACACCTTAAGCAGGAGGACCGCGAACCGCTCAGCGACATCGTCACCGTCGTGGTTGACGACACGCAGAGTCAGACGATCGCCGGCCGCACGGAGCGCACCGAGACCGTGCGCAAAGAGCTGGAGAAGAGCCTCAAGACCATTCCCGATCTCGACGTCCGCTTCGTTCGCTCGACTTCAACTTCCGCCGACAACGAGCGCGACGGCACCATGCTCTTCACCGATCTCGGCCAAGCATTGGCAGATGTGCCGCCGGACCGCCTCGCCGGCGTGATCATGATCACCGAGGGCGAGGTACATGACGTTCCCGCCTCGGCCAAAGCGCTCGGCTTTGACGCGCCTGTGCACGCGCTGCTGACCGGCGAGCCCGGCGAGTTCGACCGCAGACTTCAAGTCTTGAGCGCGCCGCGTTTCGGCATCGTCGGCAGCACGCAGCCGGTCGAAGTCAAGGTCTCTGAGACCACGGGAGGCAAAGGCGGAACCGCGACCCTGACCATCACTCATCAAGGCCAGGCGCCCACGCAGAAGCTCGTCCGCATCGGCGAGACCATTCAAATCCCTGTCGATATCGAGCATGCCGGCCCCAATATCGTTGAGATCGAGACCGACTCAGCCCCCGGCGAGCTCACCACCATCAACAATCGCGCCGTGCTCACCGTGGAAGGCGTGCGCGAGAACTTGCGCGTGCTGCTGGTTTCCGGTGAGCCGCACGCAGGCGAGCGCACTTGGCGCAATATGCTGAAGTCGGACGCCTCGGTCGACTTGGTGCATTTCACGATTCTGCGGCCGCCCGAGAAGCAGGACGGAACGCCCATCAATCAACTGTCGCTGATCGCCTTCCCGACCCGCGAGCTGTTTCAGGAGAAGCTCGATCAGTTCGATCTCATCATCTTCGACCGCTACCAGCGGCGTGGCGTGCTGCCCCTGCTCTATCTGGAGAACGTCGCACGCTACGTCGAGCGCGGCGGCGCCGTGCTCGTGTCGGCCGGCGATGACTACGCGTCGGCGCTCAGCCTCTACCGCACGCCGCTCGGCCAAGTGCTTCCCGCCGTGCCGTCCGGCCGCGTGATCGAGGAGCCGTTCAAGCCGGCGCTGACCGATCTCGGCAACAAGCACCCCGTCACCAGCGACCTACCGGGCGCCCATGCCGGCCCAAACAACGACCCGTCTTGGGGCCGTTGGTTCCGCGTCGTGGACGTCAATCCGCGCGAAGCCGAAGTCCTGATGAAAGGCGCCGAGGACAAGCCGCTCCTGGTCATTGGGGAACGCGGCAAGGGACGCGTCGCGCTGCTCCTATCGGATCATGCCTGGCTTTGGGCGCGCGGCTACGACGGCGGCGGACCTTATACCGATCTGCTGCGCCGTCTCGCTCACTGGCTCATGAAGGAGCCCGAGCTCGAAGAAGAGACGCTGCGCGCCACGAGCAAAGGCCAGTCCCTGATCATCGAGCGTCGCTCGATTCAAGACGAGGTTGATCCCGTCACCGTGACGACGCCGTCCGGCAAGACCGAGACCGTCACTCTCGACAAGGGCGATCGCGGCGTATGGCGCAAGATCATGAACGTCGACGAGCAAGGCGTGTACCGCGTGGCGTCCGGGAAGCTCGCCAGCATCGTCACTGTCGGCAAGGCCAACACGCGCGAGCTTGCCGCGGTCACCGCGACCGACCAACCGCTTGCGCCGATTCTCGAAGAGACCGGCGGCGGCGCGTTCTGGCTCGGCCGTAAAGATGGTGAAGCCGCCGACCTGCCGCGCCTCGTGATGATGCGGAGCGGCCATGTGATGCATGGCAGCGATTGGCTCGGCCTGCACAAGCGCGACGCCTATCACGTCAAGGGCGTGCGCCTGTTCCCGCTGTTCACCGGCTTCCTCGCCCTCGCCCTTCTGCTCGGCCTGCTTGCCGCCACCTGGTTCCGCGAAGGTCACTAGCGCGCATGCGCCATGACCTGTCCCGCCGCGCCTTCTAATGCGCCGGGGATGAGCTCGACCGCAAGCACCCGCGCCGGATCGACTGGACCTGGTAGCGAGATTTGACCGGGCATCACCGGCGAGAAACCGAACCGCGCGTAGTAGGGCATGTCGCCGACCAGCAGCACGAGCCCGAAACCTTCGCCCTTGGCTCTAACGAGGCCCTCGCCGACCAGCGCCTTGCCGTACCCCTTGCCCTTCACTGCGGGATCGACCACCAGCGGACCGAGCAGCGCCCCGCCGTCCGCCTCCCCGATCCTAATGGACGTGAAGCGAATGCCGCCCACGAGCTTGCCGTCGAGCCAGCCGGTGAGGCAAAGCGGCGCGACCGGCGGCACGCCCTCGCGCACACGGTACGCGGTCCGCGCGAAGCGGCCAGGCCCAAAAGCCTCGGCCGAGAGTTGCGACAGCGCCGCTTCGTCGGCGGCGGTTTCGACATGGATTTCGAAAGTGGTCATGGCGTTAGCACCAAAATTGCTGATCGAGGGAGAACTCCCCTCGCCGGCGGGCACCCAACGCAATTCGGAGAAAAGACGAGGTGACGGCGACGAGGCTCAAGCGGTCCGCTGGAAGCGGGCGCGCGCTCGTCGTCGGGGCAGCGTCGAAACTGTGATCCTCGTCCACATGACGGGCGGGTGCTTATCACGGACGATAGCCCCGGGTCCAGCGCTCTTGCGGCGCGTCCGCGGCAAGCCGTCCAGGCACGTTTACGAACCCGCTCAAGTTCAGTATGTGTTATCGCCTCTCGTCACTTTATTGAATCTGCTAGACTAAAGACGGTTGTGGAGGGGGTCGCCGAGGCCGGCCCCTGGGCTAAGCGGGGGCATTTATGGCGGAAACAGCGCGACTGCTCGTTCTTTATCATTCGTCCTACGGGCACACCGAGACCCTGGCTTACGCCATGGCCCATGGCGTGCGCGCCGTCGACAGCGTCCAGGTCGCCGTCAAGCGGGTGCCCGAGCTGATGCCCGAGGAGGTGATGCGCGCCGCCGGCATGAAAGTGGACCAGCCCGCCCCCGTCGCCGATCCGCAGGAACTCGCCGAATATGACGGCATCATCGTCGGCACGCCCACAAGGTTCGGCAACATGACCGCCCAGATGCGCCACTTCTTCGATCAGACCGGCCCGCTGTGGGTCGCCGGCGCGCTGATCGGCAAGGTCGGCAGCGTGTTCACATCTACCTCGACCGGCGGCGGCAACGAGACCACCATCGTCTCCACGTATCTGACCCTCATCCATCACGGCATGATCATCGTCGGGCTGCCCTACTCCGCGCCGGACCTGCCAGATATCAGCGAGGTCAAGGGCGGCTCGCCCTATGGTGCGGCAACCATCTCCGCCCCCGACGGCTCGCGCTCGCCATCGCAGAAGGAGCTGAACCTCGCGAGCTTCCAAGGCCATCACGTCGCCAAGATCACCAAACGGCTCGTGAGCGGCGAGGAATAGTCACCATCGCGGACTGAGCGGCGCGTTCCCGAAGATCTCGGCGAGACGCCGCCGCGTCCCCTGATCCGTCGTCACTGGCACGTCATCTGGTGCAAACATCTCGGCTTCGGCGATCTCGCCCCTTCGGCGATACCCCTCGCTCCGGTTCCAATCGCGAATGACGAACACGGCAATGTGGTCGCCAGGGAAGTTGCTGCCATTGGAGAACACGCCATGCAGCACGGGCGGACCGGTCAGCGTGACACCGACTTCTTCCTCGAGCTCCCGGACCAGCGCCTCCTCGAGAGTCTCGCCCCACTCCACACCGCCGCCGGGAAAGAACCAGCCGGGCCGGTAGCTGTGTCGCACCAAGAGCACGCGGTCATCCCCATCAATGACCACGCCTTGCGCGCCGAGCGTCATGCCGCGGCGCATGCGCCAGAACGGCCGCAACACAGTGGTAATAAGACGCGACACCGCCGCGTTGCGTGACGGCCGCGCGCTCAAACCTTGCTTCTTGTCCTGAGACACCAGCTACTTCTTCTTGGCTGGGGTGGAGTCGGCTCCCTCGGCGCCGAGCGCAGGTTGTGTCGACGCGCCCGGCTGAACGGAAATCCCAAACAGTCGCCACTGGCCGTTCACCGCTTGATAGAGAAGCTCGAAATTGATCTGCACCGGCTGGCCCGGGAAGTAGCCCTGCAAATGCAGCATCCCTTTCGCTTGATCGAGCTGCGGCGACTGGGTGAGCTTCGGTGCGATGACAGCAACCGCGGCGAGATCGACTTTTTGAGCGGAGAGGTTCGCGAAGATTTGGGCGAGCTTCGCCGCGCTATTGGCCTCGCGAAATCCCGGCGCCGCGACGTCTCGTAACACGGTGAAGTTGCCGCTCTGCACCGCGTTGTTGAGCGTGACGAGGCTATTGCGCAGGAGAAGCACGATCTTCTCGGCGTCCGGCATGGCAACCGTCTGCGGTTGCGCGACCGCAACCTCGACCGATTTCTGCGCAAGGGCCTGTCCAACTGTCGCGAGGATAAGCCCTGCCCCAAGTGCCAATGCCATTTTTCGCGTCATCGTCCGATCTTGCCACGGAACGTCAGCACGCTGACAGGACATAAGAGTGGTGACACACCGATAATTCTCGCCGGCTTGACACCGCGAGGCATGAAGGGGATGGCGCGCCGAAAAGCGCAAGCCGTAACGGTATCGCGGTCTCTTTTGGAAACCGCGCGGGCGCCTTCCAGCGCGCCATTTGCGGCGTCTTGTCGGGGGCGGGCCCCGCTTGGTGGCCGAACGCGCGGTCCGGACACGGTCAGCGAGCTCCTCGCGGGGACTCGTAGTGGCCCCGGGGGGTGCCCCGTCGCCGCCCGAGTGCCTCGTTGCGTACGAGGTCCGCGGGCACCGCACCTCGTCCCGCGATCAAGAACGCCTCATGAGCCGCGCCCTTCAACGAACGAGGTGATGCGAGTCTAACCGAGATTCGAAGCACGGGGATAAGTCCAAAACGCTACCAGCCGAAGGTGAGTCCGGCGCGTCCAGCGACCTCGCCTTCATCGGTGCCGAAGCCGATGCCGGCATCCGCCACCAGCGTGCCATAGCCGGGGCTCACCAGGTTCTTGGCAAGAACGCCGGCCGCCGAAAAGCTGAACGCGCTCGCGTCGTCGAAGCCGCCCCAGCCGGCGCGCATGGCGAAGGTCTGGCCCGGCAAGATGATCGGCTGCGCCAGCGAAGCCACCGCCGCGAGGCCCTCATTCATCTTGTCCAACGTGGCCAAGCCGAGTTCAGACGTCGTGTAGGCAGCGAGATCGCCCTTGGCATTCGACGTCACAACATGCGTCGGCTTGCCTTGCGCCGACTTGCTGGCGCTCGAGGTGAGGCCGGGCATGGTGTAGGTGTTCGACGCGGTGCCGAACACTTGCTGGTTGTCACGCGTGGTCCTTGCGCCGTTGCCGAACGCGGCGGCGTTCTTGTGGACCACCGTCGTGTTGGGCCCGACCGCCGTGCTGTTCGCGCCCGTTGCCGTCGAGAAGTCGCCATAGGCGGCGCCACCCTTTGCAGCCGAGGCGCTGTTGCCCATCGCCACGGAGCCCGTGGCCACCGCATTAGAGCCGATGGCGATGGCATTGGCGCCCGTCGATTGCGCGTTGAGGCCCATGGCAATGGACCCGGTTTGTGTCGCCTGCGCGCCATTGCCGATGGCCATGGCGGAGTTACCAGACGACACCGCATTTGGGCCCATCGCCATGGCGTTCGTGCCCGTGACGAGCGAGGCGGTCTCGACCGAGTTCGCCTGGAAATACTGGCTCGACCCGGCGATGGTGGCGATGAGCTGATTGGTGGCGTAGAGCTGGCTGCCGTTCACCGCATCCGTGCTGGTGGCATCAAGCGTGCCCGCCGCAAGATTGACGATGTTGCGCTCGTTGCCGATCGACCCCACCGAAACGGTGTTGGCGACGTCGGCCACGGAGTTTGAGCCGAGCGCCACCGCATTCGCCGCGGTCGCCTGCGCGCTATCGCCGAAAGCCGCGGCGCTGGCCTGCGTCGCCTGGCTGCCCGTGCCGACCGCCACGCTGTCGTCGCCTCCCGCCTGGCTGCCGGCGCCAAACGCCGCGCTATTGGCGCCGCTCGCCTGCGTTGCCACACCAATGGCCGTGCTGCTAGCGCCGAGCGCCCTGCTTGAGACGCCAAAGGCCGATCCGGAAGTGCCGCTGGCAACGGTCGACGCGCCGTAAGCCGAGCTCGAGTCGCCGCTCGCCGCGCTGTTGCTGCCGAAGGCCGAGCTCGTACTGTGTTGCTCGCGGTGCTGTCACCGATCGCCGTGGCGAAGTCACCGCTCGCGTCGCTACTGACGCCGTAGGCCGCGCTGGCTGCCGCTCGCCGTGCTGAAGGCGCCGTACGCCGCGCTGTCATCGCCGCTCGCCGCTGCCCAAGCCGTGGTCGAGCTTTTGCGCAGCACTGCCGTGCTCGAATTGCCGTGCCGAGCTGGCACGCTGCTGGCTTGCGCCTGATAGCCTGCGGCGGTGGCGTTCGAGCCGTGGCGCCGGCGATGTTGCCCAAGCCGAGGTCGAGAATGCCCGTGCCTGAAGGACGCCGCATTGTTCTGGGTTGCCTGGCTCGAATCGCCAATCGCCACGCTACTGACCCTGCTTGCAACGGTGCCGACGCCATAGGCCGCGCTATTGTTGCCGGTCGCGTGACTGTCGACGCCATAGGCCGCGCTGTTTTGGGCGTTCGCCTCGCTGAGGTAGCCGTAGGCCGAGCTGCTGGCACCGCCCGCCGTGCCTTCGGCGCCGTAGGCCGAGCTGTTGGCCTGGATCGCCTGACTTTGGTAACCAAAGGCCGAGCTGCCGGTCTTGATTGCGTCACTCTGGTAGCCATAGGCCGCGCTGTTCTCGCCATTTGCGGCACTGAGATTGCCAAAGGCCGCACTGTTGTCGCCGCTTGCGTTGGCGTCGCTGCCGTAAGCCGCGGAGGCCAGGCCACTTGCCTGCGACCCTGCTCCAAACGCCGAACTGCCTATGCCGCTTGCAGCGCTGGTCGCGCCAACGGCCGTACTGAAATTCGCGCTGGCGTTGCTGGTCGAGCCGATCGCCACGCTTTGCTCGGCGGTCGATTGCGAGGCATCGCCGATCGCAACGCTGCTCGCCGGTCGCGTCGGTGCCGACGCCCAGGGCGGTGCTGGCCACGCCGCTCGCCGTGCTCTGGAAACCGAAGGCAGAGGCGCCGTCGCCGGCATCGCTGAACGTGCCAAAAGCTGAAGCGTTGCTGACGGCAGTGCTGTTAGTGCCGAAGGCGGAAGCACCGGAACCGGTTGCCATGCTCTGATTGCCGTAGGCCGAAGCGCCTGTGTTGCTGGCGGTCGCGCCACTGCCGGTGGCCGTGCTGCCGAACCCGCTCGCCGTGCTGAATGCACCAATCGCCGTGCTGCTTTCGCTGCTTGCCGTGCTACCCGCACCGAACGCCGAACTGCTGAAGGCGCCGGTCGCCGCGGCGGTATCGCCGCAGGCCGTATTCGACGCTTCTCCATTGTCATTGCCCGCGGGATTGGTGCCCACGCCGCCATTCGTGCATTCGACAGCAAGCGCGCGGTCCGGCGCGAGCGCGGCGCAAACCACGACGATCAGCAAGCCGGTGAGTAGCCCGGAAACCCTTGCGCATGGCAGCCCCCAAGATCCCCGCGCGGAATGACATTCCGCTGCAGATGCCTCATGGGACGAGGGCGAGGGAACGGGAAACGAGGGCGTCGCGGTGACGAGGGAGGCATTCACAGCTCTTACGCAACGGTACCGAGAGTGCTCGGCCCCAATGGTTAACGAAAGGTTAACGGTTGAGAACACTGCGGTTATGCGCGCGTTCAAACCTACCAGCCGACGCGGCCGCCAGCCGGCAGGCGCCAGTCACACGGCCTGAATCCTGGGATTGCGAGCGCCGCGCCGGGTACTGTCCGGGCTTCCGCCGCCTCAAACCCCTATTCCCCTGCCAGTGTTCACCCTCGCCCACCTCTCCGACATTCATTTGAGCCCGATGCCGCGCGCCAAGCGCCGGCATCTCTTGTCGAAGCGCATCCTGGGCTACGTGAACTGGCACCGCGGCCGGAAATTCGTGCACAAGCGCGAGATCCTCGATCTCCTGACCCGCGACCTGATCGAGCGAGAGCCCGACCACGTGGCGGTGACCGGCGACCTCGTCAATCTCGGCCTGCCAGAGGAATATCTGCGGGCCGCCGAGTGGCTGCATCATCTGGGACCGCCGGATCACGTCACGGCCATCCCCGGCAATCACGATGCCTATGTGCGGCTTCATCCCGACAAAAGCATGCGGCACTGGCAGCCTTACATGGAGTCGAATGCGGCCGGCGAAGCGCTGTTTGCAACACCGGATGACGGCTTTCCATTCGTGCGCCGTTATGGCGACGTGGGACTGATCGCGCTGTCGTCGGCGATCCCGACCATGCCGTTCGTGGCGGCCGGCAAGCTCGGCAAACCGCAGCTTGCCTATCTTGCGAGCGCGCTCGACCGCCTCGGGCGCGAAGGTCTGTTCCGCGTTGTCCTGATCCACCACCCGCCGCTCCCGGGCCAAGCGGGCTGGCGCCGGGGTTTGCGCGACGCAAAGAAGCTGCGCGACGTGTTGCGCGCGCATGGCGCCGAACTCGTGCTGCATGGGCACGACCATCAGCAGACCGTGCACGAGCTCGACACAGTGAGCGGCCCGGCCATCGTCGTTGGCGTGCCGTCGGCGTCCGAGGCGGTCGAAGGAAGCACGCCTGCCGCGCGTTACAACGAGTACAACATCGAGCGCGTCGATGGCGGCTGGCGCGTCGAGATGATCGGCCGTGCGGCCGGCGGCCCAGACAATGTGTGGGAATGCGAGCGGCGCGTGCTTAGGGAACGCTGAGCCAGACAGCAGCCAACAGACCGGCCACGCCGGTGATGATGCCGATGATGAAGGCGGAGATCACAATGCCCATACCGGCGCCCGACCTCTCGGGCTCGACGGCAATCTTCTCCCGGCGGTCGCGGTCCACCAACGCCGTCTCCATGCGCTCGCGGCGTACGATCTCTGTTGCCATATAGCCGGTGATGCGGTCCGCCATATCGGCCACGTTGGTGGCGCTGAACATGGTGCGCCGCCCGTTCTCGCTGTTGCGGATGAAGAGATAAGCGCCGGAGCCCTCGTCGACGGCGACATAGGTGAAGAGATCGATCCACAGCCGCGCCGGCCGGCTCGGCACGAGCGCAAGGTTGAACCGGTCGTCCTTGCTCGGGATCTCGGCGAACACCGTCTCGAGCTCGGACTTGAGCAGCTCGAGCCGTGCCATCTCGCCGTCGCGGGCGTCGGCGGTGCCGTCGAGGCGCTCGGCCTCCTCGAGACGGGCTTTGCGGATCGCTTCGCGCAAGGACCGGCTCGCCGCCGGACGCGCGATGGCTTTGACGCTCTCCTCCATCCCCGTGATGCCCCTCACGTTTTGCTTGTTGGGCTCAGCATAGCCCGCCAAGCGGCGGAAATGCGACCGAAATTCGGTGTCGGATTTTGGCTGAAACGTGGGCTCGACGCGTGCGCGTTCCCCGTTGGTCAGCCACGGCGCGCGGGCCAAGCGAAGCCTCTCGCCCCAGGGATGGGGGTCATCTGGCGTGCTGACGCCGAACTTATTCCGAGGCGAGTACAACGGAGGCCCTGGCGTCATCGAACCATTTGTCGATCGCGGTGTCGATGCTGGCCTCAAGCTTCGACTTCCAAGTGACGATGGTGGCGTCGAGCGCCTCGTTGTTGGCGGCGACGAAACTCTCGCGGTTGATCGCCTCGTTGGCTTCGTTGGCGAGATAGTCGACCGCCGTGCCGATCAAGATGCCGATCGCAGCGCCAATTACCTGGCCGCCCATCGGCTGGACGACGGTGCCGGCGACGGCGCCGCCCTCGGCGTAAGCAA
This sequence comes from Hyphomicrobiales bacterium, assembly GCA_041397675.1. Taxonomy (GTDB): domain Bacteria; phylum Pseudomonadota; class Alphaproteobacteria; order Rhizobiales; family Methyloligellaceae; genus Methyloceanibacter. Next base: position 49,052 of record JAWKWG010000003.1, on the reverse strand, counting down.
GACGGGCACCGAGCGAGGTGGCAACGCGGCTCGACATCTGGCCGAAGCTCCGCGCGAGAATGCCGTTGATGGCGGGGCCGAGCGCGAGCGCGCCGACCGTGCCGCCCGCAGCGGCCGTGCCGACACCGACGATGCCGTCGAACGCGCGATCCTCCATCAGATAGGTCGGCGCCTTCCATTTCTGCGCATCCCAGTCGAGCTTGACGTTGGTCATGGCCGCCGACGCAGGGATGTCTTCCATGTGGCTGGTGTGTTGGGCGAGAAACAGCTGGAGCCGCATGTCGGAATTGGCGATGACCCGCCGGTAGCTGTCATGAGCATGGCGCGCCGCCTGCTCGACGCCTTTGGTGATGACGTCATCGCGCAGCTCAGGTTTCAGGACCTGCTCCGTGTAATTGCGCATGAAGTAGTCCTGGACGTCGGCCTCGATGGCTTCGGACATCGACTCGTACTTGCCGGTCTCGAGCGCGCGCGTGATCGCCGAGGAGATGGTCTCCTTCAGCACCACGTAGGAGCGCTTCCAGGCAAAGAACCAGTCGGCGTAAGAGTCGATCACCTCGTCGCGATCGCGGAAGGCGAGCGCAAAGGCGCGATCGAGGTCCTGATGCGCCGCTTCCTTGATGCGGGCACGCTCGTCGTCGAGCATGAGGATGGTGTCGTTGACGAACTTGTCGGCCTCGGACTTGCTGGCGATAACCTTGTGCAAGCTGCCGTCCACGTCCTTGACCACGAGGTCGACCGCGTCGGGCGGCAGGTCTTGGCGCCGAAGAAAATGTCGAATGCACTGTCGTCGGCATGGACCGGCGCGGTGTGATCGAGATGGCGGTAGTAGCTGCGGTAGAACGTCGTGCCGAGCGAGAGCAGCGCGTAAGCGATCAGCACAAGGCCAATAGAGATGCCGATCGGTCTGAGCAGCATGCCGAGCGCGCTGGGCTTGACCACTTTCTGCCGGACAGCGCGCGCGCCGCGGCTCGCCTTGGCGGGTTTACCCGAAGGCGCGTCGTCGATCTCCGCCACATCCGTTGCCGAATGGGCGATGAGGGCGGTGCTCGATCCTCGTGGCATGTCGTCCAACATGTCTTTTTACATCCTGATGATGCATGGCGGCCCCCAACCCCAGGTCCTGATATAGTGGTTTCTTGGGGCGCATGTAAGGCTCGCCGCAAGGCTTTCGTGCGCATCACGAAATAGGGTTAGCCTCGAAACATGACGCGAGGTCCAGAGTCCGACCTTCCCTTGTTCAGGCAGAACAGGGTCAACGACCCCGAACAAGCGATCAAGCTGCTCGCGGCCGAGGCGGCATCTTGCACGCGCTGCGATCTTTACAAGCATGCGACCCAGACCGTGTTCGGTCGCGGCCCGGCGGATGCCGCGCTGATCCTGGTGGGCGAGCAGCCCGGCGACCAGGAGGACTTGGCTGGCCGCCCCTTTGTCGGCCCCGCCGGTAAGGTGCTCGACCAGGCGCTCGAAGCCGCCGATATCGACCGCGCCAGCGTCTACATCACCAACGCGGTCAAGCACTTCAAGAACGAGCCGCGCGGCAAGCGCCGCATTCATAAGAAGCCCGACACGAGCGAGATCGAGGCGTGCCGCTGGTGGCTCGAGGGCGAGTTCGAGATCATTCACCCGCGTGTTGTCGTGGCGCTCGGTGCGACCGCGGCGCGCGCGGTGACAGGCAAACCGCTGACCATCGACGCCAACCGCGGCAAGCTTTTCCCGCTACCGGGTGACGCCAAGGCGGTCGTCACCGTGCACCCGTCCTACCTGTTGCGGCTCCGGGACGAACGCGACAAGCGGCGCGAGTTCGACCATCTCGTCAAGGACTTGCGGCTTGCGGCGGACGCCGCGCGATAGCGCCGCTAATCTTTGGCGATAGCCTCGAGCCACGCAAATAGCCCCGCGCGGTCTGTGCGGTACTGGGCGCACGTGTCGCCGTCGTCGATCTTGATGGTGATGCCGCCCAAGTCGTTGACCACGACGAAGGCGTGCTCGTCGGTGACATCGTCGCCGATATAAATGGGCACGCGGCCGCGGAACGGGTCTTCGCCAAGGAACGCTTCCACGGCGACGCCCTTGTCGATTCCTTTGGGGCGAAGCTCGTAGATCATCTTACCCGGCAGGATCACGAGGCCGTCGATCCCGTGCGCGGCCTTCTCCACCGCGTCCTTGCAAAGATCCGCAAGCTCCGGCCGCTGGCGATAGTGCAGCGCCACGGAGGCTCGCTTGGGCTCAAGCAGAAGGCCGGGATTGGCCTCCACGAGAGGTGCAAGCCGCGCCGCAGCCGTCTTCACCGCCTCAGTCCCCTGCTTCTCAAGATGGACTTGACCCGCGGCGTCACGCCGGACCGAGCCGTGCTCCGCCGCGACCGGCAACTTGAGGGGGCTAAGGAAGCCGTCGACCACGTCGAGCGGGCGCCCCGTTACCACGGCGACGGCTCCATCGAACCGTGCGCGGAGCGATTCGAGGAGTTGCTTTACCCCAGGCTCGACCGCAACGAGATCCGGCCGCGGCGCGATCGCGACCAGCGTCCCATCGAAATCAAGAAAAAAAGCTGTGGTTGGTGAGACCGCGGGCAAAGATCTAGACATTGATCTCCTGGAGGTGAAAAACGTCGGCCGGCAACGTTCCAGTCATGATTCCAAGGCTCTATAGCGATCCGCACGCTCCCGGCAGGAGCACGGCCGCATAACTCGACGTAACCGGCGTAGAACATTTTTGCCCTTGGTAGGAAGCCATTTGCACTCTTTTGGGTTTAAACTCTGACGCTTCAATCGGAGCCAGGACACGTGGATGTCACTCGAACAGGCTATGGGGCATGATATCGAATGTCTCAAGCGTAAGCTTTGCCGTGCCCGCCATCGGCCAACTCCGGGAGGCTTGAGATGACCGGTAAGACGCGGAGACTCGTCGTCGTCTCCAATCGCGTCGCGGATTTCAATGCCAAGTTCCAGACCGGCGGCCTGGCCGTCGCTCTGGGCGATGCCCTCAAGGCGTCCCAAGGTCTGTGGTTCGGCTGGAGCGGCGAAACGACGAAAGAGAGTGCCGACGCGCCGCCCAAGATCGAGACCAGCGGCGGCCTCACCGTCGCCACCATCGATCTCACGCCCGATGAGGCCGAAGGCTACTATTACGGCTACGCCAACCGCTGCCTGTGGCCCGCGCTCCACTATCGCCTCGATCTCGCCCAGTGCAACGAGGAGCACAACGAGATCTATTTCAACGTCAGCGCCCAGTTCGCCGACGCGCTGATGCCGCTGATAAGACCCGACGACCTGATCTGGGTACATGACTACCACCTGATCCCGCTGGCGTCGGAGCTGAGAGGCCGGGGATGCACGTCACGCATCGGCTTCTTCTTGCACACGCCGTTTCCTTCGCCTGAGATCTTCGCCGCCGTGCCCGGCCAGAAGCGGCTCGGCAATGCGCTGATGGTCTACGATGTGGTCGGCTTCCAGACCACGTCCGACCGCGACAACTTCCGCCGCTACGTCGCCGCGTCGCTCGACGGCGAGCAACTGCGCGGCGACCGGATCGCGGCGCAAGGCGAAACGACGCTTGCGTCCGTGTTCCCCGTCGGCATCGACGCGGCCGCGTTCCGCAAGCTCGCCGAGGCCGAGAGCGCCAAAGGCCCCCTCCTCCCCGCAGTCGACGAGGAGATGAAAACCATTATCGGCGTCGACCGGCTCGACTACACCAAAGGCCTGCCCGAGCGGCTTCGCGCGTTCGAGATGTTGCTCGAGGAATATCCCGAGCATCGCGGCAAGGTGCGCCTGGTGCAGATCGCCCCGCCGACGCGCGAGATCCTTCCCGTCTATCAGGAGATCCGCGAGGAGGTGGAAGGGCTGGTCGGACGCATCAACGGCCGCTTCGGCGATTTGCGCTGGACGCCGGTTACGTATTTGCATCGCGGCGTGCCGCAAGACGTGCTGACGCGTCTTTACCGCGAGAGCGCCGTCGGCCTCGTCACCCCATTGCGCGACGGCATGAACCTGGTGGCCAAGGAATATGTCGCAGCTCAGGCGCCGCAGGACCCTGGCGTGCTCGTCCTGTCACGCTTTGCCGGCGCCGCCGAGCAGCTTCGCGAAGCGCTGCTTATCAACCCTCACGACATCAACGAGATGGCGCGTGCGCTGGACCGCGCGCTGACCATGCCGCGCCAGGAGCGCTGGGCCCGCCACAACCGCCTGTGGCAGCGGATCGAGACTTACGACCTCGCCAACTGGCGCGACAGCTTCATCCAGAGCTTTGCCGACTCCGATTCCCAACCCGTCAATCTGTTCCCAAAGAAGCTGGGCGCCGCCTAGGCCGCCCGCCCCGGCCACCGCCCCACGCGCGAGCACCGGCGGGTTCTGGCCTTGAGCCCACAAACCCCTTACGTTTCCTCTCGCTAACGCCTATCAAGGGCGCCCGCCGACCCTCTCTGCCCCCAAGTCTTTGAGAGTCCATGATCGATCGCACCGACCGGCTCTGGTACAAGAACGCCGTCATCTACGAGCTGCACATCAAGGCGTTTTTCGATGCCGACAATGACGGCATCGGCGATTTCGCAGGTCTGGTGCAGAAGCTCGACTACCTCCACGAGCTGGGCGTGACAGCCATCTGGTTGTTGCCGTTCTACCCTTCGCCCTTGCGCGACGACGGCTACGACATCGCCGACTACACAGCGATCAATCCGACCTACGGAACAATGCGCGACTTCCGCCAATTCGTGGCGGCGGCCCACGATCGCGGCATCAGGGTCATTACCGAGCTGGTGGTCAACCACACCTCCGACCAACACCCCTGGTTCCAGCGCGCACGCACCGCGAAGCCCGGCTCCGTGTGGCGCGATTACTATGTGTGGAGCGACAGCGATCAGAAATATCCCGATACCCGCCTCATCTTCCTCGATACGGAAACCTCGAACTGGACGTGGGACCCGGTCGCCAAGGCGTATTTCTGGCATCGCTTCTATTCGCATCAGCCGGACCTCAACTACGACAACCCGCGCGTCCTCGCCGATATCTTGCGCGTGTTGCGCTTCTGGCTCGACATGGGCGTCGACGGTCTCAGGCTCGACGCGGTGCCTTACCTCGTCGAGCGCGACGGCACCAACAACGAGAACCTGCCCGAGACTCACGACATCCTGAAGCGCTTCCGCGCCGAGCTCGACGAGCGCTATCCCGACCGCATGCTGCTGGCGGAGGCCAATCAATGGCCGGAAGACACGCGGCCCTATTTCGGCGACGGCGACGAATGCCACATGGCGTTCCACTTTCCACTGATGCCGCGCATCTTCATGAGCTTGGCGCGCGAGGACCGCTATCCGGTCACCGACATCATCAGCCAGACACCGGCCATTCCACCCGACTGCCAATGGGCGATCTTCCTGCGCAACCACGACGAACTGACGCTCGAGATGGTGACCGACTCCGAGCGCGACTATCTATGGGAGACCTACGCCACCGACCAGCGCGCACGCCTCAATCTCGGTATTCGGCGCAGGCTCGCGCCGCTCCTCGACAATGACCGGCGCAAGATCGAGCTGCTCACCGGTCTCCTGCTATCGATGCCGGGCACGCCGGTTCTCTATTACGGCGACGAGATCGGCATGGGCGACAATTTCTATCTCGGCGACCGCGACGGCGTGCGCACGCCGATGCAATGGTCGGCGGACCGAAATGGCGGCTTCTCGCGCGCCGACCCCCAGCGTCTTTACCTGCCGCCGATCATGGACCCGATCTACGGCTACGAGACCGTCAACGTCGAGGCGCAGCAGAAGCACGCGAGCTCGCTATTCAACTGGACGCGGCGCATGATCGCCGTGCGCCAGTCGCACAAGGCCTTCGGCCACGGCAGCATCACCTTCCTGCGCCCCCGCAACCGCAAAGTGCTCGCGTATTTGCGCGAGCATGACGGCGAAGTGGTGCTGTGCGTATTCAACCTGTCGCGCTCGGCGCAAGCCGTCGAGCTCGACCTTTCGGTTCAAAAAGGCAAAGTTCCGGTCGAACTGACCGGCGCCTCGACGTTTCCGCCGATCGGCACGTTACCGTACCTGCTGACCCTGCCGGCTTATGGCTTCTACTGGTTCACCTTGGCCGACGCCTCGCGCCTCCCCTCCCTGCCGGACCTGGCGCCAGAGTCCCTGCCCGAATTGGAGACCCTCGTGCTCGGCGACGGCTGGAACGTGATCCAGAGCCAGCGCGACGACAGGGAGCGCATCGACCGCTTCGTCTACGAGCTGTTGCCGACCTATCTTTCGCATCAGCGCTGGTTCGGCCCCAAAGACGCGACCATCGTGTCGGCGACTCCAGAGCGCGTCGGCGAGCTGCCGCAAGGCGACGACGAAAGCTTCCTGCTGCTTGCAACGAAGGTCGTGCTCGAGGACGGCGCGACCCAGCGCTACTTCCTGCCGCTCGCGCTTGCCTGGGGCGAAGACGGGCTGAAGCCGGAAAGCCCATTGCTCCCTTACGTCCTTGCCAAGATCAGGCGCGGGCCGCGGGCCGGCATCGTATTCGATGCCGCGGCAGGCGAAGCCTTTCCGCGCGCGGTGCTGAAGGCGATGGCGGCGCACCGCACATTGCCGGCGAACGATGGCGAGCTTCGCTTCGAGGCTGGCCCCGCGTTGAACGCGTTCGATCTCGACGACAAACCGAGCGTGTATCGCCGGACCGACGGCGAGCAGGCCTTCACCTCGCGCATCCTTGGCGACCGCGTGAACCTCAAGATCTCGCGCCGCCTACGCCCCGGCATGGATCCCAGCATCGAGATGGGCCGCTTCCTGGCCAAGGCCGGCTTCGCAAACAGTCCCGCCTATCTCGGCTCCATCGAGCACATCGCAACGGACGGCACGCAGACCGCGCTCGCCATCGCCTTCGAGCACATCCGCAACCAGGGCGACGGCTGGACCGTCGTGGTCAACGCACTCGACCGCGAGCTCGAGGAGGCAATCCTGTCCGGCAATGGTGCCGCGCGCGGGCTCCCCTATTCGCTGGCGCTGATCGAACAGATCGGCCGGCGTACCGGCGAGTTGCACCGCGCCTTCGCCGGCGCCGATCGAGCGACCCCGACTTCGCGCCAGAGCCTGTCACCGACGCCGATCTCGAAGAGTGGCGCGTCAAGACGGTCGCGCGCGCCGAACAGGCCTTCGACTATTTGGCGCGCTTGCCGGTAGCCGCCGACGAGGAGACCCGCGCAGCGGCCGCCAAGCTTGTCGACTTGCGCGACGCGACGCTCAAACGCATCGACGCGCTCGTGCCGAGGATTGCCCGAGGCAACAAGCTCCGCCTCCACAACGACTACCACCTCGCCAAGGTCCTGGTCGCCGAGAACGACGTCTATATCGTCGACTTCGAGGGCGAGCCAGACCAGCCGGTCGAGGAGCGCCGCCACAAGGCGCCACCGTCCCGCGACATCGCCACCATGTTGCGCTCCTTCGACTACGCCGCGCGCACCGCCATGGACAGACAGAGACAACGCGGCGCGAGCGAGCTTGACGAAATCGACGCCTTGGCCCTCGACTGGCGCTCGCACGCCGAGCGGCGATTCCTGAGAGCCTACGGTATGGCCAGAGACGATTCCTTGAGCGGCTCGCATCTTGCCGGGGGCGAGCTGTTGCCGCTGTTCTTGGCCGACAAGCTGTTCCACGAGATCATTTACGAAGGTGCAAATCGTCCCGTACTTCTGTCCATCCCGCTGCGCGCGGCGCTCGAACTGGTCGAGCCGTTGGAAGACGCGGTCGAGGAGGCAAACGCTTGACTAAGCGCCCCGGACAGCCATGACGCTGAGGCTCGAACCTGGAACACCTTGGCCGCTCGGCGCGACCTATGACGGACGCGGCGTGAACTTCGCCGTGTTCTCGGCACATGCAACCCGCGTCGAGGTCTGCCTGTTCGATGAGGACGGCTCCGAGACCGACCGCGTCACCCTGCCCGAGTACAGCGACGAGGTCTGGCATGGCTATGTGCCGGGTCTCGCACCGGGGCAGCGTTACGGCTTACGCGTGCACGGTCCTTACGCCCCGCGGGATGGCCACAGATTCAATCCCAACAAGTTGCTGCTTGATCCGTACGCGCGCCTCTACGCCGGAGACCTGGTGTGGGACGACTCGTTGTTCGGCTATCAGATCGGCTCCAAGCGCGCCGATCTTGCCATGAGCAAGAGCGATAGCGCCGCCTTCTTGCCGAAATGCGTGGTCGTCGCCGACGGCGATTCTCCCGCGCACCCACGGCCGAACCGCCCTTGGGCCGAGACGGTGATCTACGAGGCGCACGTCAAAGGCATGACCGCGCTGCATCCGGGCGTGCCGGAGCACTTGCGCGGAACCTTCGCAGGTCTATCCCACGACGCTGTCATCGATCATCTCGTCAAACTCGGTGTCACCGCCATCGAGCTTCTGCCGGTTCATGCCTTCGTCAACGACAGACATCTCGTCGATCAGGGCTTGAGCAACTATTGGGGCTACAACAGCATCGGTTTTTTCGCGACGGCGCAACGCTATCTCTCACCGGGCGTCGGCGTGGAACAGTTCCGCGGCGTGGTCGACCGGCTGCACGAAGCCGGCATCGAAGTCATCCTCGACGTCGTCTACAATCACACGGCCGAAGGCAACGCGCTCGGCCCCACCTTGTCGTTCCGCGGCATCGACAACGCCTCCTACTACAAGCTCGCCGAAGATAAGCGTCACTATTTCGATACGACCGGCTGCGGCAACACGGTCAATCTCGGACATCCGCGCGTATTACAGATGGTCATGGACTCGCTGCGCTATTGGGTCCGGCAATGCGGCGTCGACGGCTTCCGCTTCGATCTAGCATCCGCGCTCTGCCGCGACGACGTCGCGTTCGACCCAAGCGCATCGTTCCTCGACGCGATCGGACAAGACCCCGTGTTGAGCCGCGTGAAACTCATCGCCGAGCCATGGGACCTCGGCGAGAACGGCTACCAGGTCGGCGGCTTTCCACCCGGCTGGGCGGAGTGGAACGATCTTTGGCGCGATGGGTTGCGCTCCTATTGGAAGGGAGACATGAGCATGTTGCCGGCGCTCGCGCGCCGCATCTCAGGTTCGGCGGAGACCTACGACAGACGCGGCCGCAAACCTTGGGCGAGCGTCAACTTCGTCACCGCCCACGACGGTTTCACCTTGATGGACCTCGTCTCGTATAACAAGAAACACAACGAGGCGAACAAGGAGCACAACAAGGACGGTCACAACGACAATCGTAGCTACAACTGGGGCGCCAAGGGGCCGACCGATAATCAAACCATCCTCGATCGCCGCGATCGCATCCGCCGCGCCTTCGTGGCCAGCCTCTTGTTCAGCCACGGCACGCCCATGCTGCAAATGGGCGACGAGCTCGGCCGTACGCAAGGAGGCAACAACAACGCCTTCTGCCAGGACAACGAGATTTCTTGGGTCAAGTGGGACGGCCTCACCGATCGGGATGCGTCGTTTCTCGACTTCGTGCGTGGCGTAGTGAGCCTCCGCGCGCAACTGCCACTGCTCCGCAGCAGCAAGTTCCTACATGGGGAGCCGGTCGCGCCGCGCATCAAAAGTATCGCCTGGTTCAAGCCCGACGGCGAGGAAAAGCAGGCGGAGCACTGGGAGGACCCGGTCGCCAAATGCATTGGCGCGTCTTTCGCGGGCGATAAGCAGATCCTGTTGCTCCTGTTCAACGCCGACGCCGAGCCCATCGATTTCATCTTCCCATTCTTCGGCAAGCGTCACCTGCATTGGCGCCTGTTGTGCGACTCCGCCAACGGTCTGATACGGCCAGACCCTGCTCCCATTGCCACCGGCAAGACCACGATCCCGGGCCACGGTCTCCTGCTGTTCGAGAGGGCCGGCTGATGGCTGCGCGCTTCGCCCATTCACTGCCTTGGGGCGCGGACTTGATCAACGGCGGCGCCCGATTCAAGTTGTGGGCACCGGCGCAAGACAAGGTCTCGGTGCTCACCGGAAGCGGCGCCACCATCCCGATGACCAAGACGGGTGACGGTTGGTTCGAGGTCACCACTGACGCTGTCGCGCCCGGCGGCAGCTACCACTTCGTCCTTGCCGACGGCATGCGCGTGCCCGATCCAGCCGCCCGCGCGCAAATGGGCGACGTACATGGACCAAGCCGGTTGGTCGATCCGACGAGCTACGCGTGGCGAAATCCGGATTGGAAAGGCCGGCCGTGGCAAGAGGCGGTGATCTACGAGCTGCATACCGGGACCTTCTCGGCGGACGGCACGTTCGACGGCATCACCGCCGATCTCGAGCGCCTTGTCGATGTCGGCGTCACCGCGCTGGAAATCATGCCGGTGGCCCAATTTGCCGGGAACCGCGGCTGGGGCTATGACGGCGTGCTGCTCTACGCGCCCCACATTGCTTATGGCGGCCCCGAGGGCTTGAAGCGCCTCGTCGATGCCGCGCACGGACATGGCCTCATGATCCTGCTCGACGTGGTCTATAACCATTTCGGCCCCGACGGGAATTATCTCCACCTCTATGCGCCCGACTTCTTCCATCCCGAGCGGCACACGCCGTGGGGCAGCGCCATCGCCTTCGACCGCAAGCCGGTGCGCGAGTTCTTCGTCCACAACGTGCTCTATTGGCTCGAGGAGTTCCGCTTCGACGGTCTGCGCTTCGACGCCATCGACCAAATCAACGATCCTTCGTCGGAGGAAATTCTCGCCGAGATGGCGCGCGAGGTGCGTGCACGCTTCCCCGACCGCCACATCCATCTCACCATCGAGGACGACGACAACTCAACCCGGCTGCTGCAATTCGATGCCAACAACCATCCCCGCCTATTCACCGCCGAGTGGAACGACGACTGGCACCACGCCATGCACGCGCTGCTGACCGGCGAGGACGCGGGCTATTATCAAGATTACGCCGACGCGCCGGCAAGGCGCATCGCCGAAACCATGGCAACCGGCTTCGGCTATCAAGGCGAGCCGTCCCCTTTTCGCGGCGGCCGCAAACGCGGCGATCCCTCAGCACACCTGCCACCGACCGCCTTCGTCGACTTTTTGCAGAACCACGACCAGACCGGCAACCGGGCCCAAGGTGACCGCATCACCACGCTTGCACCCCCTAAAGCGGTTGAAGCAGCGCTCGCGCTTCTTCTTCTGTCACCGCACATTCCTCTTCTCTTCATGGGGGACGAGTACGGTGAGGTGCGTCCCTTTCAGTTCTTCACCGACTTCACGGGCGATCTCGCCGAAGCGGTGCGCAAGGGCCGCAACGAAGAGTTCCGCAATAACAAGGCGTTCGCCGAAGCCTTCACCCAGAATCTGGTGCCCGACCCCAACGCCCTTGAAACCTTCGCGGCATCTAGGCTTGCGCCCACGGCATTGCCGCGATTGGATTTCGTCAAGCGCTTGATCGCAACGCGCTTCAAGCATGTGGTGCCGCATCTTGCCGCGATCGGCGGCAACGCCGGCAAGATTCTGGCAATCGATGGCCATGCGTTCGCCGTCCGTTGGACGCTCGGCGACGGTGGAGTGCTCATGCTCGCCACCAATCTGAGCAATAGCGAAGCCGGCCTTTCAATCGCGGATGCCGGCACGGCGTTCTTCGCCCATCCGGCGGGCGCAGACGCGAAATTGGCGCAAGGCACGCTGCCACCCTGGTCGGTGGTCGCATCACGATCTGCTCGGGAGTAACGCATGCCAGACCGGCTTGACGAATTGGCAGCGCGCTTCGGTATTGCCGAGGGCTATGTCAGCGAAAGAGGCGACTGGGTCACGATCCTGCCCGCGACCAAGGCCAAGGTGCTCGAGGCCATGGGCGTGCACCTTGAGGGCAATCATGGCCACATGCCCGAGCCGCCCCCCTCCGACGACGTTGCGTCACTATCGGCAAGCGCGTTCTGGCCTCCGTTCCTTGTCGATCAGCGCGCCTGGGGTTTTTCGGTCCAGACCTATGCGTTGCGCTCGAACCGCAATTGGGGCATCGGCGATTTCGAGGATCTCGCGCGGCTCGGGGAGTTCGCGGCGAAGCTCGGCGCCGACTTCATCGGCGTGAGCCCGATCCACGCGCTGTTCTTCGCCGATCCATCCCGCATCAGCCCCTACAGTCCGTCGTCGCGCGACTTTTTGAATCCGCTTCTCATCGCACCAGACCGCGTGCCGGGCTATGAACGCTTGCCCGAGCGCGCAGCCCTCGACGCGTCGCTTGGCGCACTGCGCGAGACCGAGTTGATCGACTATGTCGGCGTACACCGGGTCAAGTCCCGCGCGCTCGAGGCGCTCTTCAATCACTTCGTCAAGAACGCCGAAACCCCGGCGAAGGAAGCATTCGAGCGCTATTGCCGCGAGCAAGGCAAGGCGCTCGAAACTCATGCGCTCTACGAGGCGCTCGCCGAGCACTTCGTCGCCCAAGGCGGCAACGTCGCGTGGGTCACCTGGCCGGAGAACTATTGGGACCCCGAGAACCTCGCCGTGCGCGATTTCGCCCGCGCCGCCAAAGACCGCATCGTGTTCCATGCGTGGCTGCAATGGACCGCCGACGCGCAGCTCGCCGAAGCGCAGGCACGCACCAAGGCGGCCGGCATGCGGATCGGCCTTTATCTCGATCTCGCCGTCGGCATCTCACCCGACGGCTCGCGCAGCTGGCTGAACGGCGCGGCAATCGCCAATCACGCGCGCATCGGCTGCCCGCCCGACCCCTTCAGTGCCTTGGGTCAGGACTGGGGCCTCGTTCCCTTCTCGCCCGTCGGACTTGCCGAGGAGCGCTTCGAGCCGTTCCGCTCTGTGCTCCGCGCCAACATGCAGCATGCCGGCGCGTTGCGCATCGACCACGCCATGGGCTTGCAGCGTCTCTACTGGATTCCGGAAGGTAACACCGCCATGGACGGCGCGTATGTGGCCTACCCGTTCCGCGAGCTGCTGGAGGGCGTGGCGGAGGAATCGTGGATCTCTCGCACCATCATCATCGGCGAGGATCTCGGCACGTTGCCGCCCGGATTTACCGATACAATCGTTCGCGCTGGTCTCCTGAGCTACCAGGTCTTCTACTTCACGGAGCAGGAGAACGTCTGGATGCCGCCTCATGCCTATCGTCGCGAAGCGCTGGTTTGCGGCTCGACTCACGACCTGCCGACTTTGAAAGGCTGGTGGATCGGCCGCGACATCGATTGCCGCGTGGATGCGGGCCGGACCACGGAGGTTGAAGCCGTGGCGCAGCGCCACGATCGCCTGCGCGACAGGCAGCTTCTGCTCGATGCCCTCGTCAAGGCGCAAGCGCTGGCGCCCGAGGCGGCGAAGGCCGCACCGCAAGATATGTCCGACGAGATCCTCGTCGCCGTTCATCGCTTCCTCGCGATGACACCATGCCGGATGTTCTCGGTGCAGCTCGACGACGCACTCGGCGTCGTCGAGCAGGCAAACCTTCCCGGCACCGTTGACGAGCACCCAAATTGGCGCCGCAAGACACCCGTTCCCATCGAAGCGCTCGGCGAGCAGCATCTTCTTCGCGCCGTGGTTCAGGCCGTCGCCGCCGAGCGGCCGCGGCAATGACGGTGCGGGCCACCTATCGGCTGCAATTCCGCGAGGGCATGGATTTCGCGCGCGCCGCGGCACTTGCGCCCTATTTCGCCAAGCTCGGTGTCAGTCATCTCTATGCCTCGCCAATCTGGCGGGCGCTGCCCGGCTCGAGTCACGGCTATGACATCGCGCGCTACGATCAGATCGAGCCGTTGCTCGGCGGCGCCGACGGCTTCCGCGCGATGGTCGAGGCCCTTCGCATGGCGGACATCGGCGTCATTGTCGATTTCGTGCCCAACCATATGGGCGCAAGCCCGTTCAATCCGTGGTGGCGCGATGTGCTCGAATGGGGCGCGGACAGCACCTATGCGAGCTTTTTCGACATCGACTGGTCGGCGCCGAAGCTTCTCATCCCAGTTCTGCCGGAGCCGTATGGGCTCGCGCTCGAGAAGGGCAGCTTCGGTCTCCATTTCGATCCCGAGTCGGGCGGCATCAATTTCACTGTAAGCGGCATGAAGCTGCCCTTGAGCCCACCGAGCTACGCCAACGTGCTGGCACGCGCGGGAACAGACTTCGAGGATCTCACCAACCGCTTCGCCATCGCCACGCCCGAAACCGCCGAGGAGCTGAAGCCCGAGCTTGCCGCCCGCGCGCAGGACAAAACGCAGTTGAAAGCGCTTAGGGCGGCGCTTGATGAGACCGTCGCCGACCACGAGGCGATCCACGCATTGCACGAAGCGCAAAGCTGGCGCCTCGCCTACTGGCGCGCGGCGCGCGAGACCCTCACCTATCGCCGCTTCTTCGAGGTGGCCGATCTCGTCGGCGTGCGCATGGAGCAGCCGAGCGTGTTCGAGGAGACCCACAAGCTCGTGGTGGAGCTTGCCGGCGAAGGTCTGATCGACGGCTTGCGTCTCGATCACGTAGACGGCCTTGCCGATCCCCTCGCCTATTTCCGCAAGCTCCGGGAGATCACCGATGAAGCGCGTCCCTTCACGATCCTCGTGGAGAAAATCCTCGAAGGCTCGGAGACCTTGCGCGCCGATTGGCCGGTGCAAGGGACGACGGGTTATGAATTCATTCGGGCGCTTGGCGGACTCCTGACCACTCCTGAAGGCGAGCAAACTCTCACGGCCGCCTATGCGGATTTCACCGGCGAGACTGCCGACTATGAGAACCTGCTCGCGGCCACCAAGCGTACATCTTCGTGCGCAACTCGCAGGTGAGCTCGACGTGCTCACGGGTCAAGGTCCAGTCATGCGCAAGCCGACCTCGCCACCCGCGACTACGGGCGCGACACGCTGCGCCGCGCCATCGAGCTCGGCAATGCTCCTTGCCTACCGCACCTATGTCGATGTCGACGGTCCGCGGCCAGAGGACGAGGCGCTGATCGCCTTCGCCCTGGATACGGCGAAGAGTACGCGCGAGGTCGAGGACGAAGGCGCCATCGATTTCGTTGCCTGCATCTGGCGGCTCTCTGATCTACCGGATCCCGCCTCGCGCGCCGAAGCGCTCAACTTCGTCACACGTTTCCAACAGACGACCGGTCCGCTCATGGCGAAGGCCGTCGAGGATACGCTGTTCTACCGCTACAACCGGCTGATCGCCCTGAACGGTGTCGGCGGCGCGCCTGAGGATTTCGGGGCGCCTGTGGCCCGCTTCCACGAACACATGGCGGCACGGCGTGAGCACCAGCCATATGGCCTGCTCACCACCTCGACCCACGATACCAAACGCGGCGAGGACTACGCGCCCGGCTCTACGTCTTGAGCGAGCGTCCCCAGGACTGGCGAGACTGCGTCACCGGATGGTCTGGGATGAATGCCGTGCCGCGTAGACGGACAATGACAGCGCGCCATCCGCCAACGACGAGTGGATGTTCTATCAAGTTCCTCGCCGGGGCCTGGCCGTTCGGTCTCGAGCCTATGACCGAGCCTTAGCGGCACTCGCCGACCGCATGGCCGCCTTCATGCTGAAAGCCATCAAGGAAGCGAAGGTCAGGACGAGTTGACAGGCCTGACGAGGCCTATGAGCAGGCTGTCGAGTCCTTCGTGCGCGGCGCGCTCGATCCAGCAAAAAGCCGCGCCTTTCTCGAAGACTTCAGCAAGACACAAGGCCCACTCCAAGTGGCCGGTGCGCTCAACTGCTATCGCAGACCTTGATCAAGCTGACCGCGCCAGGCGTACCCGATGTCTATCAAGGCGGAGCTTGGGATTTTGAGCCTGGTCGATCCAGACAATAGACGCGCGGTCGACTTCGATCTGAGGCGCCAGCTTGTCGACGGCGACGCTCGCGAAACCCGGCCGAGCTTCTCGCCGATTGGCGCAGCGGCGCGATCAAGCTCGATGATCTTGAAAGCGCTCGAGTTGCGCGCCGAGCAGCCGAGCCTATTCACGACCGGTAACTACCTGCCGCTCGCCTTGGGCGGCAAGCATGCCGCAACGTCTCGCTTCTTCTACGCAGCGATGAGACGTCTGCGGCGATCACGATCGTGCCGATCCGTGCGAATTCGCTTCTCGAAAGCAGCGAGCAACCGCATGTTCCGCCCACAATATGGGATGACACGCATGTGACGCTGCCTCCGGCGCTGGCCGGACGAACATGGCGCAACGTGTTGATGGGCGAGCAGGTATCCGTCGCAGACGGCCGCTTGAGCATCACCGAGGCGCTCAAGGCGTTTCCCGTCGCACTTCTGGTGGCCAACTAGAGCGCGTCGGCGCCCATCTTCCTCGGTGCGCACGCGCATGGCGCCTTCGAGCGGCAGCACGAAGACCTGTCGTCATCGATCCGCCCGGTACGCTGACCCTGCCGATCGCCTCGACGACGGCATCGACCGCCGCCGCGCCGACGGCAAGCTCGAGCTTCACCTTGGGCACGTATTGCATCTTGTATTCAGCGCCGCGGTAGATCTCAGTCTGCCCCTTCTGCCGGCCAAGCCCCGCACCTCGGTGACCGTCATACCTTGCACGCCGATGGCAGCAAGCGCCTCGCGCACGGCCTCGAGCCGGTGGGGCTGGATCACTGCGATAATGGCTCTCATAAGCGTTGTCCCGCTCTCGTCTGTCCGGTCTTCACGACGACAACGTTCACCAACACTGACCATAGCAAACCGCAATGCTTCGGCAATTGAATAAGAAGCGGGGGCGCCAAGGTAGGGTTGAGGAAGAAATGAGCAATTGCCCAAAGAAGGGCCGAAAAGGGCCTTGAACCCACATTAACAGCCGTGCGTGGTATAGTTCGCTGATGAGCAAGGCCTTTACCAAGGAAGAGGAAGGCGGGGACGTCTACGACGACCTCCCCGATCGGCCGATATCCTCCCACAATCTCGTCACCGCGCGCGGACTCGAGCTGATCGAGGCCGAGCTGGCGCGCCTGCACGAGGCACATGCCGCCGCCCATGATGCCGACGACAAGCCGCTGCTCGCGAAGATCAACCGCGACCTTCGCTACTGGACGTCGCGGCGAGCCACGGCGCAGGTGGTCGAGCCACCAGCCGACGCCACCGAGGTGCAGTTCGGATCAAAGGTCACCATCGAGCGCGACGACGGCCGCAAGCAGACCTACCGCATCGTCGGCGAGGACGAGGCGGATCCCGCACAAGGGACGCTGTCCTACGTGTCGCCCGTAGCCCAAGCACTCATGGGCAAGCCTGTCGGCGAGACCGTGCAGGCCGGCGCCGGCGAAGCGACCATCGTCGAGATTTCCTGAAACTTAGGTCTTTGGCCCTGTCGGCTTCTCGAGCATGAGCCGGCCCTGCTTTTCGACAAGGGCCTTTGCCTTGTTGGCGAGCATGGCCAGCACCCAAGGAAGCTGCACCTCAAGGCGCACATGATCCTCGGCCACGTCAACGGTGCCTGTGGTCGACTGCCCGAGCAGACTCGCTTGAAAGTCGAGATGGTCCCCGGCCCAACTGTCTTTCAGCATCATGAAGCTCTCGCCGAAATTTGAGCGCACGTTGTGAAAGCCGGATTGCAAGCGGCGCTTGGCTTCGGCCTTCCCGAGCCGGTGGGGAATGGTGACGACGACTGGCTGGGGCATTCCGTGGGCCCTCGACAAGTTGCGTTCCCTAACATGTAGGGAGCGCGAGGCCCATCACAAACCCCTGAAACGAAAAGACGTTCCTAACCGACCGGATTGCCGAGGCCGAGCGGCGCGCCGATCTTGGCGAACGCCCAAACTTGCGCGTCCGCCGTCGCATCGCACAGATACGTCTCGCCTGCGTCCGTCTCGATGAACACGAAATAGCCGGGGAGCCAGTCCGCGTTGAGGCCGTCGGCGCCCTTGCCGACCACCTTGTCGCCATCGCCCGGCAGATAGGCTTGGCAGGCAAGCTCGGCGATGTGCAGCGGATCGTGCGGCGGCGGAACCGCCGTGCCATCACCGCCGATATGGACGGGCAACACGAACTGCCCGCCCGCGCCTTCGAGCAAGTCGCTGAAGATCATGCTGAAGGCATAGACCTGACCGCCGGCGTCGGCGCTGCACAGCCACAGATTGGCGTTCGAATCGGTGAGCCATACAAGGCTCCCGCCGCGACCAGCAGCAATGGCCGTGATCGGGACCGCCACTTCTTCACCGTGCGCCACCGAACACGCTTGCAGCGCTACGTCATGACCGATCGTGGCGTCTGCCGCCGCGGCGAAACCATTGATCCCCACCAGCGCGCAAAGGCCCGCGCCGAGTGACAACGCCCCAACATGCATCGTGAATATCCTTCTGCGCGCCGCGCACTTGCCGCCTGAACAGCGGCTCACATGGCACAGAGGGAAAAGTCGCTTTGTGATGGCCCTCACAAAGACGGCGGGAAAGGTGCCTACGCCTTGTGGTCCTTGTGATCCACGTGGCCAAGGTCGCGCCCCGGTGACACGGCGTCACGCACCAACTGCTTGAGCTCCTTGATCTCCGGGAACCGGCCTTGCTCGCCCCGCGACCAGATCAGCTTGCCGTCGAGATGGACCTCGAACACACCGCCGGTATCGTCCGGGATCAGCGTGACCGAGCCCAGCTCCTCGGCGAAGGTGGACAGAAGCTCCTGGCCCATCCACGCGGCCCTGAGCAACCAGTTGCACAACCGGCAATATCTGATGGAGATGTTCGGCGACGGGGCGATGGTGCGCCTCCTGATCTTTTGACGACTTTAGACCGCGCGCGGTCGCCCCTTCCAGCCTCTTAACCGCTTGAGCACGATCAAGGCGTGGAAATCGCCCTGCGGCGTTATCTTGAGGCCTGACCGACGGAGACCGCCATGCCACCGACCCGCCTTGCCAATCCGCTTCTCGACTTCGCCGTGGCGATGGCCGAGGCCCAATTGAAGTATTGGCAAGCCTTCCAAGTTGAAGGCACGGCGTTTGTCGCCAAGCGCATGCGCGCCAATCTGGAGTTCATGCGCGCGCTCGGCCACTGCCACGATCCCAAGGGGATCTGCGATTGCCAATTGGCCTGGTTCGGCGATTTTCGGAAGGATTATGGGGAGGAATGGGCAAGGCTCGTGGGCACAACTATCGCGCTCGGCATATCGGAATTTGCACCGATGGGCACCGTGTTCACACGCGGAAGGGCCAAAAATTCCAACAACTTAAGCCGGACCACAGGTGGCTCGGACGCCACACCGCGTCAATAATTTCGCCTCAGGGCTTGTATCTCGGTCGCTGGGTCATAACCTCGTAACAACATCCTGACTTGTTCGAGGCCCAAAACTGCGGGATTACAGAGCCCATGAGACGACTGATTCGCAAAGCTGCGCCGATTCTTCTCGCGACCGCCGCGCTGATGGTGCTGTTCAGCACCACGCCTCCCAAGGCCGTCGAAGCCGCTACGCCCTTCGACACCCTGCTCGGGACGTGGCGGGGCAGCGGCAAGGTTAGGCTCAATACCGGCATGGAACGCCTGAGCTGCAACGCCTATTACACCGGCGGCGGCTCCCAGCTCGGCATGGCCATTCGCTGCAAGAGCGATAGCTCCAATGTCGAGATCAGAAGCAAGCTTAGCCTGAGCGGCGGCCGCATCACCGGCAACTGGGAGGAGCGGACCTACAATGCTTCCGGTAGCGCCAGCGGCACCGCATCCCCAGGCAGGATCGCCATCAGCGTGTCCGGCTCTATTCGCGGCAGCATGGTCGTCAACTACAGCCGTACCAGCCAGAGCGTGTCGATCTCGACCACGGGAAGCCCGCTGCAAAGCGTGTCAATCAACCTGACCCGAAGCTAGTTCGCCGCTACTCTTAGGCCGACGTCTTGCCAGCCTTGGGGGCGCGCCTCGGGGCTGGACCACTTGGGCTGTTGGGAGCGAGTGCCATGGGCGAAGCTTTGCTGACACATAAGTTGGTAGGGGAACGGCTCGAGCTAGCCGCCGGCGGCTCATGGACTGCCACGCATGCCGGCGAACTCGAAGCGCTGGTAGACCGCGTGACGACCGAGGCGCCGAAGGCGAAGGACGTCTCGATCGACATGGCTGACGTGCGGGAATTCGACACGTTTGGCGCCTGGCTGTTAGAGCGTCTGACCCGGCAATGGACCTCATCGGGACGCGAGGCGGTCGTCGTTGGCTTGCCCGAGCACGACCTGGGCCTGCTCGAAGAAATGCATGGCGTCAACCGGACGCCCGCGCCGCAAGCGCCTCGTCAGAACATTATCGTCAATGCGCTGGTCGCCTTCGGCCGTGCCGGCGCCGCGTTCGGCAGCAATCTCGCGGTCTTCGCCGACATGCTCGGCGCGGTCGGTGTCGCCGCCGTGCGCGTGCTCGTGCGTCCGCGCGAGTTCCGCTTCACCTCGACGGTGCATCAATTCGACCGCGTCGCCTGGCAGGCGGTTCCCATCGTTCTGCTCATCACCTTCTTGATCGGCGCCATCATCTCGCAACAGGGCATCTTCCATTTTCGCAGGTTCGGCGCGGAACTCTATTCCGTCGACCTTGTCGGCATTCTCGTGCTGCGCGAGATCGGCGTTCTGATCGTCGCCATCATGGTGGCCGGACGCTCGGGCAGTTCCTACACCGCCGAGATCGGTTCGATGAAGATGCGCGAGGAGATCGATGCATTGCGGACCATGGGCTTCGACCCCGTCGAGGTTCTGATCTTGCCGCGCATCCTCGTGCTGATCATCGCCATGCCGGTGCTGACCTTCATTGGCAGCATGGCCGCGCTCTATGGCGGCGGATTGGTCGCCTGGCTTTACGGCGGCATTAGTCCCGACATCTATATCTCGCGCCTGACGGAAGCGATCTCGCTCACCCACTTCAAGGTCGGCATGATCAAGGCGCCGTTCATGGGGCTCGTCATCGGCATTGTCGCCTGCGCCGAAGGTTTGCGCGTCAAGGGCAGCGCCGAGTCGCTCGGCATCCAGACCACCAACTCCGTAGTGGAGTCGATTTTCCTGGTGATCGTGCTCGACGGACTGTTCGCCATCTTCTTCGCCTCGATCGGGATGTAACCTTTGTCCAAGAACGCTGTCATCAAAGTGCGCGACCTCGTCGTCGGCTTCGGCGACGAAACGGTGCTCGACCATCTCGATCTCGACGTGCGGGGCGCGGAGATCCTTGGCGTGGTCGGCGCGTCGGGCGCCGGCAAGTCGGTACTCCTTCGCACAATCATCGGCCTGCTACCGCGCCGGCACGGCTCAATCGAAGTGCTGGGCGTCGATCTGGACCGTGCAAACGAGGCTGAGCGCCGGGCGCTGGAGCGCCGCTGGGGCGTTCTGTTCCAGCAAGGGGCGCTGTTCTCGTCGCTCACCGTCAAGCAGAACGTGCAGTTCCCCATGCGCGAGAACCTCAATATCTCGCAGCGCCTGATGGACGAGATGGCGCTGGCCAAGCTCGAGATGGTCGGCTTGGCCCCGCAGGATGGCGACAAATTTCCCTCGGAGCTTTCGGGCGGCATGACCAAGCGCGTGGCGCTTGCCCGCGCGCTCGCCCTCGACCCCGAGATCGTGTTTCTCGACGAGCCCACCTCCGGGCTCGATCCAATTTCCGCCGGCGATTTCGACGAGCTGATCCGCACCTTGCAGCAGACGCTCGAGATCACCGTGTTCATGGTGACCCACGACCTGGAGAGCCTGTACACGGCTTGCGACCGCATCGCGGTCCTGGCCGACGGCAAGGTCGTGGCCGAAGGGCCGATTGCCACTATGCTTGAAAGCGAGCACCCTTGGGTGAAGACCTACTTCCAGGGGAAGCGCGGTGGCATGCTGGCCGAACGGCAGATGAGCGCTTGAACCTAAAGGGACGTGACGATGGAAACTCGTGCCCGCTACGCCTTGATTGGACTCTTCATGCTGCTCGTCGTCCTGGCGAGCTTCGCTTTCGTCTACTGGCTCGAGAACAAGGGCGGCTTCGGCGAACGCGAGACGTACGAGATCCGGTTCCAGAGCTCGGTGTCCGGGTTGCTTGTGGGCTCTGCGGTGCTGTTCAACGGTATTCGCGTTGGCGACGTCACTGGCATCGCGCTCAACCCGGCGGAGCCTCAGGAGGTCATTGCCACGATCGCCGTGGCGAAAGGCACGCCGATCCGCGACGACACGCAAGTCAGCATCGAGCAGCAGGGACTGACCGGCGGCATTGCCGTGACGTTGACCGGCGGCATCTCCGATACGCCGCTCACCGTGGCGGATGATGGCGTCCCCACCCTGATCGCACCGCCTGGCGTCGGCCAAGACTGGACTCAGTCCGCCCGTGACGCCTTCCAGCAGGTCGATCAGATTCTCGAAGAGAACCAGAAGCCCTTGAACGAAGCGATCAACAATATCGAGGTCTTCACCGACGCGCTCGCCCGGAACGCCGACAAGATCGACGGCATTCTCTCCGGCATCGAGCGCATGACCGGCGGCGGCAAGGGCGGCAATCCGCTATTCGCGCTCAAGCCTGCGACCGATCTTCCCCCGCCCCCTGACCAGGAGCCGGTCTGGAAGCTCATCGTGCCGGAGCCCACCACTCTGCTCGCTTTCAATACCGACAAGATCCTGACCCAGCCGGCGCCCGACGAGAGCTTGCCGCTCGACAATGCGCGGTGGGTCGACAGCTTGCCCATTATCGTTCAGTCGACGTTGTTGCAGAGCTTCGACAGCGCTGGGTACGCGCAGTCCGTGACCCGCAACTTGGGTGACTTCCCAACCAGCTCCCAGCTCCAGATCGACATCAGGCAGTTCCATGTCGTCACCTCGGGCGAGCCGACCGCCGAGATCGTGTTCCAAGTGAAGCTGCTTGGACCTAACGGGGAGATTGTCGACACCAAGGAGTTCAAGACATCCGCGCCCACAAACGGGGACGACGCGCGGGCTTACGTCAATGCGCTTAGCGCCGCCTTCGACAAGATGGAGGCGGAATTGGTCGAGTGGACCACCGCCGCGCTCGATGCGCAGCCCGTTCCTCCGGTCGTCGTTTCACCGCCGGCGCCCCCAGGTGAAATGCCCGACGAGATGCCCATGCCCGACGCGGGCGACATGCCCCCGCCCCCGACCCCGTAAGGCCGGCTCACTCATTGATCTGCCTCAACGACTGGCCGCCTAGGGCGCGAGATCGTCTGCCGTGGGAGACGCTCAAGGCAGACCATGGAGCTGCTGCAAGCCATAGACGGCCGCAGATCCGTCCGCGAATACACCGACGAGCCCGTCGGTGACGCGGTGATACGCGAGCTGATCGAGGCGGCGATGAAGGCGCCGAGCGCCATCAATCAGCAGCCATGGGCCTTTATTGTCGTCAAGGAGCCGTCGCGGCTGACCCATATGTCAGACCAAGCCAAGGCCTACTTCCTCAAGGCCTCGCTCGGTGCGCCCGCTCATCCGTTCCGCGATATGCTGAGCGACCCCAAGTACGACCTCTTCTATCACGCGCCGGCTCTGATCGTGATCGCCACGTCTGAGCCCACCGACTGGGCGGTGGAGGACTGCGCGCTTGCCGCGGAGAATCTGATGCTCGCGGCCTACGCCAGGGGTCTCGGCACCTGCTGGATTGGCTTCGCCCAGCACTGGCTCACCACCGATGACGGCAAGGCGGCGCTCGGTGTGCCGAAGAGCTATACGCCGATCGCTCCGATCGTCGTCGGCCACCCAAGCCGCGAGCCGCCTCCGGTGCCACGTAAGGTTCCCGACATCCGCTGGATCGACGCCTCCCCTCACGGCACGTGACCAACACCAACGCCGCGCTAAAATCGGCGCTGGAGCTGCCGTGAAACCAGAACTGACATCGAGGGCGCAGACGCCGACCGCCTACGCGTTGCCCGTCGAGGCCGTGCTTGGTCAGCAGAGCGTCGATCCCGCATCCGGCCTGACCGACGCCGAGGTGGCAGCGCGTCTCACGCGCTACGGATCGAACACGCTCATCACGCACCCGCCACGAACCGCACTCTCCGTTCTCATCGATCAGTTTCGGAGTCCTGTGGTCTGGCTTCTCGGTGCCGCAGCCGGATCTCCGCCTTGTTCGCCGAATGGACCGAGGCCATCGCGATTCTGATTGTCCTCGTAATCAACACGGCCATCGGCTTCGTCACCGAGCTCCGCGCCATGCGCTCCATGGAAGCGTTGCGCAAGCTCGGCTCCCGCACCACGCTTTGTTCGGCGCGACGGCAAGCTCAGGATCGTGTCGGCCGACACCATCGTGCCGGGCGACATCGTCGTGCTGGAAAGCGGCGACGTGGTTTCAGCGGACATGCGGCTGGTGGAAGCCAAGAACCTATTTGCTGACGAGTCGACGTTGACAGGCGAGTCGGTGCCCGTCGAGAAAGGCATCGCCCCGGTCGCCACCGACGCCATCATCGCCGAGCAAACTTCGATGGCGCATAAAGGCACCGCGATCACGCGCGGCATTGGATTAGGTGTTGTTGTCGCCACGGGCATGGCGACCGAGCTAGGCCTCACCGCCAAGCTCGTGGTCGAGGCCGAGGAGGACGACTCCCCGCTCGAACGAAAGCTCGCCCAACTCACCAGCCAACTCGTCAAGGCAACCATCGCCATCACCGTTGTGATTGCCGTCGCGGGCATGGCCGCCGGTCGCGATCTCGTCTTGATGCTCAAGGCCTCTATCGCGCTCGCGGTCGCCGCCATTCCAGAGGGCCTGCCGATCGTCGCGACCATGGCGCTTGCCCGTGGCATGTGGCGCATGGCCAAGCGCAACGTTGTCGTGGAGCGACTGTCGGCGGTTGAGACCCTGGGCGCCACGACCGTTGTCTGCACCGACAAGACCGGCACGCTCACGGAGAACCGCATGACGGTGGAGCGGCTCTGGCTGCCATCTGGGCGATATCAGCTCCATCCAGACAAGGGCGTCATTGACACGTCAGGACGCAAGGCCGCTATCGACGGAGCCTTGCAGCGAGCGCTCGAGGTCGGCGTTCTGTGCGCCACCGCGACCCTCAAATCCGAAGACGAGCAAGGCGCAGGCGATCCCATGGAACTCGCGCTGCTCCGGCTGGGCTCTCATGCCGGCCTGGACCGCGAGGACTTGCTCGCAGCTTGGCCTGAGCGCCAGGAGATCGCTTTCGACACCGAAACGAAGATGATGGCGACGGCGCATGAGCGGGACGGACATCTATTCGTCGTCATCAAGGGCGCGCCGGAGGCGGTGCTCGATGCCTCCACCATGATCGGCTCAGAGGCGCTGGGAACGAGCGTGCGGGACGATTGGCTCCGACACGCGGCGTCGCTCGCCGCAGAAGGCTTGCGCGTGCTCGCCCTCGCCGAGGCGACGATTCCCCTAGACGCAATGCCCGCCTATGAGAGCCTGACCTTCCTCGGGCTTGTCGGCTTCCGCGATCCGCCGCGCGTCGAGGTGACGGAAGCCATCGCCGCGTGCCGGCACGCAGGCTTGCGGGTCGTCATGGTGACGGGCGATCATGCGACCACCGCGCAGAGGATCGCCGAGCAAGTCGACATCGCCGAGCCCGGCAGCAGTGTTGTCGAGGGCCGCGAGCTTGCGGCGCTCGGCGCGCTCGGCGAGCATGAGCGCCGGCGTTTGTTGTCGACTTCCGTCTTTGCCCGCGTGACGCCGGCTCAGAAGCTCGATCTGGTGCGGCTCTACCAGTCCGCCGGCGAGGTGGTGGCCATGACCGGTGACGGCGTCAATGATGCGCCCGCCTTGCAGAAAGCCGATATTGGCGTGGCAATGGGATTGCGCGGCACAGAGGTGGCCCGCGAGGCCGCCGATATCGTGCTGCGGGACGACTCCTTCGGCAGCATCGTCGCGGCGATCCGCGAGGGCCGCGTCATCTTCAGCAATCTCCGCCGCTTTCTCGTCTATCTCCTGTCGTGCAACATCAGCGAGGTCATGGTCGTCGCGCTCGCTGTCGTGGCCGGATTGCCGCTTCCCCTGCTTCCTCTCCAGATCCTGTTCCTCAACCTCGTGACCGACATCTTCCCAGCCTTTGCGCTCGCCACTGGCGAAGGCGAGAGGGACGTATTGCGGCGTCCGCCACGCGATCCACGCGAGTCCCTGCTCGCCCGCCCGCAGTGGATCTTCATCGTGACCTACGGTGCAGTGCTCACCGCAGCCACGCTTGGCGCGCTCTTGATCGGCAGTCTTGTGCTCGAACTCGAGGGCGAGGCGCTTGTCACCGTATCCTTCCTGACGCTCGCATTCGCTCAGCTCGCTCACGTGCTGAACATGCGAGGGCGTGGCGCGTCGGTCTTTGTCAACGCCGTCACGACCAATCCTTACGTTTGGCTTGCGTTGATCTTCTGTGCGGGTCTCCTGGTGGGTGCCGTCTACGCACCGCCCATCGCCAACGCCCTTCAGATCACCGCGCCCGACCAGGCTGGTTGGATGCTCGTCGCCGGCGCGAGCCTCATGCCGCTAGTCTTGGGCATCATTTTCAGCGCAGCGCGCGCGATATTAGGGAGAAAATCCCGTGAGTGAGACGATGACAACCACCACGAACGCCGAGGCGGCCGCAAATCTTGCGATCGCCAACGTACCCATGCTCGACGGCACCCTCTCCGCTGCCGACACCAGGGCATACTTACGCGAAGGTTTCTTCGAGACGATCGAGGCGATCCTCGTCGTGAATCAATCCGGGCGTTACCAGGGGATCGCCGCCCTATCGACCGTGCTCACCGCCGACGACGACGCGACGCTTGGCTCCCTTACACTCAAGCGTTGGCCAACGGTTGACCCCGATACCGACCAAGAGCACGCCGCGACCCTCGCCCGCGCCTTTCGCGTGACGGCCATCCCGGTCGTGTCCGAGGACAAGCGGCCGCTTGGGCTCATCCCCGCGCTGGCTTTGCTCGACACCCTCACCCAAGAGCATCTGGAGGACGTTCATCGCTTCACCGGCATCCTCAAGATGGGAGCCAAGGATCGCCATGCGCTCGACGATCCGCCCGTGAAACGCGCCGGGCGGCGTCTGCCCTGGCTCCTCGTCGGGCTTGCGCTGAGCTCATTCGCGACACTGCTGATGGCGAGCTACGAGGAGACCCTTCAAGCCAACGTGGTCATCGCATTCTTCATCCCGGCGCTTCTACCTCGCCGACGCCGTGGGCACTCAGACTGAAGCGATAGTGGTGCGCGGCCTTTCTCTGGAGGTGTTGCCGCTCGGCCCGCTCCTCCTTGGTGAGCTGGCCACCGGCATGTTGATCGGCTTTCCGCTCGCAATCCTCGCTTTTGTCGGAATTTGGCTCACTTTCGGCCAAGCAAACCTGGCCCTGGGCGTCGCCATCGCCCTGTTTTCCGCAAGCAGCATCGCCTCCGTGCTCGGATTGCTACTGCCGTGGTTCCTCGCGCGTGCGGGCGTGGATCCCGCCTTCGGCTCGGGCCCCGTCGCCACCATCCTTCAGGACGTGCTGACCATCGCCATCTACTTCGTGGTCATGACGATGGTGATCAGCCTCTGATCGGCGCGGCTCTAAGCGGCCTTCTTCTCGATCTCTGGTGTCCACTTGCCGAGCGTGGCGAGACCGTTCATCTCCGCTCTATGGGAGAACGCGGCCTGTGCTGCCGAGACGTTCGCCGCCTTGCCGGACCACGCCACCTGCGGCGCGTGCTGGAGAGCACGACCATAGGAAAAGGTGAGATGCCACGGCAGACCGCCGATGCGGTTCATGGCATCGAGCCGCGCCGTCGCCTCCACGTCGGATTGGCCGCCCGACAGGAAGGCAATGCCGGGCACTGCTGCTGGCACGCAGTCCTTGAGCACGCGAATGGTTCGTTCGGCGATCTCCTCGTCGGGCACTTGCTTCGGCGAGTCCATGCCCGGCACGATCATGTTCGGCTTCAGCACCATGCCCTCGGGCTTCACGCGCGCGTAGTAGAGCTCCTGGAACACTGTCTTGAGCGTCCACTCGGTGACGCCTTCGCAACGCTCGATGGTGTGATCGCCGTCCATGAGCACCTCGGGCTCGACGATCGGCACGAGATCCTGCTCCTGGCAGAGCGCCGCGTATCGCGCGAGAGCGTGAGCGTTCGAATTGATTGCATCGTGGCTCGGGATGCCCGGTCCGATATGGATCACCGCCCGCCACTTGCAGAACTTGGCGCCAAGCCCGCGATATTCGATGAGCCGGTCGCGCAAGCCGTCCAGGCCTTCGGTGATGGTCTCGCCGGGACAGAATGCGAGCGGCTTCGCGCCCTTGTCCACCTTGATGCCGGGGATCGAGCCGGCCTGCTCGATAACTTTGACCAACGGCGTGCCATCGGCGGCCTTTTGCCGGATCGTCTCGTCGAACAGGATCACGCCCGAAATTCGGTCGTGCATGGCCTTGGCTGAACGGAACAAGAGTTCCCGGTAGTCGCGCCGATTCTCCTCGGTCGACTCCACTCCGATCGCATCGAAGCGCTTCTTGATCGTGCCGCTCGATTCATCGGCGGCGAGGATGCCCTTGCCGGGCGTCGTCATGGCGTTGGCCACCTTGTTGAGCTCAGCGAGGTTCATACGTCTCTCTCCCTTGTCTCCAATTTTCCCAAGTCTAGCCCAGCGCCCGGGGCGGATTGCAAGTCCATCGGCGCCCTCAAACGAGGCCTAGGGCCGGTCACTGACCAAATTGAGGGGGTACTTTTTTCCAGGGATAGCCCGCAGCGGCAAGATTGTAACCGACATCGTACAATTTGCTCATGTAGACGGGATCGAAGGCTTGTGTGCTCGTATCGGGAAAATCCCCAGGAATGTAAGCGACGTTGTAGTCGATGCCGTTGCGTTTGGCGAAAGCATAGAGCTCGTTGAGGTCGCCAACCCCCTGACTTTTGATCAGGCTGGAAACAGCCCGACCGGCGATAGACAGGCTCCGCGCTTTCACAGCCTTGTACTCAGGCGCGACACGGCCGTTGCGAATGATATAGGCGCGCCGGACCGGCCGAATGCCGAGGCGGCCGTCGATCTTGCTCGCCATGAACTGGGTCGGCACCAGGAACACCTCGCGCGTCGCCCCTCCGTCCACGTGCATCTCCTCATAGTCGGCGCCGTCGGCCGACACCTTGATGAACCCGGGCGGAAACACCGCCGGAATGGCCGCCGACGAGAGCAGCACCTTACGGAACAGATCGAGCGCCTCGGGGCGCCCGCTGGTGGCGATCGCGCCCATATCCCAGATCACCGGCCGCTCGGCATCGAGATTGGTGGTTCCGATCAGCAGGCGACGCCCCTTGCGGTGCTCGGCGGCCACCTCCTCAAGGAAATGCTCATCCACATAGTAGGCGATGACCTTGGCGAGCGGCGCGTTGCTCGCAAAGGAATCGCCACCGAGCAGTCCACGCACCGGCCGGGCTATGGCGATGTCCTTGGTATCGGACTGGGTGAAGACGATCTTGAGCGCCTCGTCGTATTTCGGGCCGAGAAAGGCGAATGGCGCGGTGAGCGCGCCAGTCGACACGCCGGTGACGAGATCGAACTCCGGACGCTTGCCTGACGCGGTCCAGCCGGCAAGAACGCCAGCACCGAACGCGCCGTCGCTGCCACCACCGGACAGCGCGAGGAAATTCACCACGGGACGCTTGCCGGCAAGCATCTCTGGTCGGTTGGCGCGCACTTGCGCCCACTTCTCCTTGACGATGGCGTCGGCGTTAGGTGGGAGCTGATCGCCCCAGAAGCGGATCGGCGTAGCCCCCATGCCCACGACCTGCGCTTCGCTCTCGAGCGACGGCGGCACGGGATTGCGTGCAATAGCTGCGGCACAGCCGGCAAGCGCCACGCCAAGCGCGAGCCAACACGCCGCCCTCCCGACGTGACGCAACCTCAGCACGCCTTGCCTCCCTCCTGCACGCCCCGGACGCAGAAATCCCTTTCAGGCCAGGATTTTAATCTAAAAGCCGCGGCCAAAGCGAGGGTTACGAAATCCTTGCCGACCGGGCCTTATAATCGCCCTAGCCTCCCCAAACAAACGCCCAACGCTCTCCGAACTTCGGTCCTTTCCGCCCGCTACTGAGCCCGCCCCAAAACTTCAGGAGCAGGTGGACCATGCGATTTAGTCTCTACTTTCTTATCCTTCTCACCGTGGCGGGAAGTGCTCAGGCGGCTCAGACCGTCGGCGCCACGTGGTACGGCAACGAACTGCGGGGAAACCGCACGGCCTCGGGCGAGATGTTCAATCCGAACGGCCTGACCGCCGCGCATCGCTCGCTGCCATTCGGCACCTGCCTAGTTGTCGGCAATCCCAGAACAGGCAAGTCGATCAAGGTGCGCGTCAACGACCGCGGTCCTTTCACCAAGGGGCTCTCGCTCGATCTGTCGGCCGGCGCGGCGCGCGCCATCGGCATGCGCTCGACGCAAAACGTCACAATGAAGAAGTGCTAACGCCGCGTGGCAAGCGCGTAGCAGAACAGCGCGCCGATCACGACGTGCAACGCCGCCCCGCCCCAAAGTCCCTGCCCGCCAGCACTTAGCGCGGCAAACACTAGGGCGGTGGCGGCGAGCACATTATAGAGTCCAAGCCCGAAGGCGGCGGCAAGGCCTCCCGGCGTCTCGAGATGACGGCGAGCAAGCAAGGCCGCCACGCCAAGGCCGAAGGTCGCCGCGCCGGCAAGCCTGATCATGGCTAGCGTCGGCGTGTCGCTAGCTGTCCCGCCAACGGCCGCGACCACGAGGAGTGGCGCGATCAGGGCGGAGACACCGAACACGATCTCCACCAAGCCCGACACGACCATCAGCGGCTTGAGCATTTCCCCTCCAAACCTCAGCGACTCTTGTCGCTCAGGGCTGCGGCTCCCACGAGAAGATCACGTTCCAGTCGTCTTTCATGTTGACCACGGTCCATCCTTCGGCATTGGCCTGTTCCATCAAGGCCACGGGGAACGTGCCGACGTCAGAGTCCGGACCGTAGGCATATTCACGCACCGCATCGGTATGATGCACGAGCCCCATGAAGCACAGGCCCGGACAATTTGCGGTCCACTCCAGCATCTCCTTGTCGCCGATCGAGTTGCCGAAAGCGAAGATCGGCTGGCGGCCGATAAAGTGGTTGATGCCTTCCGCTTTGCCGGGCCCGTCGTCGAAGAACAGGAGATCGGGCAATTTCACCAGGGTCGGGCTTGCATCCCACATGCGAAATTCGGTCTTGCCCGATGAGCCCACGACCTGCCACGGCGGAATGCCGTAGCACTGCTCGGTATAGGCGCGCATGAACTCAACGCCGCCGCCCGAAACAATGAACGTCGTGAAGCCGTTGGCGCGGAGATACTCCAGCAGCTCAATCATCGGCTTATAGGTGAGCTCGGTGTAGGGCCGCTTGAAGCGCGGCTGACTTGCGGTCTTAAGCCAAGTGGCGACGATGTCGTTGAACTCGACGGTGGTCATGCCGCTGTGGGTAGCGGCGACAAGCTCCATGGCGCCCTTCTCGCCGTAGGACAGGAGCTTCTTTTGGTTGCCGTCCAGTACCGATTTGAATGGTTCCTTGGTCTTCCATTCCGGGTGCTCGTTCGACACCGCCTTCACACGGTCGATGACGAACACGAACTGGGTGTAGATCGGCTTCTCCACCCACAACGTGCCGTCGTTGTCGAACGTCGCGATACGATTTTGTGGCTCGACGTAGTCCGGGCTTCCTTCAGCGGTCACCCGCATGACGAAATCGAGAATGCTTTGCTTGACGGTTCCGTCATTCCACGACGGCAGCGGATCGTCAGCCGCATATGCGGGACCAAGCCCGATGAGCCCGACGCCAAGAAGCACGGCAAGCAATCCGCCAACAAGCCTTGCAATCATGTGCTCCTCCGGGGCCTCGACACTCTTATGGAGCTTTACGCTCAGTTGGCGTCTCCGTCGACGCCACGACAGGATAGCACGCTCGCCGCAACTTGGGTGGGTTCCCGGCAGAGGACGCGCAGCGTTTGATCCCGACAAAGTTACGAACAACACACCAAGATCATACCCGATGCCCCGTGATCGTCACGAATGTGCGCTATGGTCCAGTCATTGTCATGGAACGTATGAGAGTTCCAATGCTCAGGAGGCCCCTATGACGCTCAACCGTACCATTTGTATCCTTGCGGCCGTCGCCGCGCTGCTCGTCGCGCCGAGCCTTGCGCTCGCTGAAGACGCCATTAGCCATCCAGCCAAGAAGCCGATTGGTCCATCCGGCCCAACCAAAGACGACATGGTTGCGTCGCTCGCCGTGTTGAATGCAAAAGGCGCCACACTGGACGGCAACACGCTGACCCTGACCGGGGTGTCCCCGAACACCATCGTGTTTGCGGACCGGCCGGTGCACGCCGCAGGCCATGTGCTGACCGCGCATTTTATTCGCGAATGGGATGAGGGTGCCGACAGCTTTGCCAAGAGCCCGCCGAACGCCACCATCTCGGTGTTCAGCCCTGACGGCAACTCGGTCAAGGACGCGGTCGTCGAGCTCAAATCGCCGAAGCTCGACGGCGAAAATCTCAGCTTCGACGTCGCCGTGCTCGAAGGCGACCTCGCTGGCGCAGCGGGCGCCGCGGCGCTGTTCATCGACCGCTTCGCAGTTCACGTCAGCGGTCCCCATGGCGGTCATGCGAATATCGTCGGCGGCCGTCCCGCTTGGCACGGCGCGTGGTATGCGCGGCCGGGCGTGGCCTTCGGCACCGGCGTGGCGGTCGGCGCAGCAGGTGCTGCTCTGGCGCGGCCCTATCCCTATTACGGCGCGCCGCCGTGCGGTTATTACCCCTACCCGCCCTGCTACTAGGGCATATCGCGGGCGGCGGTCATTGACGCCGCCACTCGCTACAACCTTCACCTGCAGACATGATTGATGGCGTCGCCTGCGCCCGCGCCGCGTCCATTTTGATTTGGCTCGGAGAATTTCGACTATGTTGAAATGAGGTTATAGCGATACAATCGATCGTTGAGTAGGAGGGCGAGACTCATGATCCGGCACTGCATTCTGTTGACGTTGGGCTTGTTTATCTGGCTGCCTCCCGCGGCGAGCGCGCAGGAGACGACAGGCGTTCCTGGCGCACCGAATGCGACCACGACAATAGACGGCAACTACATTCCCAATCCGCCGCCGACGTTCGGCGGCGAGATCGGTCTCGACGCCAAAGACTCTAAATCGTGGTGGCCGCCGCAAATCGTCCCACCCAAAGGTGCGCCCAATGTCCTGCTGATTATGACCGATGATCAGGGCTACGGGATTTCAGGCACGTTCGGCGGGGTCATTCCGACGCCGACCATGGACCGCATCGCGCAGATGGGCCTGCGCTACACGGCATTTCATTCGACGGCGCTATGCTCGCCGACCAGGGCGGCGATCATTACCGGGCGCAATCACCATTCGGCCGGCTTCGGCGTCATCTCCGAACAGGCCACCGGCTTCCCGGGCTACGACTCCATTATCGGCATCGAGAACGCCACGGTCGGCCAGATTTTAAAGGACAACGGCTACGCCACGTCCTGGTTCGGCAAAAACCACAACACGCCCGACTACCAGTACAGCATTGCCGGTCCGTTCGACCAATGGCCGACCGGCATGGGCTTCGACTATTTCTACGGATTCATGGGCGGTGAGACCGATCAGTGGACACCGTTCTTGTTCCGCAACACGACGCAGATCTTTCCGTGGCGGGAGCAGCCCGGTTACAACATGATCACCGGCATGGCGGACGACGCCATCCGGTATCTACATGAGCTCGACGCAACGGCGCCCGAGAAGCCGTTCTTTCTGTACTACGTGCCCGGCGGCACGCATGCCCCGCATCAGCCAACGAAGGAATGGATCGACAAAATCCACGACATGCATCTGTTCGACAATGGCTGGAACGAGCTACGTGAAACGATTTTCGCCAATCAGAAGCGGCTCGGCGTAATCCCGCCGAACACCACGCTTACGCCGTGGCCTGACGGGCAAGCGGAGTACGGCGGCGCCAAGCTGGCGAAATGGGATACCCTTTCTGCCGATGAGAAGAAGCTTTTTGTCAAACAAGCCGAAGTGTTTGCCGCCTACGTGGCCTACACCGACTACGAGATCGGCCGGGTCATCCAAGCGGTTGAGGATATGGGCAAGCTCGATAACACGCTTGTGATCTATATCAGCGGCGACAACGGCACGAGCGCCGAGGGCTCGACCATCGGCACGCCTTTCGACATGGCGGCGATCCAAGGAATCAATGTCCCCGTCGAAGAGCAGCTCAAATACTACGACGTCTGGGGCTCGCCCGAGACCACGCCGCATATGTCGGTGGCATGGTCGTGGGCTTTCGATACGCCATTCAAGTGGACCAAGCAGATCGCCTCGCATTTTGGCGGCACTAGGCAAGGCATGGTGATCGCTTGGCCGAAGGTGATCAAAGACGCCGGCGGCATTCGCAACCAGTTCCACCACGTGATCGACATCGTGCCGACCATTCTGGATGTTGCCGGTATTCCGGCACCAAAGATGGTCGATGGTGTTGCGCAGAAGCCGATCGAAGGCGTCAGCATGGCCTACACCTTTGACAAGACCAATGCCGATGCGGAATCAAAGCGCGACACGCAGTATTTCGAGATGTTCGCCAATCGCGGCATCTATCACAAAGGCTGGTATGCCTGCACCACGCCAGCCGCGGGTCCGTGGCTGATGGGCTTGGGCAAACTGCCTCCGGTTGCCGACTACAAATGGGAACTCTACCACATCGCTGAGGACTATTCGCAGTACAACGACCTCGCCGACGAGATGCCCGAAAAGCTCCGCGAGCTACAGGAGCTGTTCGTTGTCCAGGCTGCGAAGTACAACGTGTTCCCGCTGGACAACGCCATCCTCCCGCGCATCTTGGCGCCCAAGCCGAGCTATGTGGCCGGACGAACCGAGTTCATCTACACCGACAATCTAACCGGCATCCCGAATAGTAACGCGCCGAACGTCCTCGCGCGGTCGTTCACCATCTCGGCGGCCATAGAAGCCCCCGAGGACGGAGGAGACGGGGTAATCGTCACTGACGGCGGCCGCTTCGGCGGCTACGGGCTCTATCTGCTGAAAGGCAAACCGGTCTTCACATTTAATCTCCTCGCCCTCGAGAAGGCGCGGTGGGAAGGCGATGAGCCGCTCGCGCCGGGCAAGCACACGCTTGAGTTCGAGTTCACCTATGACGGGCCCGGTATGGCCAAGGGTGGTACGGGTGTCCTGAAGATCGATGGCAAGGAGGTCGCGACCAAGACCCTGAAGTACACCATCCCGGCGATCCTGACGATCGACGAGACCCTCGACATCGGGTCCGATACCCGTACGCCGGTTGACGACGCCGACTACAAGGTACCGTTCCCCTTCACCGGCACCATCGAGAACGTCAAGTTCAATCTCGGGCCCTCGCAGCTGATGCCGGATGACCACAAGGCTGCGCAGGAGATGAAAAACAACGCCGACAATTAGAGAATTCGGCGGCAAATTGGCTGACCAGCCCAAACGGAACCTATCTGGCGGGCTTGTTCCGGCCACGATGTGGTTGTGAACTGAGGCATTGAGCGCCGGGAGCGGCCAGCGCTGCTCCCGGCGCAGGCAGTGCCGCATGAGTGACACAAGACAACAAGACCCGCCGCGCCGGCCGCTTGTGGCGCTGACCGGTGCCACCGGCTTCATCGGCCGGCATCTGTTGAGGGGGCTCTCGGAGCGCGGCTATCGCGTGCGCGTGCTCTTGCGCCGTCCGACCGTTCTCCCTGACGGCTGCGCCAGCGTTTTGATTGGCGACCTCGCCAAGCCCTACAACATGGCCGAAGCGCTCGCCGACGTGGACGTGGTGATCCATTCCGCCGGGCTCGCCACCACAATGTCTGGCGTGCCGGAGGACGACTATCGCCTATTCAACACTGAGGCGACTCTTCGCTTCGCCCGCGCCGCCGAGCGCGCCCGCGTCAAGCGCTTCGTCTTTTTGTCGTCGGTCCGTGCGCAATGTGGCCCTACCGCCGAAGGCGTGCTGACAGAAGATCAGGAGCCGGAGCCCACCGACGCTTACGGCCGCTCGAAACTTGAAGCCGAAAAGGGCTTGGCCGAAACCGGTCTCGATTGGGCTGCGCTGCGACTCGCGCTGGTCTACGGACCGGGCGCTCAAGGCAATATCGCTAGGTTGATGGCGCTGGCCCGCTCGCCCTACCCCTTGCCCCTTGCCGGACTCAAGGCCCGGCACTCGCTGCTCGGGCTCGACAATCTGGTCGAGGCTGTGGACAGAATCCTCGCCGCACCGACGCAAATAAGGCGCCCGTTCCTCGTCGCCGATCCCGAGCCGCTCACCGTCGGTGAGATCGTTGCTGCATTGCGGCATGGCCTCGGCCGCCGCCCCGGACTGTTCTACGTGCCGCAACCCATGCTCAAAGCTGCCTTGCGCGCGGCGGGGCAGACATCTGGCAGCGAACCCTTATTCGGCTCGCTGATCGCCGATTCTTCCGCGCTGAAACGGCAGCTCGATTGGAGCGCGCCCATTGCAACGCAACACGGTTTAGCCGCGCTCGCGCAGCAATCGACGCACTGATGTTGCACTGCGCAACGTCTAGATTTTTATATGCTTTCAAGCATCTAGTCTTATCATTGTCGCAATCGGCTGCTATAAATTGACCATGGCTGACGTGGGGGTCGCCGGATAACGCCGTTGCCTCGAGGTCATAGTCTCTGAAACTGGAACTATCAGAGCGGATCTCTGTAACGGCATTGGAGACGGGTATGGCACTCCCGAAGATCGTCGTGCGCGGTCGACAGGTCATCCTTCTGAGCGGTTACAAAGACGGTGATCTCGACGCTGCCACTAAGCGGCGCAACGTGATCGTCGACGCCGAGGATAAGCTGAAGCTTGCGGCGAAGCGGAATCCTGATGCGGTTGCCTTCGGCTTTATTGCCGGTGAGTGGATCGCCTCGGCATAGACCCTAAGGATCGATCATCATAAGCGGCTACTCTGGCGCTCCGCGCGTGCGTTGAGCGCCCCTGGCCATCGCAAAGCGCGCCGGAACAGGCTCGCTCCTTTTCTCTCTGAATGTGTGAATGTTCGGCCCCTTGCCGGACGCCCAACCTCCCCCCATAACACCTACCTCTGAGCCCCAACTGCAGCGGCCGGCCGCGGCCCAACCCTTCATGACCGTTTCCCTCATTGAGCAGACGATCGCTGTACCGCCCGAATGGGCGCCGCACCGGGCGATCTGGACCGCCTGGCCCGCCGACCTGGAGCAATGGAACGGCGACCTCGAAAGTCCACGCCGGGACGTCAAGGCCCTGGTCCGCGCGCTCAGCGTCAGCAATACCGTCCGCGTCCTCGTCAACGGGTCTGAGGCCGAGACCACTGCCCGCGCCGCGTTCGGCGACGTCGCCGAGATCGTGTCCGCGACCTATGGCGACATCTGGCTGCGCGACACGGGCCCGATCTTCGCCCGTGGGCCCCGCGGTCCCATCGCTTTGCGCTTCAAGACCAATGGCTGGGGCGGCAAGTTCGACCTCGACGGCGACCACACCGTGGGGGACGACATCGCGCGGCTTGCCGGCGCGCCGATCCAGAGCTTCGACTTCGTCCTCGAAGGGGGCGCCATCGACCATGACGGCGAAGGCACTATCCTCACCACGCGCCAGACCCTGCTCAACGCCAACCGCAACGGTTGGGCCAAGGAGCAAGCCGAAGCCGCGCTGAAAGCGGCATTCGATGCCAGGAAGATCATCTGGATCGACGAAGGTCTGGCCGGCGACCATACCGACGGCCATGTCGACAACATTGCCCGCTTCGTCGGACCGGCCCGCGTTGTCTGTCAGGCACCCGCCGACGGCGACGATCCCAATGCCGAAGTCCTAGAGGCAATCGCCGCGCGACTCGAAGCCGAGACCGACGCCAGCGGCCGAAACTTCGAGGTCATCCGCATCCCAAGCCCGGGCCGCGTCATGAACGCGCTCGGCGAAATCTCGCCGGCCTCGCACATGAATTTCGTCATCGCCAACGGCGTAGTGGTGGTGCCGGTCTACGGCACACCCACCGAGGCTGCGGCGCTCGATGCTTTGCGCGCCGTGTTCCCCGACCGCAAAGTCGTAGGCATTCCCTCTCATGGCGTGCTCGGCGCGGGCGATGCCGGCGGCGGCTCGTTCCACTGCATCACGCGTCAGGAGCCGGCCTGATGGCTAGCCGCATGCTCTCCGTCGCCGCGGTCCAGTCTGCGTTCGGCGCCGACATGAAGGCCAATCTCGACAAGGTCGAGAGCCTCGTATGCGATGCCGCCAAGCAGAACGCGCAGGTGATCCTGCCGCCCGAGCTGTTCCAGGGGATCTACTTCCCGACGCGGCAGGACCCGAAATGGTTCGAGACCGCTTATGGTGTCGGCGATCACCCGTGCGTGCGCGCGCTCCAGAAAATCGCCAAGACGCTCCAGGTCGTCATCCCCATCTCCTTCTTCGAGAAAGACGGTCCGCGCCACTACAACAGCATCGCCATCGCCGATGCCGACGGCGAGATCCTCGGCGTCTATCGCAAGAGCCACATCCCCGACGGACCCGGCTATCAGGAGAAGTACTATTTCCGTCCCGGCGACACCGGCTTCAAGGCGTGGAAAACCAGGTACGGCGTGATCGGCGTCGGCATTTGCTGGGACCAGTGGTACCCCGAGGCCGCGCGCGCCATGGTGCTGCAAGGCGCAGAGGTGCTGCTCTATCCGACGGCGATCGGCACCGAGCCGTACGACCTCTCGCTCGACACCAGCGCCCGCTGGCAGCGCGCCATGCAAGGTCATGCCGTTGCGAATGCGATACCGGTCGTCGCGGCCAACCGCATCGGCGAGGAGGAGAACGACGGCGTGAGCCAGAGCTACTACGGCCACTCTTTCATCGCCGACCAGACCGGCGAGATCGTCGCCGAGCTCGGCTCGTCCGACGAAGGCGTGATCGTCGCTCAGTTCGATCTCGACGAGATCGCCCGCTATCGTGCAGAGTGGGGCTTCTTCCGCGACCGCCGCACCGACCTCTACGCCAAGAGCATCTTGTGACTGGAGTGCCCAATCCTCTGAACGATCCGACGGCGACGCGGATCAGTGCCGGCAACACCGAGGCCACCTTCCTGCCGGGTCACGGCATGCTCGGCATCTCGTTGCGCTATAAGGGCGTTGAGTTCCTCCGGCGGGTCGATGATCTCAAGACCTATGCCGCGAAGAACCGGACGGCGGGCATTCCCTTTCTTTTTCCATGGGCAAACCGTCTCGATGGTTTCCAATACGAGGCCGCGGGACGCGGCGTCACTCTGAGCGCGCATTCTTCGGTGCTGCGCTACGACGACAACGGTCTGCCCATGCACGGCATGATGTGGCCGCATCTCGCCTGGGATGTCGTCGAGACGAGCGCCAACGCGCTCACTGCGAGCTTCGACTGGCTACGACCGGAATGTCTCGTCGTGTTCCCCTATCCATGCCGCATCGGCATGACGGCGACAGTCGAGGACGGCAGCCTAACCATCGAGACGACGCTGTCGCCAACGAGCGATATCGCAGTGCCGATCAGCTTCGGCTTTCATCCATACATCGGCCTGCCGACCGAGCCGCGCCAGGAGTGGCAAGTGAGCCTGCCCCCTATGCGCCACCTGGTGCTCGATCAGCGCAAGATTCCCACCGGCGCGAGCTCGCGGTATCCCGGATTTCATGCACCGCTGGGCGAGCAGGCTTTCGATGATGGCTTCGCGCTAATTGGCGACCAGGCAACTCTTTCCGTGTCTGGTGACGGCTTCACCGTCATGGTCGAGTTGCTCGAGAATTATCCTTACACCCAAGTCTACGCGCCTGAAGGGCAGGACTACCTCGCCTTCGAGCCCATGACGGCTCCCACCAACGCGCTCGTCAGCGGCGAGGGCTTGCGGCTGGTGGAGCCCGGCGCGACGTTCGGCGCCAAGTTTCGTTTCCGTATCGCCGACGATGGCTGATTTTCCTGGCGCAAGGCGCCGCGATCGGCCTCATTCGTGCCCTGAAAACACGCGAGACCATCCAAGACTTCTCATGACGTGGGGCATTTCATGAGCCGGCGAGAACCGCCGTTGATCTTCGTCATCTCAGGCGAGGCCTCGGGCGACAATCTCGCCGGGCGGCTAATGGGCGCTCTGAAAGAGCAGACGGGCGGCCATGTCCGCTTCGCCGGCGTCGGCGGACCGCAAAGCGCGGCTCAAGGCCTCGATAGCCTGTTCCCCATGCAGGAGCTGTCGGTGATGGGCATCACGGAGGTGCTGCCCCACCTTCCTCGCATTCTCATGCGGCTCAATCAGACCGTGGCGGCGGCGCGCGCACTTGAGCCCGACATCGTCGTGACCGTCGACTCCCCAAGCTTCACCTTGCGCGTGGCGGAGCGTCTGCACCGCACCGGCATTCCGGTGGTTCACTATGTGGCGCCACAGCTT
Organism: Hyphomicrobiales bacterium; assembly: GCA_041397675.1. Classification (GTDB taxonomy): domain Bacteria; phylum Pseudomonadota; class Alphaproteobacteria; order Rhizobiales; family Methyloligellaceae; genus Methyloceanibacter. The sequence goes on along the minus strand of JAWKWG010000003.1, from coordinate 8,914 downwards.
TGGGCGTGGCGCGCTGGCCGCGCAAAGAAGCTCGGCAGACGCGTCGATCACATCATGGCGCTGTTGCCGTTCGAGGTCGACTTCTTCGCCACGTTCGGCATTCCTTGCACCTATGTCGGGCACCCCGCGATTGAGGCCGGCGCGCTGTCAGGAGATGGCGTCGCGTTCCGCGAGCGCCACAGGCTGAGTCGTGATGGTCCCGTGCTGTGCGTCGTGCCGGGCAGCCGTCACGGGGAGGTGCGGCGCATGTTGCCGGTTTACGGCGAGGTGCTCCGACGGCTGAAGGAGAACCATCCGGATCTTCATGTGGTCGTGCCGGTGGCTCCCGCGGTCGCCGACGAAGTCGAAGCGGCAACAAAAGATTGGCCGTTCCCCGTGACTCTTGTCACCAACCCCGACGAGCGCTTCGACGCTTTCGCCGCATGTGATGCGGCCTTGGCCAAGTCCGGCACGGTGACACTCGAGCTTGCGCTCGCCCGGGTGCCGATGGTCGTGGCGTACAAAGTCAACGCCGCCACGGCTTTCCTCGTGCGCCGCATGGGTGTCAGCGTTAGTCATGCCTCGCTGGTGAACCTGCTAGCCAACCGGGAGATCGTGCCGGAGTTCCTGCAAGAGGATTGCACCGCAGAGAAACTCGCGGACGCTGTCGATATCTTGCTGAGTTCGCAGGAAGTGCGCGACGCGCAGCGCCAAGGGTTTCGCGAGGTCTTGAAGGCTTTGGGCGACGCGACACCGCCACCAAGCCAACGCGCCGCCAAGGTCGTGCTGGACCTGATGCGCGCCCGCGCCACGAACTAGCTTTTCAGGTTTGCGCGGACCTTCTTGAGCTGCGCGTCGATGCTCTCATTGATCATCATCGCGACGCGCAAGGCTTCGGCACCCGCGTGGCCATCAACGAACGGCTTGCTGCCGTTGACAATGCAATCGAGAAAGGCATCGACCTCGTTGCCGAGGCTGTCCTCCTTCGGGATCTCGTGGGTCTCCGTGCCGATCGCGCGCAAACCCTCGGTCATCGGATCGCCCTTGAGGTGGTAGCCGAAAATCTTGCGCTCGCCGAGATCGCAATTGAGGTACTGGCTCTGCGCGAAGACCCGAAGGCGGCGCTCGATCTTGTAGCTTACCCGGCTCGCCGTGACGTTGGCGACGCAGCCTGACTCGAAATTGATCCGCGCATTGGCGATGTCGATTTTGCTGCCGAGCACCGGCGTACCGACCGCGTCAACCTTGGCCACCGGCGATCCCACAAGCCCCATGATCATGTCAATGTCGTGGATCATGAGGTCGAGGATCACATCGACCTCGATGCCACGACTCTTCCACGGCGCGATGCGATAGCTCTCCAAGTAGAGCGGCATATCGATCATCTCGGAGATGGTGCGGTAAGCCGCCGAGTAGCGCTCGATATGCCCCACCTGGAGCACCGTACCGCGTTTCGCCGCAAGCGCCGTGATGGCCTCTGCGCTCTCGACACTGTCGGTGATAGGCTTCTCGATTAGGACGTGAAGGCCGCCATCGATGAGATCGCGCGCCACCGGCGCATGCGCAGGCGTGGACACGGCGATGCTCGCAGCATCGACCTTGCCGATAATCTGGCGATAGTCGGTAACAGGTTCGGCGCCGAACTCCTCGGCCACCGCGCGGGCTCGCGCCTCGTCGGCGTCCACCACGGCGACGAGCTTGGCGCGGGGATTCTTCGCATAGTGGCTGGCATGGAAGCGGCCGAAATAACCCGCCCCCACCACGGCGGCACGAATTTGCTCTGCCATTGCTCTCCGCTTCGAATTTGGCCGGACCGCCGGAGAAACCGGCGCCCGATCGTATCAGGAATCTGGTGTGACGACAGACGCGAGCCCTCGTCTACTCCGCGGCCACGCTCCCGTTAGCCTGGCCGAGCGCGTCAAGCACCGTGTCGATGACGAAATCTTGCGCCTCCTCGCTGAGATAGCCGTGCATCGGCAGGCTGATCACGCGGCGAGAAAGCCACTCGGCATTGGGCAGTCCGCCCGGCGCCGTGGGGCACTCGCGGTAAGGCGCAAGCTGGTGTAGCGGGCTCGTGTAGTGGATGGCCGTCGGCATGCCCACCTCGCGGGCCGCAGCCGCCAGCGCATCGCGGCCCTCTGTGACGATGGTGTACTGCGCCCACACCGACGTCGCGCCCGCCATGAGCTCCGGCACAGTGGCCACGTCGCGCAGCTTGGCGCCGTAGCGATCGGCCGCCGCCTGCCGGGCCGCAATCTCCTGCGGGAACAGCTTGAGCTTCTCGCTGAGGACAACGGCTTGGAACGAATCGAGCCGGCTGTTGAGGCCGATCTCCTCGGTCTCCTTCTGATGCGGCCCTTTGCCGTGATTGCGCAGAGAAAGGATAAGCTCTGCCTTCTCGTCGTCGTCGGTGAACACCGCGCCGCCATCGCCGTAGCAGCCGAGCGGCTTGGCCGGATAGAAGCTGGTCGCCGTGTAAGCGGCTAACGTGCCGACATTCTTGCCGTTGAGCGTCGCGCCGAAACCTTGCGCCGCGTCGTCGATTACGAGCAGGCCATGCGCCTTGGCAATCTCGTGGATGCGCGTGTAGTCCGCAGGCTGGCCGAACAGATCCACGGCGATGATGCAGCGCGGCTTGAGACCGCGGCGCTTCGCTTCGCCAATGGCGCCTTCGAGGCTATCCACATCCATGTTGAAAGTGTCGCGCCTGACATCAACGAACACAGGCGTCGCGCCTTTGAGGACCGCGACCTCGGCCGTGGCAACGAAGGTGAAGGCCGGAACGAACACGGCGTCGCCGGGGCCGACCCTCTCGGCCATGAGCGCGAGCAGCAGCGCGTCGGTGCCGTTGGCGCAGGAGATGCAATGCTTGGCGCCGCAAAATTCGGCGAGCTCGCGCTCGACCTCGGCAACTTGCGGCCCGAGAATGTATTGGCCGCTCTCCAGCACCTCCACGATAGCCCGCTCGACGCGGTCGCCCATCGCGCGCCGCTGTGCAGCCAGATCGATAAAGGCCGGAATGGTCCGTGCGTTGTCGTTACTCATGCGTTCTCCATCATACGCCCTAGCGATCAACTGGCCGAGGCCCATCGTCAACCGTCTAGAAGGCCTCTCCGGACCTCTTGGCTCAACACCGAGTTTTTTGGGAATGCCCCTTAGGCTTCCTGTCAGCCCCGTCGCCGACTACCATAGCATGAAATTCGAGGGTGAAACCCGCCGCTATTCCGTCTAAGCCCTTGCCACGCTTGGCCAAGGGGAGGGACTTAATGCCGCAATCTCTAGTGCTTCAGGGGCCATGCCCCCGCCCGGCGCACCCGGTCGCCTGACGCCATGCTGCTCGGTTCCGAACGGCTTCTCGCTTCGTCACGCCTCAATGGCCTGCGGGTTGGAATCTTGGCCAATCCCGCCTCCGTCGACCACGACTACCGCCATGTCGTCGACCGCCTCGCAGAGGCCTCGTCCTTCAAGCTCGCCGCGATCTTCGGTCCGCAGCACGGCTTCCGGTCGGACCTGCAAGACAACATGATCGAAACGCCGCATGTGATCGATCCGCGCCGCAACGTGCCGATCTTTTCGCTCTACAGCGAGATCCGGGAGCCGACCAAGGAGATGCTCGATCTCATCGACGTGCTGATCATCGATCTTCAGGACGTGGGTGCGCGCATCTACACCTTCATCTACACCATGGCCAATTGTTTGCGTGCCGCCGCGCGCGCCGGCCTACCCGTCATTGTCTGCGACCGCCCCAATCCGATCGGCGGCATCCAAGTCGAAGGTCCGATGCTGGAGCCTGGCTTCGAGTCGTTTGTCGGGCAGTTTCCCATCCCCATGCGTCACGGCATGACGGTGGCAGAGCTTGCCAAGCTGTTCAACGAGCATCATGGCACGGCGCGCTGCTCGAGATCATTCCATGGAGGGCTGGTCGCGCGAGCTCTATTTCGACGACATCGAGATCTCCCTGGGTGATGCCCTCCCCAACATGCCGACCCTCGAGACGGCCATCGTCTATCCTGGCACCGTTTTGTTCGAGGGCACGATGATGTCCGAGGGGCGGGGTACCACGCGCCCGTTCGAGCTGATCGGCGCACCTTGGCTCGACGATGCAGCATTTACCGCGCGCATGAACCAAGTGGCCTCGAGGGCGTTCGGTTTCGGGAGGCGGTGTTCGTCGACATTCCAGAAGCATGCGAAGGAGCCGCGGTGGATGCCAGATTCACGTCACGTCGCGACGGGATTTCGAGCCGGTGAAGGCAGGCGTAGCGCTCATGCGCGAGGCCTACGGCATGAATCCTGAAGACTTAAAAATGGCGCGAGCCGCCTTATGAGTACGAGCACGACAAGATGCCAATCGATATCTTGGCGGGTTCGACCGCGCTCCGCGAGCAGATCGAGCAGCAAATGCCGTTAGAGGATATCGCCGCGAGTTGGCGCCAAGGCGTCAAGGATTTTGAGGACGTAGTGGAGCCATTTCTCATCTATTGAGCTCGGCTCAGCGCCAGGCTCTACCGAGGCCTAATGTTTCCCATCGCCGACGATAACCCGCGCATCGATACGCCTTATGTCACTTGGACGATCATCGGCGTCTGCGTGCTGGTGTTCTTCTGGCAGCTATCGCTCGGCGCCAATGGCGGCGAGATCGCCGTCTATCAGTTCGGCATGATCCCGGCGCGCCTGTTCGGCGGCGCCGAACTCGATCCCGAGCTTGTCGCGGTGCCGGCATGGACCACGGTATTCACCTCCATGTTCATGCATGGCGGCTGGCTCCATCTCGGCTTCAACATGCTGTTCCTGTGGATCTTCGGCGATAACGTTGAGGATTCCATGGGCCACGCCCGCTATCTCGCCTTCTATCTCCTGTGCGGCATCGCCGCCGCGCTCGCGCAATCGCTTGTCAATCCTTCGTCGACCATCCCGATGGTCGGGGCGAGCGGCGCCATCTCGGGCGTGCTCGGCGCTTACCTGCTGCTGCACCCTAATGCCACGGTGCGCACGGTGATCTTCCTCGGCATTTTCGCCACCATGATGCACCTGCCGGCAATGATCGTGCTCGGCCTGTGGTTCGTCATGCAGCTGGTCAGTGCCGCCCTTGGAAGCGCCGGACAGCCTGGCGTCGCCTTCTGGGCCCATATCGGCGGCTTCATTGCTGGCATGGCACTCGTGCCGCTATTCAAGAAGAGCGGCGTGCCGCTGCTTCAGCCGGCCCGCTACCGGCCGTTCCAGATTGAGCGCCGCAGGGGCCCGTGGGGCTAGCGCTGGAGACTAGAGAGCGGCCGTGGTAGCTGCGACATCATCGGGCAGCCGAGGGTCTTCTCGAACGCCTCAACAAGTTGCTCTTGGTTTTCCGCAGCGATGTAGAGACCGCCCGTTTCTTCGGCGAGACATTTTACGTCGAGGGCGCTTTGCGCTCCCGTCCAAAAAGCCGTCATACGGAACCCAATAACGTGGACTGTCAGCTGCAGACCCTCCGCCTTAAGCGTCTTGCCCAGAGCACAGGGCGCTCCGTCGCAGGTCTCCTCCCCGTCTGTCAGCAGGACAACGACACCGGGATCGACCCGGTAGTGCAGGACTTCGGCTGCCTGCTCCACAGCAGTCGCTAGCGGTGTCTTGCCCGAGGGGTTCAACGTGCTCACATCGTCCAGAATTCGCTGTGCCGCGTCGGGCACGGGCCGAAGCTTGAGCTCGACATTGCACTGCTTATAGGAGCCAGGCCCGTACGTGATGAGCCCGATGCGTCGAAAATGCGTAACCCGCGGCAAAGCCTGACCGAGGGCCTTACGCACCTCGTCGATGCGGCGGATTTTTGCGCCAATGCCCTCCGCCAAACTTCCGGCCATCGAGCCAGACGCATCGAAGACGATCATAGCATCCTCGGTGCAGGGCGACTCGTCGGCCGCCATCGCAGACGACTGTCCGGCGAAAAGTGCGAGTGAAAGCGCAGCGCACCCCAAAAAAATTCTGAGGCCGCTCATGTGGCGTTCCCTAAAAATGGGCTGATTCCCCCAACCAGGACATCATCGGGCAGCCGAGCGTCTTCTCGAACGCTTCGGCAAGCTCGTCTTGGTCCTGCGCCGTAATATAGAGCCCGCCATTCTCCTCCGCCAGGCATTTGACGTCGAGCAGGCTTTGCTCGCCCGTCCAATAGAAATCCCGCATCTGGAATCCAATGACATGGATGGTGAGGTCGGCTGCCTCCGCATGTAACGACTTGCCGAGATCGCACGGCGCACCGCCGCAGGTCTCCTCGCCATCGGTCAGGACCACAATGACGCCGGGCTGCGACCGATAGTCTAGAACCTCAGCCGCTTGTTGCACGGCTTCCGACAGCGGCGTCTTGCCCGCGGGATTCAATGCGTTCACGTCATGCATGATGAGCTGGGCGGCGTTCGGCGTCGGCCGCAAGTTGAGCTCGACATTGCATTGCTGATACGGACCTGGTCCGTAGGTGATGAGGCCGACCCTTCGCCTGCGCGTCGCTTCCGGCAGGACGCGCGCGAGAGCCTTGCGAACCTCGTTGATGCGCGGAATGGTGGTGGCAATCCCCTGATTCAGATTGCCGGCCATGGAGCCGGAGGCATCGAACACGATCATGGCGTCTTCGGTGCATGGCACCGGCTCCGCTGCTGCGGCAACGGAATTGCCCGCTGAGAGCAAGACCGAGGCAGCGGCGACATTTCGTGCAGCAAGTTTAAGCAGACCTACGGGGCAAGTTCCGGCTAGACGACCTAAATCTAGCACAAATCAAGCCTCCCGGGCAGTTTGGCCACCCTGCAAAAAGGCTCTGGCGCCAATCACCGCCATCGGCCAAGCTGGCATCTAGGCAGCGTCAGCCCAATCGGTGGGGATAGTGCAAGCGGCGGACTCCAAAATCTTCACCGTCCTGGTGTTGTGCACTCTGGTGATCCTCGCCACCGCGCTTTATTTCGCCAGCTCCATCTTCGCGCCGCTGACCTTCGCCTTTTTCATTCTGGCGCTCGTCTGGCCGATGCACAAGTTTCTGCAAGAGCGGCTGCCGCGCGGTCTCGCGCTGTTCATAACCCTGTCGGCGACGATCGTCGTGTTTCTCGCGTTCGGCTCGATCATCGCCTGGTCCTTGAGCTCGATCGCAGATTGGCTGATCAGCAACATCAATCGATTCCAAACTCTGTATGTACAGGGAACCGATTGGCTTGAAGAGCACGGCATCTTCGTCGCAGGCACGCTCGCCGATACGTTCGACGTCGCGTGGCTCATCCGGATGTTTCAGGAAGTCGCCAAACGTCTCAACCGCCTTGCCGGCTTCGGCATCCTGATCTTCGTCTTCCTCATGCTCGCGCTTCTCGAGACCGAGGAGTTTCGTCAACGTCTCATGCAGGTGGGCAAAAGCAAGCAGGGCGCCAAGCTGATCGAAGCGGCGCGCGAGATTGCCGCCAAGTTCCGCAGATACATGGTGGTGCGTACGCAACTCAGCATCCTGACCGGTTTTGTCGTCGCGGCGTTCGCCGGTCTTACCGGGGTCGAGCCTGCAATAGCCTGGGGCTTGCTCGCCTTCGTGCTCAACTACATCCCCTTTGTCGGCTCGTTTGCCGCGACAATTCTACCCGGTGTTTTCGCCATGGCTCAGCTCGACACGTGGCAAGCGGTCATCATCGTATTTGCCGGACTTGCGGTCATTCAGTTCTTGATCGGCAATTATCTCGAGCCACTCGTCGCCGGCGCTGCACTCTCCATATCGCCGTTCGCCGTGGTGTTCGCCGTGTTCTTTTGGGGCTTCCTGTGGGGCATTCCCGGCGCTTTCATCGGCGTCCCGATCCTGATCACGGTGATCGTGATTTGTGCGCAATATCCATCGAGCCAATGGATTGCGACGCTGCTGTCCGGCAAAGCGCCGAATACCGCGTCCAAGGGCTGATCGTCCGATGGTGCGCAAACGTCAAGCAAAGGCAAAGGGCTTCGCGCCAATTCTCGATCCGCGTCGAGGCGACATCGAGGATGACGCATCGAGCACCAAGCAGCGCTCCATGCTCTCTCTGTTCGGCAGCCTCCTGGTGGAGATCAGCCTGCCGAAACTGATCTTGGCCTGGATCCTTCTTCTCGTGGTACCGGGCCTTCTGCTCGGGCTCGCGCCCCTCGTCGTCACCTCCTGGCTCGGCATTGTCGCCAACAAGGCCACCTCAGCCCTTATTGGGATCTGGTCCGCCCTCGTGTTCATCGCCATCGTCGCACTGGGCTGGTTCGGCTGGCGCACCCTGTTTCGGATGATCGAGAAGAACTTCTGGGCGCTGAACTCCATCGTGGTGGAGCCGGGCTACGCGGCTGCGCGCGAGATCCTTCGGCACTTTGCTGAGAAACTCCTTCCGCAGAGTGCGAGTGATACACTCCGAGCCAGAACACGCGCGGTCTTGGCGGCCGTCGCGGGCTGCCTCGTCTCCGCCCTCGCACTTTTCGTGTTGTGGCTCGTTTGGCCAGCGGCACACCTCTTCGGCCACCCCTCCGAGCTCAAGCACTGGCAAGACATCGTCCCGGTCGCTCTCGCCAACAGCCTAGTCGTCATCACCGCCTATTTCGCCGTCGCCGCCCTCGTTTGGGGATTTGCCGACGCCACCATGGACCAGCCGCGCAGCCTCAAGAAGTTTCACAAGGCAAAACCAAAAGCGCGTACGTGGCGCGTCGTTCACCTCTCAGACCTTCACATCGTGGGTGACCGCTTCGGATTTAGAGTCGAGAGCGGTAGATCCGGGCCCCGCGGCAACGAGCGGCTCAAGAGACTGTTTGCGCGGCTGGAGAAGATCGACGCCAAGAAGAGGCTCGATGTCATTCTGATTACAGGCGACATGACCGACGCCGGCATATCCACCGAGTGGTTACAGTTCTTCGAGATCCTCGCAAATCATCCAGGCCTTGCCGAGCGCGTGTTGATCCTACCGGGCAACCACGACCTCAACATTATCGATCGAAG